>CAIZWU010000231.1 GCA_903936775.1 uncultured bacterium | reverse complement strand
GGATCGTCTTCCAAGGCTACGTGGGCATGAACGCCTACGCCACCGGGGTCTTCGGCGCGAGCGGCCCGGCCAGTTCGAACGCCAACGCCCTCAGTGCTACGCAGTATGCCTATCTGATTCCCGCCGGGATGGACACCATGCGCGCCCCGCCCCTCGGCGATACCAATGTCATCCGTTCCTGGACGGTGAAGGATCAAGCGATTCCGCTGCCGAAAAATTTGGGAGCCAGCCTGTTTTCCTCCAGCCAATTTTTCACCCCGGACGGCAGTTTGAACGAGGACCTGTGGATTCCCCGCAAGCACGCCGCCTTCCGCGCGGTCGATGATCCGGCCTACTTCTACGGCTCGGTCCCGGTGGAATTCACCAACAGCCGCCTGATCGGCCGCAGCGTTTGGAACACCCAGTGGAAACTCATCATCCCCGCTTATTCCCTGCTGAACAGCGAGCAGGCCGGCTTGGATCGTTTTGCCCAGAGCGTGACTGACATCAAGCTCTTCCTGCGCAGCTACTCCAACTCCGGGAATTAACATGGTTCGGGTTCCTGTGACCAAAGCCATCGGCGCGGGAGCATTGCTGCTGTTCGTCTGGGGGGCATGGACCGTCTACCGGTCTGCTCCCCCGCCGGCAGAATTGACCCGCGGGGTTCCAGTGACGGGTCCCGGGGGATCTTCGCTTTCAGCCACCACCGATCCCGCCGCCGTTTTTCAAAAAGCTTTCTGGCGTCGTCCCGCACCTGACGATAAA
Organism: uncultured bacterium; assembly: GCA_903936775.1. GTDB lineage: Bacteria > Verrucomicrobiota > Verrucomicrobiia > Verrucomicrobiales > V1-33 > CAIZWU01. The sequence continues at coordinate 17,328 of CAIZWU010000231.1, read as the reverse complement.
ATCCTTCACGCGGAACGCCGCGAATGGACCTCGTCCGCCGACGGGGTGCGGAAGTGGCAATGGTTCATCGCTTTTCAGCCGGGTCCCCGGACCAGCGAGTGGATTGCGTCCAAACCCTTTGGACTCGCTCCTGCTCCGTCCGGATTTTCCCTGGCTTCGCTCGAAAACCGGCCCGCGTGGTTTCCCGGACAAGTCTCGGATTTCCGCATCCAACAGGACCGGGAAGGGCATTTGATTTGGATCCAGGCAACCGACGGCAGCGTGCTATACGCCACGGATTCTGGTTTTGGGTTTGCGGTACCGGCCGCCAAGCCCTGAGCGTGGACGCGCCCCGGCCGGACGGTGTCCCGGTAATTTGGAGGTCTGCGGGTCCCTCGCGACGCGGGTGTCAGTGGTGATCCATGCTTGCCATGGAAAATCCCCTGACTTCCCCGCCAGACTTGCTACTGCAGCAGGCTTTCGAGGGCTTTGTCTTTCTCGGCGGTGGGCTGGTAGTCGAAGGCACGCATCAGGTGGTCTTTTTCGGCCTCGGGCAGGGTGTTGTCTTTGACGATTTTAGCGAGGATGGCGGCGCTCGCTTTGGCTCGGCTGCGCCAGATGATATCGCGGCCGCCGGGGGTGGCTTCGGGAGCACGGACAAGTTTCAGATAGGCGGCGAGGCGGGCATCCCATGAGAGATCAGCTCCGATGCCGAGGGCTTCGATCGCCCAGCGGTCTTTGCCATCGTGCTGGGAGGCGAGGGTGGCCCAGAGGGCATCGGCTTCCGGTGAGGTGTCAAAACGGAGGGCGAGGGCGGCTTCCCGGCGGACGGATGCGGCAGGGTCTTTGGCGAGGGGGGCGATCAGCTTGGCCGGTGAGATACCGTGCTGGAGGCCGATCCTGATGCCGGTGACACGGAGGTCATCGTTCTGGTCTGCCAGAGCGCGCTGGACGGTGGCTTCCGCTTTGCCGGGCATTTGGGCGAGCAGCCAGAGGGCGCGGGCCTGAAGCTGGGGCTTGGCGGAGGCGGTCAGCTTTTCCAAGGCGGGGACGGCCGCTTCGCCCATGGCCTGGAGGGCTGTATAACCGAGGTAACGGGCTTCCTCGTTGGGGCTGGAGAGGGCGGCGATGGCTCCTTCAGCGGTTTTCAGATCGAAGGAGGGATTTTGATAACCCTGGTGGCCTTCCGGGGTGACGCGGTAAATGCGGCCGCGGTCGAGATCGCCCATGGCATGGCCGCCGACCCCGGGATCATACCAGTCGGCGATGATGAGCGAGCCATCCGGGGCGACGCTGACGTCGGACGGGCGGAACCATTTGTCGTTGGTGCCTTCGAGGAGGTTGACGGATTCGGCGCTGTAGCCGGCGCCCTGTTTTTTGACGGGGTAGCTGCGGACGATGTTGGGGCCGGCGTCGCAGTGGATCATTTGACCGCGGAAGACTTCGGGAAGCAGATCGCCTTCATAGACCAAGATCCCGGTGGGACTGCCGCCGCCGGTGTGGAGGAGATTGGGGACGACGCCGGGGTCGGTCTGGTGCCAGTGGCGGGCGATGGTTTCCTCCTTGGTTTTGGCGTCGCCTTTGGACCAGGAGGCGCCGGTGAGTTCATCGGTAAAGCCGTAGTTGCCGTAGGGCATGACGTAGTTGATGCGGACGCTCTGGTTGCCGTCGTCGTCGTTGTCGCTTTGCCAGAGGGTGCCGAAGCTGTCGACGGCGACTTCCCAGTTGTTGCGGAAATTCCATGCGAGGGTTTCGACGTGGCTGCCGTCCGGATCGCAGCGGAAGATCATGCCCTGGCGGTAGGGTTTGCCGGAGGCGGAAACGGTGTTTCCGGCCTTGTCCACGACCGGTTGGCCGTTTTTGTCCTTCAGTTGTTCACCGGCGTTGCCGAAGTTGAAATAATATTTTCCGTCCGGGCCGAAGTGGAAGGCGTGGATGCCGTGGTCGTGCTGGGCTCCAGAGATGCCGCTGAAGAGCAGTTCACTGCGGTCCGCTTTGAGGTCGCCGTTGTCATCGGTCAGGACAAAAACCTTGCCGCTGGCGGCCACGATGACCCGATTCCCGAGGACGGTGATGCCGTGCGGGGAGGTGATGTCCTTGCTCTCATAAAAGACGGTTTGGCGGTCGGCCTTGCCATCCTTGTCGGTGTCCTCAAGGACCAGGATGCGGTCGCCCGTCGGCCGCTTTCCGTCGTGGCTGCGGTAGTTGACGATTTCCCCGACCCAGACCCGGCCGAGGTGGTCCACATCAATGGAGGACGGGCTGAGCAGCATGGGCTCGGCGGCGAAGGTCTCCGCTTTCAAGCCGGCGCCGGGCGTGAGGGCGGCGAGGGCCGCTTCCGGTTCGAGGTTTCCTCCCCCCGCGCCACCGGAAGGCTTGGTCAGGGCTACAGGCGGGGCCTGGGTATAGACTTTGAATTCCACGGTGGAGCCGCCGCCCTGCTTGGTGCCGCTGTCGTCCAGGGCACCGGTGGCCTCGAAGCCGGTGGTGCCTTCGGGAAGGTCAAATTCCAGGACGGACGGCGCGTGAACGCCAAAGCCCAGTTTGGCGGTCTGTCCGTTGACCGACATCGGCTGACCGTCGGCGTTGGCATTGCGGCCTACCTTGCCCCAGCCGGTTTCGGATTTGACCGGGGTCAAATCCGTCAGCTTCTTTTCGCCGAAACTCCCCTTGAGCACGGGATTCACCCAGTTTGTCCAGTCGCAGCCAAAGCCGTCACCACCATCGGTAACGACGAGGTAGAGTTTCTTCGCGCCGGTGAGATCGGCTTTGATTTCCACGGCATGGCCGACCGTTTCCGGGGTCACCCGGTGACTGGAATAAACCGGCTTCACCGGAGCTGCTGGCAATAGGGCGGGCAGGGAGGCAAGGGTGAGGAGCAGAGGCAAGGAGGATTTCATGCGGGTAGGAACGAAAAAAATGGGGACCTTGCCATAAACGGGTTACTTTGGGCCTCGTATCGCTGAAAATACAGGAAGAGCCTCCACGAAATGGAATTTGCGGAGACAAAGCGTGGTCCGGCAGGCGTTTTTCTTGGAGGTTGCGCAAATAAAAACTTTTGGATTGTGTTTTTCCATATTTACTATTAATTCTAGTAAATATTATTCGCCCCGTTCTAATCAGCCAATTCGTTCCATGAAAACCCGCCTCCCGTTGCTTTCCCTCGCCACTGTGGCCCTGACCACGCTGCTCGCCACTGCCCAGAATCCTCTGCTGGGCCCTCCGGGACCGATCCCGGCAGGTCCGGCCACCATCCCGGGAGAACCGATGGCGGCGCCCGCGAAAAAAGACGAGACGGATTTCCCCAAGCCGGAGGAGGTTCTGAAGGGTTACGAAAAAGTCGTCTCCACGGCGGATGGCCGGAAGAGCTTTTATAACGTCTGGAGCCGGGGTAAAGACCAGCAACTCCTCGCGGAATTGCCTGCGGCTTATGCCAATCAACGGCACTATCTGGCCCTGACCGTGGCCAGCGGCGACGAATACGCCGGGCTGCAGGCGGGTGAGGTCTATTTCTATTGGAAGAACTATGGCAAGCGTCTCGCCATGGTCACCCCCAGCGTGGAGATCCGTTCCACCGGCGACAAAGCGTCGCAGGATTCCATCAAACGCCTCTTTACGGACCGGGTGCTGCTGGATATTCCGATTCTGACCCAGGTGCCGCAAGGCGGGCCGGTGATCGATCTGGATGAACTGGTGGTGCAGCACGCCGAGAAATTTTTTGGCGTGGAGGCCCAGGGATTGAACAAAGGCATCTACACCATCAAGAGCGCCAAGGCCTTCCCGAACAATATCGAAATCTCGGTGGAAGGTCCCACCAAGGAAGGCAAACTCCGCACCTTCCACTACAGCTTCAGTCTGATCCCGGACAACACCGGCTACCAGCCGCGCCTCGCCGATGAGCGGATTGGTTATTTCACCACCAGTTATTCCGACTTCGGCAAATTCACCCCGGAGGAAACCCAGGTGCGGTTCATCAACCGCTGGCACCTCGAAAAGGCTGATCCTTCCCTGAAGCTCAGTCCGCCCAAAAATCCGGTCATCTTTTACGTCGAGCACACCACTCCGATCCGTTACCGCCGCTGGGTTCAGGAAGGCCTGATGATGTGGAACCGGGCGTTTGAAAAGGTGGGTCTGATCAATGCGGTGGAAGTCCGGTTCCAGGACGCCGCCAGCGGTGAGCACATGGAAAAGGACCCGGAGGACGTGAATTACAACTTCATCCGCTGGCTCGCCAATGGCCAGGGCACCGCCATCGGGCCCAGCCGGGTGCATCCCCTCACCGGCCAGATCCTCGATGCCGATATCATCCTGACCGATGGCTGGATCCGCCATTGGTGGAAACAATACAATGACGTGATCCCGCAGCTCGCCATGGATGGGGCCGGACCGGAAATGCTGATGTGGCTGCACAGCAATCCCCAGTGGGACCCCCGGGTGCGCCTCGCCGCGCCGGAGTCGCGGGCCACCCTCGTGGACCGTATTTCCCGGGAGCCGATGCCGTTGCTCGGCGGCCACGCCATCGCGGCGGCCATGGCCAATGGCCCCTTGACCGGACGCACCGAATTCGATGGCCTCGCCAACCGCTCCAGCCAGTTCAATGGGTTCTGTCAGGCAGCCAATTGGAAGGCGCACGGCGTGGCGTTGATGGACATGGCGCTGGTGCTGGCGGATGCCGCGGCCGATCCTGCGGAACAGATTGTGGATGGCATTCCGGAGTCCTTCATCGGGCCGCTCCTCGCCGATCTGGTCGCCCACGAAGCCGGCCATACGCTCGGGCTGCGCCACAACTTCAAGGCTTCCAGCATCTTTGATTACAACGAAATCAACAGCGACGCCATGAAGGGCAAAAAAGCCTTTGCGGGATCGGTGATGGATTACATCCCGGTCAACGTCGTGGCCGGCAAGGACAAGCCGCAGGGGGATTACGGCATGCACTCGGTCGGGCCGTACGACGACTGGGCCATCGAATACGGCTATACGTTTGAAAAGGACCTGAAGCCGATCCTCTCCCGGGCCGCCGAACCGCAGCTGATCTATGGGACGGATGAAGACACCGGTGGCCCCGATCCGCGCGCGCGCCGCTACGACTTCGGCAAGGACCCGCTGCTTTACGCGGAGAATCAGATCGCCCTGGCCAAGGCGACCCGCGCCAAGCTGCTGGATAAATTTGTGAAGGATGGCGACTCGTGGTCCAAGGCCCGCCGTGGTTATCAACTGACCCTGCTCACCCAGGTGCAGGCGGTCACCATGATGGCCAACTGGCTGGGAGGTTCCTACGTGAACCGCGCCCGCAAGGGAGACCCCAACGCCACGGCGCCCGTCGTTCCCGTCGCTCCGGAAATGCAGCGCAAGGCCCTGGCGTTTGTGCTCTCCAATACCTTCAGGGACGAAGCCTACGGCCTCACGCCGGAACTGCTGAAATTCCTCACCATCGATAAATGGTGGGACATGCAAAACCAGTTCGATGAGCCCACCTGGCCCGTCCACGACAAAGTGCTCGGCATCCAGGCCGCGGCGATGACCGCGCTGCTCAATCCAGTGACGCTGGCCCGCGTCTACGACAACGAATTCCGCACCGTGGCCAACGAGGACGCGGTGACCCTGCCGGAAGTGCTCAGGACCGTTTACGAGGCCTCGTGGAGTGAGTTGGGCCAGATTGATCCGGCCAAGGCCTACAACGACCGGGATCCGCTCGTCAGCAGCCTGCGCCGCAATCTCCAGCGCGAGCATGTGGAACGCCTGATTGACCTTGCCAACAACAAACTGGGGAACAATCCGGCAGCCAAGCCCATCAGCGATCTTTCCGCCGGGCAACTGGCTGAATTGCGCGACCGTCTGACGGCAGGGGCTGCGCAGCAGAACCTTGATGCCTACACCCGTTCCCACTTCCGTGAAAACGCCGCCCGCATCACCAAGCTGCTGGATTCGAGGTATGTGATCGTGAAATAAAGGAGTTTCCGCCGGCTGCGCTTTCCGCTGGCACCGCGTGATTGCCCGGGCCAGAGTGCCGGTTCCCCGCGCCCTGGACACAGCCCGGCCCGCGCAGTTCTCCTTCCTCCATGTTTGTCGATAATATCCGAATTCACGCCCACGCCGGCAATGGCGGCGACGGCTCCGCGCATTTTTACCGCGGCAAGTTCAACCCCAATGGCGGTCCTGATGGCGGCGATGGGGGGAAAGGTGGCGACATCATCGTCCGGGTGGATAGCAACACCAGCAATCTCAAAGCCTTTTTCTTCAATCCCAAGGTCAAAGCGCAGCATGGTGGCAATGGCACCGGCCGGCAGTGTTTTGGAAAATCCGCGCCGGACCTGGTCATCACGGTCCCGCCGGGCACGTTGATTTACCACGATACCTCATGGTCGGCGGAGGCTCCCAATCCGACCGATCCGGCTCCGTTGGATTTCGTCTCCCCGGAAGGCGGGGACTATGTGTTCGACAATGAAGCCGGGGACGAGGATATTTTTGAACCGGGCAGCGCCGGAGATGCCGCCGCCGAAGCCGCCAGCCGGAAGCGCACCCTGAAGCAGCGGCTGGACGAGGGCGTGGAATTGGAACTGGTGGCTGACCTGACGGAAGTCGGGGAGCAATTCACCCTCTGCAAAGGAGGCAAAGGGGGGCTCGGCAACGTCCACTTCAAATCCGCCACGCACCGCGCTCCCACGGAATTCACTCCCGGGATCAAAGGCGAGGAAGGCATGTTCTACTTTGAACTGCGTCAAATCGCGGATGCCGGTCTGGTGGGCTTTCCCAATGCCGGGAAAAGCTCTTTGCTCGGAAAACTGAGCGCGGCGAAACCGAAGGTGGCGCCCTATCGGTTTACTACCCTGCACCCGATGGTCGGGGTGATCGAATATGAAGGCTACAAGCGGGTCACGGTGGCGGACATCCCCGGCCTGATTGAAGGCGCCCATGAAAACGTGGGGCTCGGTTTCGAGTTCCTGCGCCACATCCTGCGCTGTCACCTGCTGCTCTTTGTGGTGGACATGGCGGGCACGGAAGTGCGTGACCCCTGTGAGGATGTGGCCACCCTGCGTCAGGAAATCTCCCTCTACGATCCCATTCTGGCCAAACGGCCCTGGCTGGTGATCGCCAATAAGATGGACCTGCCGGAAGCCGCCGAGAACCTGAAAAACTTTAAACAGCGCTTCCCCAAAGTGAAGATCCTGCCAATTTCTGCGGAAACCGGTGAAGGGATCGAGGCGGTGCGGAAGGAGCTGTTCAAGCGGGTGCACGGGAAGGCCTGAATCCATCGGCAGGCCGTCCCTGTCGTGCCAAGGATATGCTGATCGCCCTGCACAAACCCTACGATGTATTGAGTCAGTTCACGCCGGAAGGGCCCGGTCAGCGGACCCTGGCGGAGTTTGGCCTGCCGAAGGAGGTGTATCCGTTGGGGAGGCTGGACCGGGACTCGGAAGGGCTTCTCCTCCTGACAAATGAACGGGCCCTGGTGGACCGTTTGCTGAATCCCCGGCACGGGCATCCCCGCACTTACGAGGTGCTGGTGGAGCGGGTGCCGGAGGAGCCGGCGTTGGCGCAATTGGCGCGGGGCGTGATCCTCGACGGCCGGGCGACCTTGCCTTGCCGGGTGCGCCGGATGGAGCCGGCACCGGACCATCCTCCACGGGTTCCACCGGTCAGGTTCCGCAAAAATGTGCCGGACTGCTGGCTGGAATTGACCCTGACAGAAGGCCGGAACCGGCAGGTGCGCCGGATGACGGCGGCGATCGGTCATCCGACCCTACGGCTGATCCGCACGGCAGTGGGGCGGTTTTCGGCTCCGGATTTGGTGGTGGGCACGTGGAAAGAGCTCACCGCCTTGGAGCGGGAGCTTGTTTTCCGGGACAAATAACGGGTGCTGGGAATTCCGCTGCGGGCTCCGCCCGAAGCTTGGCCCATCAGCACCACGCTACTTGTCTGCTACGGGAAGCTTATTTCTGCTTCGCTTCGTCCAGGGTGATGATGGTGTATTCCTCGGCAGATTTACCGAGCGCTTTGATGGCGCTGGCCTTGGTGATCTCTGCGGAGGTTGAAGCGATTTCGATTTTGGCGACGCCGGAGGCTTCCCCGGGGATCAATTTGATGGAAGTGACGCCCGGGAGTTGCTCGAGGGATTTTTTGATTTTCTTGGAGCAGGCGGCACAGCTCACTCCAGCGATTTCTCCCTTATAGAGATGGGTGGCGGGATCGGCGGCATGGGCGAAGGTGAGGCTGCTGAGAAGTGCGGTGAGGAGGGTGATGGTTTTCATGATATTTATGGTTGAGTGAGTTATTTACTCGGAAATCGGGCCATTGCAATCAGGATTTTGGCTCCGCAAGGAGGGTGACAAGGTCAGCTTCGAGATTTTCCTGCATCAGTTCAGCGACTTCCTCCTGAGGATGGAAGACCGAGTAGTAACCACGGACCTGGCTTTCCCGGTCGATCAGCACGATACGCAGGTCGTGTTCGTAGGTGTCGAGGGGATTGAGTCGTTCCTCGGGGGGGATAGGCTGGGCCGGGGTCAGGAGCAGTTGTTGATCCATGTAGTCCCAGATTTCCTGACGATTACCCGTCAGGAACCACCAAGGGTCGGTGGGTTTGAGACCCAGGCCATCGGCATAGGCACTGAGGAATTCGGGGGTGTCGTGTTCGGGGAGCACCGCGATGCTGACGAGGTGGAAGTCGTCGCGCTGGCCAAACAGTTTGAAGAGTTTCTGCATCTCGCCGATCACGGCAGCACAGCCATGCGGGCAAACGGTGTAGACATAGGCGCAGACCACGACTTTGCCGCGCAGTTCGGAGAGGCGGACTACGCGCCCGGTGCGCTCGGTGGCGGAGAGGTCTCCCGTGATGGTGGTGCGGACGGGGATTTCCCGTTTCAGGACCGTGCGCTGCAGGGTCATGTTGTAAATGATGGCCGCAGCCACCGAAGCGAGGATCACCACGATGAGGCCCCAGGGTGGCCGGCTCCGGGGAGCGGAAGGGGAAGGGTCGGACATGGTGTTTTTGGGGGGAGCTCTAACGTGCAGGGAACGCGAGCAATTCCGCTTCGGTCCACATGGAGCTACGCTGGGGAGCGGCATTCCGGATGGTGGTGACCTCGGCGGGAGTGACAGGCCCGGCGTTGTTCCCCATGGAGCGCCGCAGCCAGGTCAATGCCGTGGAAATTTCAACGTCGGACAAGGTGGCGGCGTGGCCGGGCATGAAGGGAGTGGCGGTGGGGAAGGGCTGGCCGTTCACTTTGACCGGACCTGCCATGCCATGAAGGACAATGCGGATCAGTCGGTCCGGGCGGGGGGCATTGAGCCAGTCAGTAGCGGCCAGCGGCGGATAGAGCCGGGGTTTGCCGAGCCCCTCCGCTCCGTGACAGGAAAGGCAGGCGCGCTGGTAAATCGCCCGCGGCGCGGCATCCGCCTCCACCGGTCCGGCGCGCCCTGCGGCTGGCCAACCAAGCGCCAGCAGCAAGGCTGCCGCGGATCCGGTGGAGGGGGGCGTTTTCAGGAAAGGAAGCCGGGGGAGCGGCGCTTATTTTTCGGAGGCCTTGAGGACGACACCCTCGGGCCATTCAGCCCCGGCAGCGATCCACTTTTTCAGAAGTTCAATCTGGGCCGCTTCGGGGCGGGGCGCCTTGCCTTCCGGTGGCATGGCTTCGTCTTCCGCGGGATCGAGCAGGAGCACCTTGATGAGGGCGCTTTCGTCAGGTTTGCCCGGGAGAATGAGTTTGTTGTCCTTGCCGCCTTTCATGGCCATTTCCTTGGTGTCCATGCGGAGCTTGCCTTTGGCTTTGGCTTCGCAGTGGCATTTCACGCAGGACGCTTCGAGGATGGGCGCGATTTCCTTGACGAAATCAGGGCCTTCCGCACGGACGGAACAGGTGAGGGCCGCGAGGCTGAGGAGGGTGATGATTGGTTTCATGGGTGGTATGTCGTCGTGAAGTGGATCCCCCATGGGCCGCGCCGCCTTCGTGAGGGCGGCGCGGTCAGGGAACTGCTGTCCAAATTAGACACGGCGGCGGCGCAGGGCAAGTCCGGTGAGGGCCAAGCCGGCGAGCCCGAGTCCGGCCGGTTCGGGCACCGGCACGACGTTCAGGCTGGTGCTGATCCCGTAGAGGGCACTGGCATCCGTGCCGGCGTAGTTCGACCCGCCGACGAAGAAGGTGTAATCCCCCGGGGCGAGATTGAAGCTGCCGGTCACAAAGCCGTCGGCGTTGCCATCTCCAGCAAGTCCGGGAGCACTGCCGAAGTTGGCGGCGGATCCGTCCACCGCATAACCGCGGAAGCCGAAGAGGGTTTCTTCGGCAGGACCGAAGGCGGGGTTGAATTCCGTGCCATCGTTCCAGATCGACCAGGAGCCGGTGGCGATGAAGCTGCCTTCATTGCCGACGGGACGGGTGGCGATGCTTTGTGCCGAGCCATCGTGATCCGCAGGTTTGGGCGAGAGGTGGGCGAGGCCGCTGAAGACCGAAAAGCCAGGAAGCAGGCCGGCGGAATAGTTGGTGACCCCGTTGGAATAAGCCACGGACTGCACGGAGATGCTGATGGTGGCATCATAAGTGAGGCTGAACCGGTAGGCGCGCAGCTTGTGGCTGTCACCCCAGTCGGCATCGGTGCCATCCGCCCAGCCATAGCTGCTGGTGACACTCTGGTTCGTGGCTGTAACCGGGCCGGCACCGAAGGCGCCAAGGTCGTTGAAGTTCCGGCCGGTGGGTCCGGATCCATAACCGATGTGGGCAAGGCCGCTGGACGCGGTGACCACAAGGAACGCGGCCGCGGCCGCGAAGTGCTGGCCAAGTGGCCGGGATTGGTTTAGAATGGGCATGTTGTTTTGGTTTTGTTTTGGTTTTGGTTTGTCTTGGGACGGCGGAACCGGCCCCGGAGCGACAGGCGCGGCGGCGGCTTCAACGCTGCCGCGCCACTCTGGGCGGGGTTCCGCAAATGGTTTTGCTAACGGCGGCGGCGCAAGGCCGCCAGACCGGTCAGAGCGAGGAAGGCAAGGCTGCCCGGTTCGGGAACTGTCGTGAGTAGCGCACGGTAGCCCTGGCGGTTGGCGTCGGTGGCGGGAGCATTGCTTCCCAGGGCGATGGAATAGTCCCCGGCCGCGAGGGAAAGGGTGAGACTCACGGATTCCAAGGTGCTGTTATCCACATGCGCCAGATAGAGTGGATCGGCCCACCCGATGGCGCCGGTGTCGAGGGCATCGAATCCAGGCTTGTTATTGTAGGTGTGGTCCTGCGTTCCGGTAGTGTCGATGCCGCTGTAAATCGTGAAGGAAGGGAAGAAGGAGGCGCTGGAACCGGTGGTGCGGGTGGGATCTCCGCCGCTGGGCCAGGCCACATTCAACTCCCGGCTGAGGGTCAGGGTGAAGGTGGCGGGATCGCTCAGGGAGAGCTTCAGCCAATCCGAGGTGTGGGTCCAGCCGACGGGATTCTCCCCGGAAGCGAAGAGGGCATTGTCCTCCCAGCTCCAGGCACCCACGTGGCGGATCACCGTGGCGGAGTCATTGCCGCTGAGGCCGACCTCCCATTTGTAGGGCACCCCTTCGCCGGAAGTGATGGCATTTTCAGAGATCGTGGCAGCAGAGGCAGGCATGGCGCTGACGAGGAGCGCAAGGGCGGCACGCCGGTGGCGCGATGATGGATTTTGTTTGGTTTTCATGGTTGGTTGTTTTGGGATTTCCTTCTTGGGAAAAAGGGAAGAGTGCTACCAGGAGCGCCGGAGCCGCAGGAACAGCGGGGCGGGGCCGGAGGGTGGGGTCACCAGGATTTGACCGGTGGCAGTGATCGTGGCTGGTGTAGTCAGCGGGGCCCAGGGCCCGGGGGAAAGGGAGTTCGAGATTTCAGGATACCAGTCCTGGAAACGGGCATCCCATGATAGTTCCGGGAAACCGCCGGACGGAAGGAACAGAAGGTCAGGAGGGGCTTCATCGGCATCGGGAATGCCGTCTTCGTCCCGGTCGTTGCCACGGGCGGAACCCAGCCCGGGGATGGTGCCGGTGAAGGTGAGGGCATCACCGGGTTCCAGCAGGGAGAGCAGGACACTCCGGGTCAGGGGGGCTTCGCTGCCCCGGTCGGAGGTGTAGCGGGCAAGGCCCTTGTTCCAAACCAGCTGGCGGAGTTTTCCGCCCACAGTTCCCCGGACGATGAGGTCATTCTCGGAAGTGTTGGCACGGGCTTCGAGCAGACTCAGATCGGACTCGGCAGGACTGCCCGGGACGGGAAATCCGATCACAGTGCGGCTGTATCCGGTCGCCGGGGCGGTGCCGGTGTCGAAGGAAAGCAGGAAAGCCCTGACATCCTGAAACTCCTGGACGGTGGAGAGGTCGTCCAGCACGTAGGGATGGCCAATCGGCAGGGTTGCGGCCGTGCCGCTGCCGTCCTTGAGCAGGCCGAAGCCCGTCACGGTTCTGGTTCCCGCGCCGGTGCTGAAGGAGGCGCGTTGATACACCGTCCGCAGCGGCGGCGTCTTCACGGGCTGGGTCGAGCCGACCTCCTGCATCAGGTCGATGTTGTCATCCGACCCGGTGGGCAGGATGTGGCAGGTGGCGCAGTGGGATTTCGTATGATTCAGAAACAACAGGCGGCCGGTGTTGGCGTTTCCGTTTTGCAGCGCAGTGGGCCGGGTGTTGTCCGGATGGCGGTTCGGATTGGGGTGGTGCTTGAGACTGAGCAGGTAGGCGTGGAGATTATCGATGTCGTCCGGATGGATCAGCTTGCCGCCCATCAGGTCGGGGAAGGTGGGATTGAAATCTGCCAGGGTGGCCCGGTCCCCCCGCCAGTGGAATTTCTGCGCGGGTTGGAGCCCTCTGAGGGTCTGGGTGAGCATGGGACCTTTCATGGGATGCATGACCCGGTCGCGCATGGTCAGGTCATGGGTCGACAGATTTTGTCCCGGCACCGTGATGAGTTTGCCGCCGGGATCGCCGAGGTCCCAGGCGAGGCCGTCGGTGTCGGCGTCAAGATGGCAGGAGGCACAGGAGTTGGTGCCGTTGCCCGAAAGTCGGGCGTCGTAAAGGTAACCGCGGCCGGATTTGATATGAGCGGGCGTCGGGTCATGGCTGCCGGCCGGAACTTCCGTCAGGACCGCCGCGGTGGCGGGGTCAATGATGCTGATGGTGTTCGATAGCTTATTGAGGACGAAAAGGCGGCTTCCGGCGGGGTTGAACGCAAGGCCGCGCGGGCCGCGCATGAACTGGCTGTCATTGGCTTCCGTGCGGTCAGGGGGCAGGGGCAGGCGCACGTCCACGCGGGCCTGGACGGTGCCGTCAGGCCCGAGTTTGGCGACACGGTCGGAATTGAAGGCGGCCACCCAGGCGGCGGCTCCATCGGGTTGGAAAACCAAGGCGGTGGGCTGGGCGAGGGAAGTGGCCACCGCGGCAGGATTGGGCAGGACGGCGTAATCCACTCCGGGATTCAGGTTGTGGGTCGTGACCGTGCCGGCGGGGAGCTGGATCCTGGTGACGCGGTGCTCAACGAAGTGTCCCTTCAGCGCGGGCTCGAAGCGGATCAGGTTCAGGGATTCAGAGTTGGGGACCCAGAGCTCGCCGGTGAGGGGATGCAGGGCGGCATCGAACAGATGGGTGCCTACTCCTCCGAACCAACGGATCACGTTATTGCCGCTGACGGAGATTTCCGCGATATCGTGATCGAGGACGGTGTAGTTGATGCGTGAGTCGCTGGCGGGGACGATCAGGGCGGTTTTTGGCGCGGCGGGCAGCGCGGGGTTGGTGGGAGCGGGAGGAGCAGGGGCCGCGGCGGCGGGGAGGATGGTGGTCTGATTACCGGAAAGCAGGCAGGCCGCGTAGAGGAAGTTGCCGTCGGCGCTAACGGTAAGCGGGCGTGGGTAATTTCCCTCCATCGGGATGACTGCGGTCGCGGTGCGGGTGGCGGCATCGAAGACACGGATCTGATTATTCCGGGCACAGGAGATGAAGGCTTTAGTGCCCGCAAAGACGACATCGGCCGGCTCGTCGGCGGTGCGCAAGGTCTCCACCACCACTCGCCGGGGGATATTGACGATGGAGACGCTGTCGGAAACTTCGTTGACGACCCAGACTTCATCATTGCTGCGGGCACGGACCGAGATGGGTTCGAGGCCGACCGGGATTTCCGCGATGAGCAGCGGGGCGGGGCGGGCCGGATTGGAGATGTCGAACACGGACAGACGGCCATCCGGCGTGTTTGCGGCGAAGAGCAGGGTGCCGTCGGGGGAGACGGTGATAGGATGGGTCTGGCGTCCTTCGAAGTGCTGGTGCGGCACGGCGGCGCGGGCGGCCCCGGGGAGCGCGGCCGATGCCAGGAAATAGGCCGCATGGATCCGATAAGTCCGATGACGGAACGGACTGAATATTCGCAGGAGGAAGGACATATGGAAATGAGTTAGAACATCCAGAGCACCCCGGCGCGGAGGGTGGCATCCGGGCTGACGGAAGTCAGGCCGGTGCCGACGCCCACCTTCAGCAGGACGTGGGGCACGGGCTCCCAGAAGACGGCGCCGAGCACTTCCTGGTGGCCTTGGGAGTCGAAGTCCCCCAGTGCTTCCACGCCGACGGCGAGGTCCGGACGGAAGCGGTGCCGCACGCCAATGGCGTAACCCCACGCGGCGGATCCACCTTCCGGCAGGACGCTGATGAGATTGCCGACGAGGAGGGTGTCCGGGGTAAAATCTGCTTCGAAAATCAGGCGGGCGGTGAAAAGATTGTCGTCGTGGTTATGGATGCTGCCGGAGTGGGAATGACCGGACTCTCCGGCATGATCATGACTGGCGTGATCGTGGGCTTCCGCGCTGGGTTTCGGCTTGGGCTTGGCGGGCGCAGGGGAGGACGGGGCCACCGCGGCTGGAGTCTGGGAGGCAGCGTTGGCGGCGTTTTCTGCTTCGATGGCAGCCAGCTCCTCCGGGGTCAGTGCATCAGGGCCAGGATCCACTCCGGGTTGGCTGACAGGCGCCGTAGCGTGATTGTGGGTGCTGTGGTCATGTCCGGCGGCAGCGCTGGAAGTGGAGGACGTCTGGGTGGTTTGGCTGGCGGTGTCATCGTGCACGTAGGCCACCGTGCCGCCTGACAAGTCCGTGGTGCCTGAGGAATGGCTGCTGCCGCCGTCGCTTCCTGAAAATTGATAGGAAACCGCGAGGCCGAAGCGGATGGGGAGCTTCAGGTCCGGTGGGGTGAGGTCGAATTGGAAGCCCGGTTCGATGGAGCGGTAGGCCCAGCTGTCTCCGGCTTCGTCGGTGAAGTCGGCCCGCAGGTTGAAGGTGGTGCGGGGCAGAATGCCAAGGCTGAGGCTGGGGGAGAGGGCGAATGAGTCGTCGGTGCCTTCATCGATGAAACTGAAGCCTCCTTGGAGGGTTCCGTGTCCAGGGAGCTGGACGCGGGCATCGTAAAGCAGGAAGAATTCCTGCCCATGGTGGGCGTGGGCGGTGGTAAGCAGCAGAGGAGCTGCGAGCAGAGAGGCGGTGAAGGCTTTCAAGGGAATAGCACAGGGGGAAGGGTGGAGTGGGGAACGGACCCGCCGCGACCGGCGGGCCGGGGGTGGTGCGACCTAACGAGAAAAGGAGGGCCCTTCCGGCAGGCGGGGGAGCCCCGAATTCACCTGCGGAATGCAGGCATGCTGGTGCTGGGCGCGGGGGCCGGCAGGAGCCGGGGATGGGGTGGCCGCTTCGGTCAGAAGAACCAGAGAAAACAGGTCCTGAAGCTGCCGTCAGGACTTTCGTTGGTGAGGCCGGTGCCGGTGGCTGCCTTGATGATGAAGTGGGGGATCACTTCCCAGAAGGATGCCAGGGAAATGCGCCGATGGGGCGCGGCAGGCTCAGCAGGGCTTTGGAGGCGGCACCGCCGGGGCATCGCACCGGGTGGCTGGTAGGCTGGCGAGCAGGGCTGCGGGGGACAGCACCTGCGGGATCTCCGCCAAGGGACAAGGGATGTCCAAATCATCGGTCCGCAGCATGTCCTTCAGCTTGAGCTTGGTGATCAGGCTCTCGGGGTCCGCCGGTTGTTGTTCCTGTTCCGATTGTTTGACCGCTTTGACGGCTTTGCACAGAGGGCAGGGCTCAGCACCATCAAAGGTGGACTCTACCGCGGCAGTGAGGCCACGCTCCGCAGTGCGGGACACCACCATCCCCGTCCAAGCCACCACCTGCAGCATGGCCACATCTCCGCCCAGCAGACGCAGGGCGATCAGGGACATGAAAATCAGGCGGAAATGAAACACTAGTAATTACTATAAACAATCCCCATGGGTTGCAAGTGATTTGTTCTGGCAGCCGCAGCCGGACTTGAACGCCTATGGAACGGGCGGTGGCCAACCTGGGGGTGCTGGTGAGGAAAATGAGCCGGGACGGTGGAAAATCTGTTCCGCTGCAGAATCAGCGGATCTGTATCTGGTGGAAATCGGAGCCGGGACGATCATGAAGGATGAACGATCCCAGCCTTCGCGACACTGCCTTTTTGGTCTTCCGGATTTTTTGTGGGTTTGGCCTCGGAGCCAGCCTGCTGGGGGGGCTGTATCTTTACCGGAACTTCGACCGGTTCCTCGGAATCGATCCCGAAGTGCCCAGCGAAAGCCGGGGTGCCCGGGGATATACGACGATGCAGGTCGTCGCCGTGTGGCTGCATCTCGTGGTCTTTTTCGGCATGGGCGTGCTGCTGCTGCACTAATTTCACGGGTGCCGGACACAAAAAAGCCGCAGGAGCGGACCCCTGCGGCTTTCGGAATGATGGGGAGCGCGGAGGCTCCGGGAAGATTACTTCTTGCCCTTTTTCTTGGCTTTCGGATCGACCACGGCGGCGGCCACGACTTCGACCACGCGGGGAGCGGCGACGAGCATGAGGACGACGTCGGCGCCGAGGTTGGTGACGACGCCGGCGGGCAGGACGAGTTCCTTGGTGTGGAGGGCTCCGCCGATGGCGACGTCGCTGATGTCGAGGTGGATGGCTTCAGGAAGATCCTTGGGCAGACAGACGATGGCGAGTTTGTGGACGAGGTGTTCGACCAAGCCGCCAGCCTTGGCACCGACGCATTCGCCGGTGAGTTCCAGAGGGACGGTGGAGTGGATGACTTCGTCTTCGCGGATGGCGTGGAAATCGACGTGCAGGATGTTGCCGTTGAGCGGGTTGTGCTGAACGTCCTGGATGATGGCGAGCTTGGTTTCCTTGGTGTCTTCGATGGTGAGATCGACGAGGATGTGCTCGGAAACGCTGCGGTGCAGGACGGTTTCCACTTCTTTCCGGCTGAGCCGGATGTTGGTGGCGGTCACGCCTTTGCCGTAGACGACGCCGGGGATGAGTCCTTCAGCGCGGAGGGAAGTGAGGGCGCCACTGCCGCTGCGTTTGCGGGTGTGGGCGGTGAGTGCGTGAGTCTTGGCCATGATGTTATGAAT
>CAIZWU010000230.1 GCA_903936775.1 uncultured bacterium | reverse complement strand
TGCCTGTGGGAACACCGCTGTTGCCCAAAGCGGTATTGCCCCAGGCGGTGATCGACCCGTCGGCTTTGAGTGCGGCGAAAGCACCTTGGGTGGAAAAAATCTGCGTGAAGCCCGTGCCGGCAGGTGCGCCGCTGCCGCCGTTACGGGCATCGCCCCACACCGCGATGGAGCCATCGGCGTGCAGTGCGGCGAAGGCACTTGCGGTGGAAAAAATCCGCGTGAAGCCCGTGCCGGCAGGTGCGCCGCTGCCGCCGTTACTGGCATCGCCCCAGGCCACGATCGATCCATCGGCTTTCAGCGCGGCGAAGGCACTTGCGGTGGAATAAATCTGGGTGAAGCCCGTGCCGGCAGGCGCGCCGCTGCCACCGTTGGCGGTATTGCCCCAGACCGAGATTGATCCATCGGCGGTCAGGGCCGCAAAAGCAGAGGCGTGACTGGCCGATTGACCCGTGCCATAGCTAAACCTCGCCCCGCTACCCACCCGCTGGCTGGGCAAAACCGCCAAAAGCGGTTCCTTCACTTCCAGCGTGTAGGCCTGGGCCACCGAGCCCACCGCACTGGTGCTGGTGACGGTGAACGTGTAGGTGCCGGCCAAGCCGGCGGGCGTGCCGTAAAGGTAACCCGTGGCCGGGTCCAGGCCCAGGCCACCGGGCACTGCGCCGGCCGTGACCCGGTAATACGCGCCCTGGCTGATGGCACCTACCTGATAGGCCGCCGGGCCCGCGCCGCCATCGGGGCCGATCGTGGTGCCGAGGTAGGCCGTGGGCAGTTTGCCCGTGGTGGCAAAGACATGATAGGGAATCGCCGCCCGGGCCGAGCTGACCGCCAGGCCCGTGGCCGTAGGCGCGCCAGAGCCGCCGCCCGAGGTGTCACCCCAGACCGTCAGGCTGCCATCGGCTTTTTGTCCCGCGAACGCCGCAGCGTTGGAGAAGACCTGAGTGAAGCCAGTGCCGGTTGGCGCCCTATCTTTACCGCCGAAGCTGGTGTTGCCCCATGAAATGACCGTGCCATTGTTCTTCAGGGCGGTGAACGCCTGTTGGTTGGAGTAGATCTGGGTGTAGCCGGTGCCGGGAGGCGTGTTGATGCCGCCAGAGCTGCTGTTGCCCCAGGAGGCCATCGAGGTATCGGCCCTTAGGCCCGCGAAGGCGCCTTGGGTGGAAGAGAGGGCGGTGAAGCCGGTGGCGGTGGTGGGCGTGCCGCCCCTGGTGGGGGTTCCCCACGCCGTGACGGTGCCATTGGATTTCAGCGCGGCGAAAGCGCTGTCGGTCGCCGCAATGCTGATGTAATTGCCGCCGCCGGCGAAGGCCGTGTCGCCCGCAATGGTGGCGCCCCAAGTGGCGATGGTGCCATCGGCACGCAGCGCCGCGAAGCCGTTGGGGTTGGAATGGATGGCGAGGTAGCTGTGGTTGGCGGTCAGGGTCGGCAGGGTGCCGCCATTGGTGGCGTTGCCCCATGCGGTAAGCGATCCGTCGGCCTTCAGCGCCGCGAAGGCGGTGGCATTGGAGGTGATGGTGACGTAACCGGTGCCGCTGGGCGCGCCGCTGCCGCCGGTGTTGGTGTCACCCCAGGCGACGAGGCTGCCATCGGCCTTCATGGCCACCATGGCAGCGCTGTTGGTGAAGATCTGGCTGTAGCCGGCGTCGGTGGGTTCACCGGTGCCGCCGGCGGTGGCTGCGCCCCAGGTGGTGATGCTGCCGTCGGCTTTCATGGCCGCGAAGGCGGAGGCGTTGGAGAACAGGCGGGTGTAGCCGGTGCCGCTGGGCGCGCCCGTGCCGCCGTAAGCGGCGTCCCCCCAAGCCTGAATCGAACCGTCATAGCGCACGGCGGCGAAGGCGCGGGCGGTCTGGGCGATGTGCACATACCCAGCCGCGGTGGGTACACCCGCCGCCCCGGCGCCGCCATAGGCATTGTCACCCCAGGTGACGATCGTACCATCGGTTCTGAGAGCGGCAAAGGCTCGCTCGTTCAGCCCCTGGCTGCCGCTGCTCAGGGCATCGATGGTGGACTGCTGGCCAAGGCGCTGGTTGGGGGTGTCGCCGCTGACCAGGATGGTGAAGGTCTGCGCCGCGATGCCCTTGCTGTCGCTGGCGGTCAGGGTGAACCGGTAGGTGCCGGGCGTCGTGGGAGTGCCGGTCACAATTCCGCTGGTTGTGGGGATCATGCCGGGGGGGAGGGTCCCGGCGATCACCGAGTAACTCAACGGGATAGTAGAAGGAGCCGCCACAGCCGATAGGTCGTAGCTGGTAATTTTGCCGATAGCGTAGTTGGCGTAGCCGATCGGTTTGGCCGTGGCAAAAGCGGGCGGCGCGGTGCTGGTGGTGGCACCCATCACCGTTAGAGCGTAGGCCTGGCTCGCTTGTCCGCTCTCATTGTAGCTGGTCACCGTGAAGTTGCTGGTGCCTACCCTGAGGGGGGTTCCTTCCAGGAAGCCCGTCGCTGAGTTCAGCGTTAAGCCATCAGGCAGGCTGCCCGCGGTCACAAAGCTTCCCACGCCGACCCCGAAGGCACCGACCTGGTAGCCCGCCGGGCCGCTGAGCCCGGCCGCCTGAGTGGCCAACGGGGTGGATGTGCGCGCAGCCGGCAGGTTGCCAGTGATTCCGTAGGTGAAGTAAGGGGGCGCTTCGGTGGTGCCTTGCAGCCCGGCCACCGGCGTGATTCCTGCGCCACTGATGGAAGGCGCCGCGCCCCAGGTGGTCACGGTGCCGTCCGCCTTGATCGCCGCGAAGGCGTTTTTCATCGCGTAGATTCGCACGTAGCCCGTGCCCGCGGGCGCGAGGCTATCGCCGCCGCTGCTGCTGCCGCCGGAACCGGCGTTGCCCCAGGATCTGATGGTCCCGTCCACCCCCAGCGCGGCAAAGGCTCCACTATTGCTGTAGATGGTGGTGAAGCCCGTGCCCACCGGCGCGCCGGTGCCACCGTTGGCGGTGTCGCCCCATGCGACGATGCTGCCATCAGTCTTCATGGCCGCGAAAGCGGTTCCGGTCGAAAACACCTGGGTAAACCCGGTGCCCGTCGGGGCCAAGCTGCTCAAGGTGCCGCTGGCACCCCAGGACACCAGCGAGCCATCGGAGCGCATGGCGGTAAAACCGGTCGAGGAGGCCCAGACATCGACAAAATCAGTACCGCTGGGCCCTCCCGTTCCTCCATTGTCGCTATTACCCCAGACCGCGATGCTGCCAGCGTCCGGGGTGGTGCCCGTGGGACGCAGCGCCGCGAAGGCACCGCTACTCGCGATGATTTTCGTGTAGCCGGTGTCCGTGGGCGCGCCGGTGCCGCCACCGGTATTCAAACCCCAGGCTGTGATGCTGCCATCCGCCTTCAAGGCCGCATAGGCGTTGACGTTGGGGGTGATGCTGACGTAGCCGGTCCCGGTGGGCGCCCCCGTGTTGTTGGTAGTATCCCCCCAGACCGTGATGCTGCCATCCGCCTTGATGGCGGCGAAGCTGTTGGTGGAGGCGTAGATTTTCGTGTAGCCGGTGCCCGTGGGGCCACCAGTGCCGCCATAGATACTGTCTCCCCAGGCGGTGATACTGCCGTCCGACTTCAGCGCGGCAAAGGCTCGCATGTTCGAGGAGATAGCCGTGTAGCCGGAACCCGTGGGGGCGCCGGTGCCTCCGTAACTGGCAGTGCCCCAGGCGGTGATGCTGCCGTCCCATCTCAGCGCGGCAAACGCTCTGTCGTTTGAGGTGATCTTCGTGTAGCCGGTGTCGATCGGTGCCCCACTACCACCGTATAAGCTACTGCCCCAGGTAACAATCGAGCCGTTAGCTGCGAGACCGGCAAAGGCACCGCCGTTGGAAAACTCCTGGCCTGAGCCCATGGTGTAAACCGCTCCTGATCCCTGCCGCTGGTTCGGCAGCGCGGAACTGGTCAAAACTAGATTGAAATCCTGGATCACGCTGCCCGCCGCACCCGTGGCCGTCACCTCAAAGTTAAACACCCGCGGCTTAGAGGAAAAAACTTCCTGCGGCTCCACGGGGGTGCCGGTGATCCAGCCGCTGTTCCCATCCAGAAGCATGCCCGTTGGCAAGGTGCCGCGACTCAGCTTGAAGGACAATCCATCTCCCCGGATCCCCAGAAAAATCTGTGTGTAGATCGATTGCGCCCTCGTAAAAGTCACCGGCGCACCCGCAGCGAGCGGGAAATACGGTGCCGCTAGGGTAGGCGACTGCACCGTCAAAAAGTTCGATCCAACCGGCACCCCCGTCCCCCCAGTGGCGGTGGCACCCCACGAATAGAGCGTGCCATTGCTATGCCGCGCCGTGAACGCGGTGCCCGTGGTGGTGATTTCCGACCACCCGGTGCCGGTGGGTCCGTTGCTTCCGCCCTCGGCGGCCTTGCCCCAGACGGTGACGGAACCATCGGCCTTAATGGCGGCAAAGGCGCTCGAGCCGCTGAAGATATCCACGTAACCGGTGCCCGTCGGCGCCGCTGCGGGATCGCCCCCCTCGGTGGTGCTGCCCCACACGGAGATGGCCCCATCGGCTTTCAGGGCCGCGAAGGAGTTCAGCGTGGAGAAGACCTGCACGTAACCGGTGCCGGTGGGCGCGCCGGAGCCGCCACTGGCGGAGGAACCCCAGGCCCGCAGTGATCCATCCTGACGGATCGCCACGAAGGCGGCGCTGTTGCCATAGATTTGCCGGTAACCGCTGTCAGTGGGGGCCTTGAGGTTGGCTGCTGCCGTCGGCGAGGTGCTGCCTCCGCCGGAAGCCGAGTCGCCCCAAGTACCGATACTGCCGTTGAGGTCAATCGCCGCAAAGGCCCGGGAGGTGCTCACAATACTCAGCCAGCCCGCGCTGGAGGGCTTGCCCGTCGTGCCACCGATCGTGGACAACCCCCAGTTGGTGATCGCGCCTATGGTCGGGCCCGTGTTGCTGAGCGCCGCGAAGGCGCCGTAGTTCGTGGAGCCCGCCGCATAGCCATTGAGCGCGACAAGGTGGTTAAAACTAATAGTGGGCAAGGGCGGGGCGCCACTTCCGATGCTGTTGACATTGCCCCAAGCCTTGATCGTGCCATCGACCTTTTGAGCTACGAAGCCACCGCCGTTGGCGAAAATCCGGATATAGCCGGTGCCGGTGGGGGAGCTGGTGCTGGTGGGGCTGAAGGAGCCCCCGTTGGCGGTGTCGCCCCAAGTGATGACGGTGCCATCGTTTTTGATGGCCGCGAAGGCGGTGCGGGTGGCGAAGATTTGCGCGTAGCCGGTGCCGGTGGGCTCGCCAGTACCGCCATAAGTCGAGTCGCCCCAGGCGAAGATCGCCCCATCGTTCTTCAGCGCGGCGAAGGCCTTTTCATTGGAAGTGATAGACACGTAGCCGGTGCCGGCAGGCGCGGCGGATTGTAAGCCCCCGTTGGCGGTATTACCCCACACCTGCACCGCGCCATCGGTGGTGAGCGCCGCAAACGCGCTGAGGTTGCGGAATTGCTTGCCGGTGGCGCCTAACACGTCGGGCCCGCCGACGCTGGTGCCAGTGCCAGGCCGCTGGCCGAGCAGGGTGTTGCTGGGGGAAACATCGAGCTTGAGGAGCTGCATCGCGGTGCCGGCAGCGTTGCTGGCCGCCACATTGACATATTGATCGACGGCGGTGCCGATGCCCACCTTGCCGCTGATGACGCCGGTGGAGGTGTCGAAGCTGAGACCCGGGGGCAGGATGCCATTGGTGCCAATCACCAGATCTTTAATGGTGTGGAAGTTGGTGTTGCTGGCACCGGTGGTGCCCGTGAAGCCGAAGGCCCACAGCGACTTGTCGGTGGTTTGCCAGGCGGTGACATTGGTGGAGTCGGACACCAATACATTGTTCACCCACACCTGCACGCGCCCCTCGGCGCTCATCGCCAGCCTGACAGGCAAGTAGGGACTGCTACTCGCATACAGAGCGGCGGTGAAAGGGTTGGCGATGGTGGTACTGGAAACTTGTTGGGTGCCGTTCCAAACAACCACCGCCAGGCTGGCGTTGGTGGCGGGGGTGCCGGTTTGTTCATTGAAGTTGACGCGCAGGCCCTTGGTGGTGTCGCCGGGGGCGCCGTAGTTGAAGCTGATGCCGGTGCCGCCGACCGTGGTGCCGCCGCCCACCTTGTAGTTGAAGCTGGCGGAAAACGCCGTGGGGTTCTGCGCGCCTTGGCCCAGGAATTGAACCGTGCCGGTCTTGCTGGCGACATTTTGCGTCAGTTCCAGCGCGCCGACGTTGAACTGGGCGCTGCCGTTGATGGAGGCGCCAGTGGGCAGGGTGCCGGCGTCGGCCAGCGTGGTGCTGATGAAGGTTTGGGGGGCGACACTGTAGGTGGTGGTGCCGACGCTGCCGGGTGCCGCGATGGCGAAACTGGTGTCCACGCCAGGCAGCATCGGCTGGGTGGCCGGGCTGGTGAAGACCGGCCCACCGGAAGCGAGGTTCAGGCCAAAGAGTTGGTGGGTGGCGCCGTCCGCGTTGGTGGCGACGAGGTTGAAGACCTGTTTGCCGGCGGGACTGGTGGTGGCGGGGGTGCCGCTGATGATGCCGGTGGTGGAGTCGAGCGCCAGCCCCGTGGGCAGCACGCCATTGGAGACGATCGACAGGTTGTCGACCGTGTGGCTGCTTTGGTTGACGCTGCCGTTGGAGGCACCCATGGCGAACTGCCAATTGGTGCGATCGGCGGCGTTGACCCTGCCGGTCAGGTTCATGCTGAGGAAGCGCGTGCCGTCGTAGCTGACGGTGAGGAAGTTAGCGGCGTCGAGCGTGATTTCCACCGGCTTGGCTCCGTTGCCGTAGGTGATGGGTATCGCGCCGATGAGAGTGCTGTTCCAGCGCACCTCGATTTGTGCGGGCATTGCTGTGGAGATAGCGCCTGACCTTACATAGGGTTCTACCAGGCTGACCACGAGGCCGTTGCTGCCGACCATGCCGGTCCCGCTGCCGGTGGTGGCGCTGAGCACGCCGTAGTTGAAGCTGGTTCCGAGTGCGGCGTTACCGGTGGCGGTGACATTGGCAGTGGTGTAGTCGAACGAGGCGGTGAAGGAGCCGGGGCTACTGGCGCCCAGCTTGGGCAGAATGAGCGCGCCGGCAGTACTGGCGGTGGCCGGGTTGAGCACGCACGCCACGCCGTTGACTGCGGCGGAACCGGTCAGGGTCCAATCGGCGGGCAGGTTGGCGAAATCGGACGCGAAAAAGGTTTTCTGGGCGATCGAGTAGCTGGGCGAACCGGTGGCGGTCGCGGTGAACGAACCGCTCACACCCGTCGTGAAATCCGCCGTCGCCTCACTCGTGAAAACGGGAGCCGCCTGCGCCGAACCCATCAAGGCCAACCCATAAACCCCATGGAGCAAAATCGCCCGTGGCCGAGCCAGAAAAGCAGAAATTATTGCATTCATAATGAATGATGGATAATGAGTAATAAAAGAAACTCCCACAGATACTAAACTTAACTAAAAATATAACAAAAGCGGAAAAATCTAAAGTCAACAGCTAAAATATGTCCTTTTCCACACAGAAGAGGTACCGCAGAGGGCCAGTGGCCGCAAAAAATCCACGTATGGCACCGCAGCTCCAAAAATATCATCCGGTTGGTTCTCCATTCCTTGCGTCAGGCACTCTGCCGTCCCATCCCCCCCGGCCTTGACTTCAGTTACGAAGCCGCCCTCCTCATCGGCCGTCCGGAAGACATGCGCTCTACCTTTGCCGGTCTGCGCCCCGGGGGGAGGAGGTGAGAATCCGGGGAAATGGGGACTGGGAAGGAGATTTTTGGCGTTTTCGGGTAGGTGGAGCGGAGAAAGGCAAGCCAGCCGATCGGGTTTTCTGATGAAAGCACAATAGGGGTTGACTCCGCGGTGCCAAGAGTTTTCTGGACCGCGGTCTTTTGGCCGGTGGGCCGGGAATGGGGAGCCTTAGGACGGATCGAGCTCTAGGGTGCGATAGTCTGAGGTGCATGAGACGTCCTCCCACGCCTGGCCAACGGCACCACCTCTCAGGTTCCTGCCCTGACTCCAGCCATCTGGCTGCGCTCCCGCTGAGGTCGCCCAGCCGACAAGTTCTAGCGCTCCCGCTCCACCCGCTGCTGCGCCTGCCACCGGGGACCGACCGCAGCCTTCCGACCTCCAACCTCCGACCTCGAAGTTCGCGCCAACATGGACTGGTGAGACGCTTAGATGCGCCAGTACAAACGAACATAAAGTAGCGAATGAAAGAGTCGTACAGCAAAGACCCAGCCAGTCATACTGACCCCGAGTCATGCGGGACGGTCCGTGAGGGCCGTTTCGAAGCGTTGACAGGGGAAACCACAGGCGAGGTATTGAGCCACGAAATACAGAAGACCCGGCTGCCGACGCTGTTAAGCGAAGCGGAAGGCAACAACCCAGAGGGCGCCACGGCAAGCCCCGAGGGTAGCCGACGTGGTCGTAGACCCTCTGCATGTGGAGACACTTCGTGTATCGGAACTGGGAGACCCCGGAATCCTGCGCGTTGTGATGGCGACACACAGCGCGACGTGAAGGCCGCAAGGCCGAAGACGTCGATGGACGATGCCGGGGAGTCGGAGTCGGTCGTAGTAGCGATGAAACCGCCGAACAAGATGCCAAGCTTGCTCGCTTGGCCAAC
>CAIZWU010000229.1 GCA_903936775.1 uncultured bacterium | reverse complement strand
CCGCTGCGCCCATCCAGTCAGGATCCCGAGGCCGTCCGCCGGCAAACGCACGCCTTCACCAGTCTGCAAGTCCCACTGCCGCGGATGGTGAAGCACAGCGCCATTCTGTGGTGGATGAAAAAACTGCCCGGCGGCGTGCTGCGGGCCAAGGCCCTCGTTGCCTTGGCGGATGCCCCCGGCCTCCATTTTCTCTATCAACGTGTCGGCAGCGAAGCCGACGAATTCCCCATCGAACTACCTCCTGGGGCCTCCGACCCCGCCCGGCGCCCCTCCGCCGTCCTGATTGGCCCGAACCTCGATCCTGACGCCATCGCAACCCTGACCCGCGAGGCCTTCGGGATCCTGGTTGAGCCACCTCCTGCGCCAGCCTCCCGATTTTCACTCTGATCCCGGGCTTGCCGCGCGCTCCGCGCAGGTCATGGACAGCTTTCAGTCATCATTTTAACCGCATGAATCCAGCGTCCATCCCCATCATTGTTTTGTGCGGCTTTCTCGGGTCCGGGAAAACCACACTGCTGCGTCGCTGGCGGCGCGGGGCGGAAGTGCGTCAGGCAGCGGTCATAGTGCATGATTTGAGTGAACTCGGAGTGGATGTGGAATTGGTAGGCGGGGCGGATGGCACGCCGGAAATGGGCGGAATGAAGGAGCGCGTCTTTGCCCTGCACGGCATCCACGCCCGGGAGAAATTGGGCGAATCAATCGGCTTGGCGCTGGAAGCGATCAGCCGCATGGAACCACGTCCCCCCATAGTGCTGGTGGAGAGCACGGGCGCCGCACATCCGTGGCCGTTGGTGGCCGCGCTGACGCAGCACCCAGCGTTCCATCTCCGGCATTTCCTCGTCACGGTGGATGCCCTGAATCTGCACCGGGACTTTGCCGATGGCACCCGGTTGGAGAGCACCCAGGCTGATTCCGCGCTGGTCCCCGCCGCCACGCTGATGGTGGAACAGATGTGTTTTGCGAATGTGATTATTTTAACCAAAACAGACGCCGTGCCAAAGAGGTCCCTGGCACGCACGATTCCTGCCCTGCGGCAGTTCAATCCGCTGGCCGCCATAGCCCAGTCATCCTACGCGGGGCTGGCACTGGACCAATTGCTCGCCGTGCTGCCACCGGACCTGACGGCCCTCCGCCAACTGGCGGAACGGCGCGGCGGGAGCGCGGGCCCGGCCACCGTGGACACCATCGGAGCGGTCGTCTTCAAGGAAACCCGGCCCTTCCATCCGCAGCGCCTGCACGACCTTTGCCAAACCGGTCTCGGCACCGGACTCTACCGCACCAAAGGTTTTCTCTGGCTGATCAGCCGGCCCGGTCACGTCCTCCTGTGGCAGCAGGCCGGCAGCCAGCTTTCCCTGGAGTTGCACGGCCTGTGGAAAGCGGAACTCATCCATAACCGTGAGGGAAAACTGCTCCCGGAGGAAGTCATCGCGCTCCGTGGGCAACTGGCGCACCATTCGCGGCTCTTTGGGGACCGGCATATCGAAATCACCGTCATTGGATTGGAACAGGAACGCACTGGCTTCCTAGCCGGTCTGACCAAATGCCTGTGTTCGGATGAGGAAATTGCGGCGTGGCAAAAAGGTGTCATCTTTGCTGATCCCTGGCCCACCCAACTGCGCGTCATGGCATAGGGGCCGGGACCATGGAGCATCGGAAAACCGGGGCCGACCGCTCCGGCCACTAGCAAACTGCCGGAAGCACACTCCCTTTGAAATCCCGCACCTCCGGCGGGTCTTCCCCCACGGCTGCGACGGCGCACTGACAATCCGTGCAGCAGCTCAGGTCCTCAATCATGAAGCCGCAGGCCGCGTGCCGGGCGAGAGGCTTCCGCCACACCACGCCCATGCGTTCCGCGATGGTGCGGGCCACGATGCCGAACCGGGCGCGGAATTTATAAATAAAACAAAACATGCTGCCCCGGTGCCGCAGCAATGGGCCGCAGTAAAACAGGTTTTCCGCCACCGTGGACTCGTCCGAAGCTTCACTGAAAACCGGCCGCCCCGCCTCCCACTCCAGATAACCGGCGATCAGGCCCAGGCTCCCTTTGAATCCCGTAGCCAGGATCGGCGGTGTGCTGACCTGGAGCGGCGTATCCTCCGCATCAAATAGCAAATAGTCGTCCCTCAGCTTTTCCACCCGGACGATATCCGCGTTTTTATAAAACCGGATGCTGCCGGGCCGTTGGACAAAGACCTCCCGCAGCCGGTCCCGCGTGCGGGGACTCAGGGCCTTGGACGGGTCGGGATCGTTCGTGTGCCAAGGTTCACCCCGGCTTAGCAGATGCACCGTTTTCCCCTGCTTCGCCAGGTTGATCGCCGCGTCCACCCCACTTTCATAGCCGCCGATCACAGCGTGCTCCACTCCATCCAAAGTCGTCCAGTCCGCCACTTCCGACGCATGGGACAATCCCTCCGTTCCGGCGATACGTCCCCTTTCCGGGAATTGAAATTCCCCGCCCGCCCAAATCAAAAACTGGCAATGCACGATGCCCCGCGAAGTTGTCACCAGCCATCCCTCCAACAATTTTTGCACTTCGAGGACCGTGGTCCAGCTCTCCACGGGAATGTGATAGTGCTCCGCCACTCCCCGCAGATAACTGGCATATTGGGTTCCGCAGGGATGCTGCGTGCCGAGGTAATCCGCCGGCGAAGTATCCGGCGTGATGGCATTCAAGTCCGGCTGTTGATACGGATTGCTGTGAAAGGACGGCGTGAGGAGCTGCATCTGCTGCGGCCACGCTTCAAACGACGCGCCCACGCCTTTCCGGTCCACCACCAGCAAGTCCTCAATCCCGCAGGCGAGTAAAGCCTGGGCCACTCCCAGCCCGGCGGGTCCCGCGCCGACGATGAGGATCCCGATCACGGTGGGGAGTTTGGAATCGGAGAGATCGGTAGCAGACATGCTCCAGCCCTACGCGGTAATTTTTGTAATGCAATCCGCTTGCATTAGAATTTCACCCGTGCCAGAAGAGCGCATGTTTTATGCTCCTGCCCCGCGTCGCGATACGGTGGTGCTGGCCGGGATGGAATCCTCCGGCAAGTCCACGCTATTCCGCAGCCTGACTAACCACGCCACGGGGGATGAGGCCAATTTCCGCGGCTCCACCGTGATCTGCCGCCGTGCCCTGCTGACCGGAGGAAACCTCGACGTGGTGGATACTCCCGGCATCCGCGTCACCGGCGATGCCCTGACTACCCGGCTGGCTTTGACCGCTGCCGGCACGGCGGATGTCATCCTCCTCGTGGTCCGTGCCGTGGACCTCCAAGGAGAACTGTCCTCCCTGCTGGAAATTTTGGAACTGAGCGGCAAAAAGACCGCCCTCATCCTGACATTTGCTGACCTCGCGGAGGAATTTCCCGAAGAAACCGCTGCCGCCTGCCGGGAGCAGCTGGGTATTCCCGTCGTCGCGCTGAATGCCCGCCTGCCAGCACCGGCCAGCCTCGCTGCGTTGCGCGAAGCAATCACTTGGGCATGCGAAGTGATGACAGTCAACGCCCTTCCGCCCACCGCCCGCGTGCTCCCGGCTCCTTCCCTTTTCGACAGGCCGCGGCTCGGCCCGCTGGCCGCTCTGGCAGCCCTGCTGCTGTTTTACGCCGTGCCGGTTTTTCTGGCCTATCATTTCGCCTCCGTGCTCCAGCCGTGGGTGGACGCCCGGTTGATTGAGCCTTCCAAAGCCGCACTCGCCTGGTTGCCCGTCTGGCCCGCCGCACTGCTCACCGGCTCGTATGGCTTACTCACTCTGGGCTGGTATTCATTTCTGTGGGCTTTTCCAGTGGTGGTGCTGATCAGCCTGGCCATGGCCTTTACAGAGGAAACCGGCTTGCAGGACCGCATCACGCGGACCTTGGATCCCGCCCTCCGCCGCATCGGCCTGAGCGGGCGTGATCTCCAGCCGGTCATCACCGGCTTTGGCTGCAACGTCGTCGCCGTGCTGCAAAGCCGCTCCTGCAGCCGCTGCACCCGCACCGCCTGCATTTCCCTGATCTCCTTCGGTTCCGCCTGTTCCTATCAAATCGGAGCCTCTCTCTCCATCTTCGGAGTGGCCGGACATCCTGGTCTGTTCCTTCCCTACCTCGGACTTCTTTTCGTCACCGGGGCCATCCACACCCGCCTTTGGCACGGGACTCCTGCCGCTGCTGAAACGATGCCCCGGCACGAAGCCGCCTTTCTCCAGGCACCGCGTCTCCGCGCCATGGCCTGGCGGGTGCGCGGAGCCTTGCGACAATTCCTGTTTTCCGCGATGCCGGTTTTTCTATTAATCTGTCTCGCCGGAGCCGCACTCCAGCAGGCCGGCTGGATCGACCGCGCTGCCAAACTGGTGGAACCGGTGCTCCGGCTCCTTTCCCTGCCGGAAGCAACCGCCGCGCCTCTGCTCTTCTCCATTATCCGGAAGGACGGCCTGCTCACCATCAATCAGAATGGCGGCGCCCTGCCCGCCAGCCTGTCTGCTGGTCAAGTTTTCCTCATGGTCTGGCTCTGTTCGACCCTGACTTCCTGCCTTGTCACCCTCTGGACCATCCGGAGGGAACTCGGTTTTCCGGCCGCCCTGCGGCTGGCCAGCCACCAGGCTCTGACTTCACTGAGCACCACCGCGATCCTCGCTTTGTTTCTCCACTGGCACCCCACCCCGTGATCCGATGAATTCTCCCTCCACCTTTCCCGTCCCCGATCCATCCCGTCAGCGTCAGCGTCTCGCGCTGCGGGACGCTGCCCGGGCCTTTTATTGCCAAATGTATTATTGGGGACGGGATGTGATGCACCCCGGCGGAAATCTCCTCGTCCGCTATGGATTTGAAAAAATTCCCCGGACGACGAAGGATGGCACCAGCCGCTATCGTCTCGGATGGGAAACGGGACTGCTGGAACTGCATGGCTTCTGCGCCGGCTGGTATGCGACTGAAGGTCCCGGAATCTGTTTCGACAGGAAACACGATACCTGGCGTCGCTGGGATCACCCCATCCCACCCGAACCTGCCGCGATGCAGGCCGGTCATATCCGTTCCATTTCCGGCCCCGAAGACCTGACCGTGGTGGCCGGCCTCAGCTCCAAATTTTCGCGTTGGCTGATCGACTATGAAATCTGGGCCATGGAGCAGTGGGGATCAGGGACCCGGCGGGGACACTATCGGGATTTTGTCAAACTGCGCCACTCCCGATGGTGGCTCCCTCCCGGTCCTTCCCTGAAGTGGCTCACTGACTACGCCACGGATCCGGCCTCGGTTTCCCGCCCCAAATCCTACCTCCCAAAAAAATGAAAACCAATCGCCTCGTAAAACTTGCCACCATTTTTATCACATGCTGGTGGCCCTGCTCTGCGGCTGCCGAATTGAAAGTCGCGACGCTGCATCCCCTCCTCACGGAAATAGCCCGGCAGGTGGGAGGCGACCGCGTCACGGTGGTGGACGTGGTCAAGCCCGGAACTGATGTCCATCATTTCTCGCCGACGACGCGGGAATGCGACGCCTGACCGGAGCCACTTTGGTGCTGGCTTCCGGCAAAGGGTTGGAGAATTATCTGGGCAAGCTGCGGGACAACCTCACTGCGGGTCAGATCCTGCTGGAAGTGGGAAACTCCATACCGTCCATGGAAATGAGTGAAGCGGCCCAATTGATGGAGGCGGCCGCACACGGACACCCCGGACATACCCACGGTGGCGTGGATCCGCATTGGTGGAACAGCGTGGAAAATGTCATCCGCGCGGCCCGCGTCATCACGGCAGCATTCACCAAAGCCGATCCTGGGAATGCCCCGTTCTACGAAGCAAACAACCGTGCCTATCAAAAGCAATTGACCGACCTCCGCAAATGGGCGCTCCGTGAAATCGGCCGGATTCCCTCCAAAGACCGCAAGCTGGCCACCGCCCATTTATCGATGGGATATTTCGCGAGGGACTTCGGCTTCAAGCTGATCCCGGTGCAGGGGCTGAACCCCGCGGTCCCCGCCACCTCGCAGGAACTGGCGGCGGCTATCGACACCATCCGGAAAAGCAAAATCCGTGCCGTCTTCCCGGAGCAGGGGGTGAATCCGAAACACTTGGCAAGGATCTCCGCGGAAACCGGCGTGCGGTTTGGCGGTCAATTGATCGCGGATGGCAATGGCACCGGTGATTTGGCAAGTTTCAGCGGAGCGTTCGCGCACAACGTCAGGACCATCACCAAAGAACTCGCCCCCCTGCCCTGAGGCTTTCCAGTTTTGGGATTTCGCCACCCTCCGGATGGCATGGTATGGAGCGGCTCCAAAGAGCGGCTGACGGCGTTGCATTAACCATCCGCAAAAATGAACCTCCATTCATTTGGCCGCAACAGGTCGCCGGGGCCAATCCTCCAGATGGGTCCCCCGCCGCATTCCACCATTGCCCGCGCGCCCCATCCGCTCATGCTGACTGCATGTCCCAGCCGCTTTTTATCACCACTGCCATTGATTACACCAACGGCGCGCCACACATCGGCCACGCCTACGAGAAGGTGTTGGCGGATGCGATTGCCCGCTTCCAGCGCCTCGCCGGACAAACGGTTTATTTTCTGACCGGCGTGGACCAACATGGGCAAAAAGTCCAGCAAACCGCGGAGAAGGCGGGCGTCACGCCGCAGGCTTATGTCGCGGAGATCACGGATAAATTCACCGCCCTCTGGGAACGGTTGGAGGTGAAATTTGATGGGTGGGTGGAAACCACTGACCCGCGCCATATCGCCATCGTGCAGTCCCTCCTGCAGCAGCTCCATGACAGCGGCCAGCTCTACAAAAAGAACACCAAACGATTTTACAGCACCCGCCAGGAACAGGACCTGACAGACAAGGACCGCGATGCCTCCGGCAACTTCGGTCCCGAATGGGGCGAGGTCACCGAACTGGACGAGGAGAACTGGTATTTCAAATTGACCCAACACCTGCCTTGGCTGCGCAGCTATCTGCAGGCGCATCCGGAATTTGTCTTCCCCGCCAACCGCCTCTCCCAGCTCATCAATGCAGTGGAGGGTGAGGGCATGGACCTTTGCATCTCCCGACCCAAGAGCCGCCTGACGTGGGGCATTGAGCTGCCCTTCGACCGCGATTTTGTGACTTACGTCTGGTTCGATGCCCTGACGAACTACATCAGCTTCGCCGGGTTCCGCGATGCCGGCCCCGCCACCAGCGGCCTGCCGGATTTTTCCAAAACCTGGCAGGCTGCGGACGTGGTGCATGTCATCGGCAAGGACATCCTGATTCCCGCCCACGGCATCTACTGGCCCATCATGCTGCATGCCTGCGGTTTTTCAGATGCCGACATGCCCCGCCTGCTGGTGCATGGGTGGTGGAATGCGCGGGGCGAGAAAATGAGCAAGAGCCTCGGCAATGTCATTGATCCGAACGCCATCGCCGACATCATCGGCACCGATGCGCTGCGCTACTTCCTTCTCGCGGAAATCGCCACCGGCCAGGACAGCGACATGAGCGATGAACGCGTGCTCTTCCGCAACAACAAGGAACTGGCCGACATCCTGGGAAACCTGCTGAACCGCACCCTGAACATGGCCAAAAAGTATCTTGGAGGCCAGTTGCGGCACACGGACTTCGACTCGGAAGCGCACACCGCCCTGCGCGCCAAGGTCGCGGCCTTGCCTGCCGCGGCGGTGGAGCACATGAAAACCTGGCAAATCCAAAAAGTGTTGTCGGATGTCATCGACACCGCCCGGCAGGCCAACGAGTTCATTGATCAGACGGCTCCTTTCAAGCTGGCCAAGGACCCCGCCAACGCCGATCAGGTCGCCAGTATCATGGGCCACATCGCCGAAGCCATGGTGCACCTCAGCGTGCTCCTGAGTCCGGTCATGCCTACCGCCGCCGCCAAAATGCAGCAGCAACTCGGCTGGTCCCCGCCCGCCGGCTTCACCTTGCCGGATCTCAAGTGGGGCCTCCTCCCTGACGGCCATCCGCTGGGCGAACCGTCCCCCATCTTCCCCAAGGTGCTGCCACCAGCCGAATAACTACTTTCTCGTGCAACGGCGCCACTCCGCGATCCCGGGGAGACGCTCGAGAATTTCGACTTGGGGGAAATCGTGCTCAAACGGGGGGAAAAAGGTGTCGCCTGTGGCAGGGGCGTCGAGAACAGTGAGCAGGATTTCACTGGTGCGGGGCAGGAGGAGTTTATAAATCTCGGCACCGCCGATGATGTAAACGGGGCCTTCGAGTTCCAGCGCATCCAAGTCGTCCGGGCTGCGGAGGACCTCCGCCCCGGCTTGGTCCGGCAGGGTGCGGGACAGGATGAGGTTGCGGCGGTTCGGCAGGGGACGGCCGAGGCTTTCCCAGGTCTTGCGGCCCATCAGGATGGGATGGCCGGTGGTGGTCTTCCGGAAAAACTTGAGGTCTTCCGGCAGGTGCCACGGAAGCGCGCCATCCTTCCCGATGATCCGGTTGGCAGCCATGGCGGCGACGGCGATGAAGGTGGGCGGCGTTTTCAAATTTCAGCTTTTCAGGACGCGGACGTGCTATTGGGGTGGAACCGGCCGGGGCTCAGACGGCGATGGGAGCTTTGATGGCCGGGTAGGGGTCATACCCTTCCAGGGTGAAGTCTTCATAGCGGAAGTCGTCAATGGATTGGATCGCAGGGTTCAGCCGCATGCGGGGAAGGGGGCGGGGCGTGCGGCTGAGTTGTTCCTGGACCTGATCGAGGTGGTTTTGATAGAGATGGAGATCGCCGAAGGTGTGGACAAAGTCCCCGGGCTGGAGGCCGGTGACCTGGGCAATCATGAGGGTCAGCAGCGCGTAGGAAGCGATATTAAAAGGGACACCGAGAAAGAGGTCGGCGCTGCGCTGGTAGAGTTGGCAGGAAAGGGTGCCATCCTCCTGATCGACGAAGAATTGGAACAGACTATGGCAGGGGGGGAGTGCCATCCCGCCGATCTGGGCCGGGTTCCACGCGCTGACGATGTGGCGGCGGCTGTCGGGGGTGGTTTTGATTTGTTGGATGACCTGGGCGATTTGGTCTATGGAAGTGCCGTCAGGGCCGGGCCAGGCGCGCCATTGAGCCCCGTAGACCGGACCAAGATCCCCATTTTCATCCGCCCATTCGTCCCAGATGGTAACCCCGTTTTCCTGCAGATAACGGATGTTGGTGTCGCCTTTGATAAACCAGAGCAGCTCGTGGAGAATCGAGCGGAGGTGGACCTTTTTGGTGGTGACGAGGGGAAAACCGTCGGCGAGCCGGTAGCGGGCCTGGGCTCCGAACAGGGCCAGAGTGCCGGTGCCGGTGCGGTCGGTGCGGGGCTTGCCCTCGCGGAGGACGCGGCGCAGTAGTTCGTGATAAGTCTGCATGGGGCGGCGGCTATTTTTTCCGTTTGGCGGCCCGCGCCTCGGCTTCGGCCCGCGCCTTGGCGAGGGTGGAAGGATGGTAGCGGTCCTCGGCCTGGTCCGAAGTGACATCATCACCGTCCCCAAAAACCTGGTTGGCGCCAGCGCTGGCAATGAGCAGTTTTTCCCCCTCCTGGGTAACGCGCAGGGGTTGCTGGTAAACGTCGTAGAGGACCCCATCCCGGTGGGAGCTGGGGCGGCCGTGCATGTAGCCCCCTGGGATGCGGCGGCCATCGGCTCCAAGCACGATAAAAACCTGTTCGCCGAATTTCACAGGATCAGCCAGATCCGGCCAGCTGCCCGTCTCCTGGCGGCACTCGCTGAGTCCAGCGTGCCAGTCAGCCACCAGTTCCTCGTTGGCCTTGGCAAGGAAACTCGGAATGATTTTTTGGGTGATAAGCCACGTGAGCGACCCGGCGCATCCGATGATGACAAGGAGGGTAATCAACCACGGTTTCATGAGGCAGCAGATTGTCGGCAGGTTCCGGCCGGGGCAAGAGGGAATGGACCCGGCGGAAGGCGTATTTCCCAGATGCAGGGACCGGGTGATTCCATTAAGTGAAGGCATGGTCACGTCCCTGCCAGCCGGTCTACCGCCGGATATTCATCCGCCCGCGATCCCGGTGATCATCAATCCCAAGGCGCGGAGTGCGAAGGCGGGCGGGCGGGTGGATGATATCCGGGCGCTGAGTCCCCGGGTGGAGCTCTACCAGACGACCGGCGCGGGGGATGCCTGCCGGCTGGCAGAGCGTCTGGCGCGGGAGGGGGCTCCGTTGATCGTCGCCGCGGGTGGAGATGGCACCGTAAATGAAGTGGTGAATGGCCTCATGCTTTCAGGGAGAGGGGACCGCACGGTGCTCGGGGTGCTGCCGGCCGGCACCATGAATGTGTTCGCGGCGGAGCTGGGATTGCCCTCCTCCCAATTGGCGGAATGTTGGAAGGTAATTACCGATGGCCTGAACCGGGAGGTGGATCTCTGGCGGCTGAATGGGACTTATTTTGTGCAACTGGCCGGCGTAGGGATCGATGCGGCGATCATCCGGGAGACGACCTGGGAAGCAAAAAAGCGGTGGGGGCCGCTGAGTTATCTCCTCTCCGGCCTGAAAGTGCTGGGCCGCCCCGCGCCGGCGATGACCGTCCATGCGGCAGGGCATCCCCCGATGCAGGGCACCATGGTATTGGTGGGCAATGGCCGGCAATACGGCGGGCCGTTTCCGCTGTTTCCCCAGGCCATCCCCGGCGACGGATTGCTGGATGTGGTCGTGATGCCAAAGCATGGCCTGCGGGATTTTTACGCCGTGGGCCGGGCGCTCATGAGTGGGCACTATGCGCCCCGGCGGGGGGTGTTTTATTTCCAGACCGACCACCTCCGCCTGGAAGCGGAGGAAGCGGTGCCCTACGAAGTCGACGGCGAACTGGCCGGCGAGGCCCAAGTATTGGAATTTTCGCGGCCCGGCAGCCTGATGGTGCGGGCTCCGGTGCCGGTGGCACGCTGAGGCCCGGGCCCAGCTTGGAAAACCGGGCGTCCGGGGTTCAGAGATGAATCGGATGCCCTTCCGCGACGCCGGTGGCTTCGTGAATGGCTTCGCTCAGCGTGGGATGTGCGTGGATGGTGGCGTGGATATCGTCCTTGGTGAGCTCCGCAGTGATGGCGAGGCCCATCTCGGCGATCAGTTCGGTGGCCTGGTCACCGATGATGTGCGCTCCGATGACTTCGCCGTGTGGTTCCCCGTAGATGAGCTTCACAAAGCCATCGGTCTCTCCGACCGCGGAAGCCTTGCCGCTGGCCATGAAGGGGAAGATTCCGACCTTATATTTCAGGCCTTTTTCCTTGGCGGCGCGTTCTGTCAGGCCAACGCTGGCAACCTGCGGATGGCAGTAGGTGCAGCCGGGGAAGGTGGTGACTTTTTTCGGCTTCTTGCCTTCGTAGAGGCCTTCGACGCACTGGATCGCCTCGTAGCTGGCAACATGGGCGAGCCAAGGTGGCCCGATGATGTCGCCGGCGGCGTAAACGTCCTTGAGGCTGGTTTGATAGTTGGCGTCGGTCGCAATGTAACCGCGATCCGTCAGCTTCGGCTGCTGGCCGCCGGGGAGGACGGGTTTCACGCCGATGGCGATCAGGGCGACGCCGGCGCTGAGGACCTGGGACTTGCCGTCCGGTCCCTCGACCGTGATTTCCACGCCGCTGCCGGTGTCCTTGGTGGCGGTGACCTTGGTGGAGGTCAGGATGGTCATGCCGGTTTTTTTCAGGGATTTTTCCAAGGCGATGCTGACATCGGTGTCTTCCACCGGCAGCACGTTAGGCTGCATCTCGATCACCGTGACCTTGGTGCCGTAGGCGTTGTAGAAGTAGGCGAATTCAATGCCGATGGCGCCGGCTCCGATGATGATGATGTCTTTCGGCTGAGGGGAAAGGGTGAGGGCTTCCTTGCTGCCGATCACGGTTTTTCCGTTGAAGGGCAGGCCGGGGAGATCGCGGGTGGCGCAGCCGGTGGCGATGAGGATTTTCGCGCCTTCGAGGGTGGAGACTTGGCCGTCCTTGTCGGTCACGTCCACCTTGCCGCCACCTGCGAGGGAGGCAGAGCCGGGGATGTAATCGATCTTGTTTTTCTTGAAGAGGAAGGAGACGCCGGAGGAGGATTTGTCGCTGACCTTGCGGCTGCGGGAGATGATCTTGTCCCAGTCGAAGCTGAGGCCTTCCACACTCATGCCGAACTCGGCGGCGCGGTGCTTCATGACGTGATAGAGTTCCGCGGTTTTGAGGAGGGCCTTGGTGGGGATGCAGCCCCAGTTCCCACAAGTGCCGCCGGGACGGTCAAAATCGACTACCGCGACTTTTTTACCAAGCTGGGAGGCGCGGATGGCGCCGACATACCCGGCAGGACCGCCGCCGATGACGATGAGATCGTATTTCATAAAATTGGAGGGAAAACTATTCTAAAGCCGCCGCCCCCCTGCTTTGCAAAGGGAAATCCCCGCCGCCAGCTGGCTTGTCGCTCGTGGCCGGGCTAATTCCAGGGGACAGGCGGCCATTCCGGCGTTGGTTGTTCCGATGACCGATGAAATCGCCCGGAAGCGCGCCGGAAGCGCCCTCCCGCTGGCATCAACTGCACGGGGAATGGCGTTCCTTTTCGGGCTTCGGAACCACGACTTCCGTTCTGAGCGCGGAGGAGTCAGGAGCCGGGGTGCCGGTTTATCAGAATGAATTTTGGACCGCCAAGCAACGCGCTGGGCATTCGCTTCAGGAGATTTCCTACCGGGCCTGCTACAAGCCGCGGCTGCCGGACAGCGGGCCATGATGTAAATCCATTGTCGCGGATTCTCTGCCCCCCACGCCGCGTTGAGCAGGGCCCATCCGCCTTCTCCTGACGTAGCGTCCTGCACTGCTGCTTTAAGGCTTTCCCCCGCCACCGGCCCGCGCTATCAGGAACCATGACCCGTGGCCCCCAACCCAAACAGCGTGCGCAATTTTTCCGGGAACTGGCGCAATTGACCGGAGCGGGTATTTCCGTGACGCAGGCGGCTAAAGTGTTGGGGCAGGAGTGGCGGGAGGATTCCGTGAAACGGGCCATCGCGGCCATGGAACAGGGATTGGCGGAGGGGCGGACCATTGCCGATGCGTTATCCGCCAGCCTGACGCCGATGGAGCATAGCATTATCGGGGCGGCGGAACGGGGCGGAAAACTGGCGGATGGCTTCCGGCATCTGGAGGAATATTATGCCTTGCTGGCCGCAACGGGGGCCCGGGCGCGCACCGCGCTGCTCTATCCCCTTGCGATGCTGCACGCTGCGGTGCTGCTGCCTGCCCTGGTAGGGGCAGTAGTGACGGGAGGGAGCGCAGGTGACGTCGTCAAGGCCCTGCTGTGGGGCCTGCTGTGGATCTGGATGCTGCTTGCCCTGGTCTGGCTCGGCGGGCAGTGGCTGGGGCGGAAGGCGGCGGACTCCCTGCCGGTGGATCGCGTCCTTGACCTGATTCCCCTCGTCGGATCCACCCGGAAGGCTCTGGCCCTGGCGCGTTGGCTGGCGGTGCTGCATTTCTGCATCGCCAGCAGCCAGCGGATCTCGGAAGGCCTGAAGCAGGCCGGCACCGCTTCCCGCAGTGCCTTGCTGGAAGCGGCCAGTCTCCGCGCCGCCCAGTCGGTGGAGAATGGCGGGGAACTGGGAGCGTCCCTGATCGCGCAGCCCGCTTTTCCCCGCGAAATGTCAGGGGCGCTGGCCGCCGCGGAATTCACCGGCCATCTCGATACCGAAACCCTGCGCCTGTCCCGCGCTGCCATGGAGCAGTCCGCCACCACCATGGAAA
The DNA here is from genome assembly GCA_903936775.1 of uncultured bacterium. GTDB lineage: Bacteria > Verrucomicrobiota > Verrucomicrobiia > Verrucomicrobiales > V1-33 > CAIZWU01. The sequence goes on along the minus strand of CAIZWU010000229.1, from coordinate 960 downwards.
CTTCCGCCAAGCGCCTCTGTGGCGTTTTTTACGGGGTGGTGATGGCCTTCACCGCGTGGCAAATCCTGCGGGTGGCCGGAATGTATGTGGGCATGTATACCAAATTCATGGATGCCCTCTGAGCAGACCGGATCAGACACCGGCCTGCGGGACGTCAGCGGTGCGTTTTTCCATGACGCCGAGGATGGCCTTTTTCAGCAAGGGGCGGGCTTTGGGCGGAATCGGGTCCAGGGTCAGGATCACCTTGACATCGTCATAGCCGGCCAACGTCAGGGTGAGCCAGCGGTCATCCGGCGAAAATTCCCCGGATTCAATGGTGCCCCAGGGCAGCAGCTGAAAATTATCCACGGGCTTCCAGAACGGAAAAATCTCCACGCCCACCGGTGAAAGCAGCAGGTAGGCATGCCGGGTCAGTCTCCAGGCGAGGACAAAGGCCCCGGCCGCCAGCGCCAGGGGCACCAAGGCCAGCCACCAAGGCGGCGGATGGCGCAGCTGCCACCATGACAGAATCCCCAATCCGACTCCGGCCAGAACCAGCCCGAGGCCCAACGCCCAGAATCCCACTGCTTGATGGGAGCGGGTAAAGCGCAGCTCTTTTTCCGGGGATTTCATGGTTCACACAGGCTCAGATTTTGCCTTTTTCAGGATTACCCTGCCTTCATCCTGACGGGGAACCAAGCGGAATCACGTCCTCGTTTCCGGCGGCACCGGCCTTGCTTCAGGGCGCCTCGAACAGGCGCACCAGATCCTCCCCGTCGGCCACCGCAGCAGGCTTTTCCTGGAGGGACGGGGCCGGGTCAGGAAGCCCCAACGGACCGGAGCCTGATCCCACCCGCGCCAACGCTGCCAGGACCTTGGCTGCCAGTTGCCCCTTGGCCGCTACCCTGACCTGCCCGGGCTCCAAGGGCCAATCCAAGGGGGTGGGTCCCGAGGTGGACCACTCCCAGACCACCGCATTTT
>CAIZWU010000228.1 GCA_903936775.1 uncultured bacterium | reverse complement strand
TCAGGCGTGGGCAGGAAGTGTTGGGATCTGATGATTTGGCAAGGCCTCCGACACCCGCTCGACATCCGCCGCCACGACTTTGTATTCGGGACAGAGGGTATCGGCATCATGCCCGGCCCCGGTGACGTTATTCACCATGGCTTCCGGAAAGTGGAACGTCGTGTAGAGAATCCCTGGTTTCACTTCCTCCGTGACGCGTGCGGCCAATTCCACCTCACCCCGGGGGGAGAACAGGCGCACCATGTCGCCAGGGTGGATGCCCTTGGCCCGGGCATCCTTGGGATTGATGGCCAGTTCGTCCCGGGTCACGATCAGGCTGTTGCCAGTACGGCGGGTCATCGTCCCGCAGTTATAATGTTCCAGCAGGCGGCCGGTCGTCAGAATGAACGGGAATTCTGCGCGGTTTTCCACCAGTTCGTTGGATTCCTCCCATGGGAAAAAGTGGAACTTGCCGAGCCCGCGCTTAAAGGATTCGGTGTGCAGAATCTGCGTGTCGAGCCCGCCTTCCTGGATGGGCCATTGCTTTCCGTTATCGCCCAGATTCTCCCAGGTCGCGCCTTTGAAGAACGGCACGATGCGGGCGATTTCCGCCAGCACCCCATCCGGGGTATAGTCGTCCTGCGGATAGCCGAAACGCTGCATGACCTCGCAAAGAATCTGACCATCCGGCTTGGTGCCTTCCAACGGTTTCACGGCCGCATTCACCCGCTGCACCCGGCGCTCTGCATTGGTGAAGGTGCCGCTCTTTTCCAGGAACGAGGAAGCGGGCAGCACCACGTTGGCAAACTTGGCGGTCTCCGTCATGAAGATCTCCTGCACCACGAGAAAATCGAGGCTGCCCATGGCCATTTTTACATGCGCGGAGTCCGGGTCGGTCTGCACGACGTCCTCACCCATCAGCCAGAGCGCCTTCAAGCGTCCATCAATGGCGGCTTCAAACATTTCCGGGATTTTCCAGCCGGGTTCCTCGTTCAGTTTCACCCCGTAGAATTCCTCGTAGCGGCGATGCACCCCGGGATCGTTCACCTCAAAATAACCGGCCCCCTGATGCGGCTGACAGCCCATGTCGGCGGCGCCCTGCACGTTGTTTTGGCCGCGTAAAGGATTCACTCCCACCCCGGGACGCCCGATGTTGCCGGTCATCATCGCGAGGTTGGCGATCAGCATCACGGTGCGGGCTCCCATCTGGTGCTCGGTCACCCCGAGGCCGTGGAAACTCATCGCGGCTTCGGCGGAAGCGTATTCCAGGGCGGCGGCCCGCGCCAGTTCCTGGCTGACTCCGGTGATGCGTTCCATTTCATCCAGGTCCAGCGCCTTCAGTCCGGCCTCGAACTCCGCCCAATTTTCACAGCGTTTTTCCACAAACTCACGTTTCATCAGTCCGGCATCCAGAATGAACCGGGCCATCATATTCAACAGCGCCACGTTGGTGCCGGGCCGCAATTGCAGGTGGTATTTCGCATAAGGCACCAACTCGATTTTCCGGGGATCAATCACGATCAGCGGGACGCCTTTCATGACCTGCTGTTTCAGCCGCGCGCCGGTGACCGGGTGGCCTTCCGTGGGATTCGCGCCAATCACCATGATGCATTTGGTGAACTCCAGATCCTCAAAGGAATTGGTGGCGGCCCCGGTGCCAAAACTCTTCTGCATGCCCCACGCGGTGGGGGAGTGGCAGACCCGGGCGCAGCAGTCGATGTTGTTGGTGCCCATCACCGCCCGGATGAATTTCTGCATCAGATAGTTCTCCTCGTTGGTGCAGCGCGCCGAGGAAATTCCCGCCACCGCCTGCCCGCCATGTTCGTTTTTGATGCGGGTCAGATGCTCGTGGATGTGAGTATAAGCTTCCTCCCACGTGGCTTTCTCCAGCTGGCCATTGATGCGGATGAGCGGCTGCCGCAGCCGGTCCGGATGATTGAAGAACTTGAACGCATAACGTCCTTTCAGACAGGTGTGGGCGTGATTCACTTCGGCGTCCACCGGAGCCTGGATCGAGAGCACTTCACTGCCCTTGGTGGCGACGGTCAAATTGCAGCCCACTCCGCAATAGGTGCAGACGGTGCGGGTCTTTTTGGTTGCCTCGATCGACTTCGACATGAAGCGGTCGCTGATCGCCGAGGTCGGGCAGGCCTGGGAGCAGGCCCCGCAGGATACGCAGGGACTGTCCTCGAAGGTGGTGTCCAGCCCCTTGATGATGCGCGCCCCGAAGCCACGGCCATGCATGGATAGCACAAATTGCCCCTGGATCTCATCACAGGCCCGCACGCAACGCGAGCAGTTGATGCACTTCGACAAATCCGACGTCATGTAGGCGTGGGAGAGATCCTTTTTGCGGTCCAGATGATTCGCTCCGGCGGGATACCGCACGCCACGGATGCCCACTTTCGCGGCCACGGTTTGCAGTTCGCAATTGCCATTCACCTCGCAGGTCAGGCAGTCCAAGGGGTGGTCGGTCAGGACCAGTTCGATAATGTTCCGGCGCAGCCGCTGCACCTTGGGCGACTCCGTGAAAATGTGCATCCCGTCGGCGATGGGCGTGTGGCAGGAGGCCATCACCCGGCGGGGACCATCAGGTTTCAGGGCCACTTCCACCGAGCAAACGCGGCACGCGCCATAGGGTTCCAACTGGGGCGCATCACAGAGCGTCGGGACATGCCCGCGGCCGCGGTGGCGGTCGATGAAATTCAACACGGTTTCGCCGGCCTCGAACCGCATGGGTTCGCCGTCAAGGTAAGCGGTGAGGGTGGAGATATCCTGGACCATGGCCGGTGTAATAAATTAGGGTTTGGGTAAAGAGGGGTTCAGGCCGGGGCGGTGCCGGCACGGTTAGGTTTCCGTCGCCCCTCGATGGTGCCGGCAAAATAGGCGCTTAACTCCTCCTCAAAATGCTGCAGCGCGTTTTTGATGGGCAGGGGTACCCCGCCGCCGAGGGCACACAGGCTGGTCTGCTCCAGCGTTTCGAGGAGATCATCGATCAACTCACGGTCGATCTTGAATGAATCATCCGCCCGGGCTTTGGCGATCAACTCCTTGCCGCGGGTGCTGCCGAGCCGGCACGGGAAACACTTGCCGCAACTCTCGTCGGCTGTGAACTGGAACAAGTGCTGGATGTATTCGATCATCGGGAACGACTCCGGAATACTGACCACTCCAGCGTGCCCGAGCAGGAATCCCCCGGCCCTGAACGACTCAAAATCGACCGTCAGAGAACCGATCCGGTCCACGGGCACGATTCCACCGAGGGGGCCGCCCACCTGCACCGCCTTGACGGGTTGCCGGAAGCCGCCCGCCAGTTCGAAAAACACCCGTTCCAAAGACGTGCCCATCGCCACCTCATAAATTCCCGGCCGGACGAAACTCGAATCGAGGGACAGTAGTTTTGGGCCGGTGCTTTGCTCCGTGCCAATCTTTGCGTAACCGGCTCCGCCCAACATCAGAATGGGCCGCACATTCGAAAAGGTTTCCACATTGTTCACCACGGTCGGGCGGCGGAACAACCCCTGCTGCGTCGGAAACGGCGGCCGCACCCGCACTTCCGGACGTTGTCCCTCGATGCTGGCCAGCAAGGCTGTCTCCTCGCCGCAGATGTAAGCCCCCGCCCCCTTGATGGTTTTGAAGTCAAAATCGAATCCGCTGCCTTGAATGTTCCTGCCCAGCCAGCCGGCCGCCTGCAATTCGCCGATGGCCGTATTGATGCGCGTGATGGAATCCGGATATTCCGCCCGGATGTAAAGCACCCCGGTCCCCGATCCGCAGAACCAGCCGGCCACCATCATCCCGAGCAGCACGGAGTGGGGTTGTTCCTCCATCAAATACTTGTCGATGTAGGCCCCGGGATCGCCCTCGTCGGCATTGCAGACGATGTATTTTACCGCTCCCTCCGCTTCCTGGCAGGACAGCCACTTCAAATGCACCGGAAATCCGGCGCCCCCGCGGCCCCGCAGCTTGGAATCCCGCAGATCCTGCAGAAAAGCATCGCGGCCCTTGGCAAACATCGCCCGCAACGGAGCATACCACGCCTCAATCCCTGGAAACGCCCCGGTCAGGATCGGCTCCGGCAGCGCGGACCCTACCGCGTAGCGATCCGCCGTGTCGCCCACCCCGGTTTTAAAGAGTGTCTCCAATTGGGAGGGTTCCAGCCCGGAATAATTCCGCTCCCCATATTGAAATGCCCCTCCGGCATGACAGCGCCCCAGGCAACAGATGTGCCCGATTTCCTCCTCCTTGAAATGAGCGCTCACCTGCCCGTGCAGGGGGCCCTGGGTGCCGGCGCACAGGCAGGCCGAGCCGTTGCACAGCAATACTTTTTTCCCGGCATTCTCCTTTTTCAGGAAGTCATAAAAGGAAACCGCTCCCAGAGTCACCGCATCGCCGAATAACGTTTCTTCCCCCAGGGGCCGCACCACTTCCGCGATTTCTGCCGTGCCGTGGCCCTCCGCCGCATCGACCATGCGTTGAAACACGTTTTGTTCGATTCCTTTGCGGAAGGATAAATGACTGAGGTTTTTTGACATGGCAGCGGAGTCCGCCACCAGCAGCGTCGGACCAGAATGGATTTAGTAAGAATTGTAACGGACTGCCCTCCGGGAGCCAATCAAAAATCCTTTACCGTTCTGGATCTCTTTCGTGGGCGGAGTTCCGCTGCCTGTTTTGAAAATGACAAGGTAACCATCACGGATGAGGCTCTTTTGATAAAGGGCCGTCTGACATGGAATCCGGGGTTGATCACAGGGGGGGGCTTTCGCATCCAATTGATTTTCAGTGATTTGCGCGGAATGAAGCATTGATTCAGGTAAGGCTTTTGTCGGAATTCTTTACAGTAAATCCCTGGGGGTAGGCCATTGTAAGTCGTTGATGAAGAGGTAAATACATTAATTGAAGGGGGTTTCACCCGAAAACCGGACCGAAATCCTTTACGGTTTAGCTCTGACGGGAAGGTTGCCCCTTTGTTTCTGAAAAAAATGTTTCTGAAAAACGAGGTGTAAACCATTGATGGTAATGGGAATGCATCAACTAATTACTAGCGTTTAAGCGGTTCGGCATGAAACGTGCTTGGTTTTGTTTCAGGTCAGTGGAATTCCTGCTGTCTGAACAAAAAGCGGGCGGCGATGGTTCATATAAGAGAAATTTCCCCTGTGTTTAAAAGGCTGAAACTAATTAAATTAATATGAGAATTAAACAATCACTCTGGACAGCGGCAGCCGTCTTCGTGCTCCTCAGCGGAGCCAATGCGTCGCTGATCACTTGGGTGGACCGGAACCCGGATAGTGGTAATGGCCCACTCCAGTTCCTCTCAGAAACCGGCACGGAGTCCTATTCGTCCTTTTTTGACATCACGACGGCGGGTTTTGTCCCCGGCACGCATTCGGCAACCTCCATTGACGTGAAGTTTGCTTTTGCCGATGATCAACTCTTCGATGATGCCGAAACAGTGGATATCGCCCTTGGAGGGCTCGTTATCTGGGATGACGAAGAAGTGGATGGCAGCTTCTTGTTTGCCCCAAGATTTTACGATTGGGTTTCAGGTTCTTTGACTGGAAAGCTGACCCTCCTTGGTGATCTGAATGCTGACGGCAAGCTCGCTTACACCGTCACTATTCAGGACGGTGCCCGTAACAGGGCAGATACCTGGCTGAAAATCGCCGAATTGACCGCAACAGGAAGCTTGATTCCCAGCACCAATGGAAATCCTGTGCCTGATGGAGGAGCCACCCTCGGCCTGTTTGGTCTTGGCCTGTTTGGTCTTGGCGCCATCCGCCGCAAGTTGAGCTAGGACTGGCTTCGGATTCCAACCCGCTGCAAGCCGGCAAACCTTGGGGTTTGCCGGTCTTTTGCTTTGGGTTGGTACTGCACAAGGTTCCCTCTGGCAGAGATTTGCGCAGTCCAATTGACTTTTCCCCGCGGGAAGTCCGGGATGGGACTGGGGTCAACTCAAGTTTCCTGCCCGGAGCTGGTTCCGGCTCAACGGCCGAGGCCGCACTGGACGGTGAAGCACGCGGGCTGGAGGTGGGCGAGCGGAGCGCGCAGCTGGTCGATTTCGGAGGCTGGGCCGTGGAGTTCGAGGCGGGTGAGGTCGGCCATGGTGAGGAGCTGGCCGAGCAGTC
>CAIZWU010000227.1 GCA_903936775.1 uncultured bacterium | reverse complement strand
GTGTCGTTTTCCAGCGCGACCTGCCCGCCCCCCTGATAACGGTCAAAAATCCGGCGAAATGCCTGGGCCGCCACGGTGAAATCCATACTTTCCGGCCCCAACGTCGTCGCCGAAGCCTTTCCGTCGACGCTGTGGAACCCGGACTGGCCTGCCAACAGGCGCTCGGCCGCCTCGCGCCTCTCCCGGGCTTGGCTCCACCCGGAAAACCCCGCGCTGACCGGACTCCCGGGAAGGATTGCCCCCGGGTGGAAACCCGTTGCCAGCCCGCCCGCTTCGGTTCACGCTCTGCCCATCCCTATGATCATTGCTCCTAAAATCCGCGGATTCATCTGTACTACCGCCCACCCCGCAGGCTGCGCCAAACACGTCGCTGAGCAAATCGCTGTCGTCAAAACCCGCGGCCCCGTCGCCCATGGGCCAAAGAAGGTGCTCGTGATCGGATCTTCCACCGGTTACGGCCTGTCTTCCCGCATCGCGGCCGCCTTCGGTTCAAATGCCGCCACCCTCGGCGTTTTCTTCGAACGTGAGGGGGAAGCCGACCGCACTGCCACCGCCGGCTGGTACAATACCGCCGCTTTTGAAACCGAAGCCAAAGCCGCCGGCCTCTACGCCCGCTCTTTTAATGGAGATGCCTTTTCCGATCCGGTGAAGGCAGAGGTCATCGCCGCCATCAAAGCCGATCTCGGTCAAGTCGATTGTGTCATTTACAGCCTCGCCTCTCCGCGCCGCACCCATCCAAAAACCGGGGAAGTCTTCAAATCCGTGCTCAAGCCTGTGGGCGACGTCTATACCAACAAAAACCTCAATACCACCACGGGCGTGGTGAATGAGATCTCCATCGAACCAGCCACGGGCGACGACATCCCCCAGACGGTGGCGGTGATGGGCGGCGAAGACTGGGAAATGTGGATCGATGCCCTGCTGGAAGCGGGCGTCCTCGCTGACGGCGCACAAACGGTCGCCTATTCCTATATCGGGCCGGAAGTCACCTGGCCGATTTACAAAAAGGGCACCATCGGCCTCGCCAAGGAAGACCTCGAACGCACCCAACGGGTCCTCGACGGCAAGCTCGCTCCGCTGCACGGCAAAGCCTGGGTTTCCGTCAACAAAGCCCTCGTCACCCAGGCCAGCTCCGCCATCCCGGTGGTGCCTCTGTATATCTCCCTGCTTTACAAGGTGATGAAGGACGAAGGCACCCACGAGGATACCATCGAGCAGATGGACCGCCTTTTCCGCGAGCGCCTTTACAACGGAAGTCCCCAGCCCGACGAAGCCGGCCGCATCCGGGTGGATGACTGGGAAATGACCCCCGCAGTGCAATCACTTGTCGGCCAGCGCTGGGCGGAGGTGAATACCGAAAATCTGCCGGAACTCGGCGACTTCGCTGGCTACCAATCCAGCTTCCTCCGTCTTTTCGGTTTTGGCCTCCCCGGCGTGGACTACGCCGCCGACACTGCTCCTGACGTGAAAATTCCCTCCATCGCTTAGTCCCGGCCGCACCCTGGGGCGGGTCCGCCTGCCTGGAGTACCCGCTCCCGGCGGGCCGCCCGCCCTGCTACGACCATCGGCGGCACGATCAGCAGGGTGATCCAGACCCACCAAAGCACGGGCTGGGCCGGGGCAGGCAGAACCCACAAGGCCGTTGCCATCAACAGGCCGCTGACCTTGTACATCCAGCCGGCAAACCGGTGGGTTTCCTCCCACACCGCTTCGGATTTCATCGTCCACGGGATGCGGATGCCGGCGTATCGATTGGGTTTCAACTTACCTAAAAAGCATCCGATCACGGCCAGGAGCAACGCCACCAGCGTGCCCACCCAACGCCCTGCATCCGGACGATGCCCCAGAGCGGCGGAAATCTGAATCATCATCACCGCCGCCAGCATCACCGAGAGCGCCAGGCGAATGCCCCGGATGGCCTGACCGTGGGGTGTCAGACGGCCATCCGCCCCGATCCGGCGGGGGTCCGCCTGCTCCAACAGGAAAACCACCCCGAAAATAACCAGAGCAAGTAGAGGCAGCACCAGCAGCCCCCAGGATTTGGGAGCCTCCCAATTCACGCGGCCATCAGAGCCCCACTGCATGGGCACCTGGTCCGAGGCAAAAGGCATGGCCGCGAGGGCCGCCGCCAAGGGCAGCAGAATCAGCAACAGTTGCAGCCATTCCTGACGCAAAAACAGCATGAATCGTGTTTTCATTCCGGTTCCAGGTGGAGGGTTCGTCCAGAAAGGCATCCCAGCGGCCTCATTGAGACATGCCTTTCTTTCCTCCACCAGCGCCATATTTCCAGAAGGCGTTGAATTACGCCATCGGAATCCGGCCTCGGTTTCCTGCTTTACTCCACCACAGCCGGCCCCACGCTGCAGCGCCATGCCAACGCCTGCTCTGCTTGAGGAAACGGTTGCCTTCCTCCACGACCGCATTCCCCTCACCAAAGCCATGGGCGTCGGTCTCGAGTCCTACAACGACCAGGGCCTCGTGCTCACGGCCCCGCCCGGACCCAACCACAATCATCTGGGCACCGCCTTCGGGGGCAGTCTCGCCACCGCCGCCATCCTGGCCGGTTATACCCTCCTGTGGCTGGAACTCGGCGACCGGGGCAGCCACATCGTCATCCAGGAAAGCCACCTCCGTTACCAGGCACCCGTCCGTGGCGATATCCGGGCGGTGGCGCCCCATCTTGAGGAAAAAACCCTCCAGACTTTCCGCGATACTTACCAACGCACTGGCAAAGCCCGTCTCACCCTCCCGGTTTCCATCATCTCCGAAGGCAAAGTCTGTGTGGAATTCACCGGCACCTTCGTGGCGCTCCGGTAACCGCCACGCGCCGGTCAGCCTTTGGCATCGACATATTTCCAAAGCCCCCGGCTGCGGCGGAACCGGGATTTCTCGTGGTGTTCCTGCAGCACCCCATTGTGGTAAAACTGCGCCACAAATTCCACCTTCCCGGTCTTGTCGCCCGCCTGCCCTTTGCTCGCGCTCAGGACGGTCAGGAACTTCCAACGCGCCTCATCCGCCGTGGCCTGGATCTCCTGCCGCAGCGTGGGCGTCCTGACATCCGGATGGGTGGTGTCCACCAGGTAATCGATCCGGCCGAAAAAATACGCACTGTAACGCGAGCGCATCAGGGCTTCCGCGGTCTGCGGCAGGGCCTTGCCGTAATGGAACGGCGCACAACACTCCCCGTAAGGCTGCCGGCTCTTGCAGGGACACAAAGACAGGTCACGCATTTTGGGCGTCTTCTCGGGTTGAGGAGCAGGGGAGTCGGATTCCATGGGCAGGCAGAACAAAAGGATCTTTTCGTGGCTGAAAGCTCCGGATGCAAGCCAACCTCTCCGGGACCAGCCCCAGCCTCCCAGGTTCCGTTTTTCCCGGAAATTGGCCCCGGCCTGCCTCCGCCTTTGACCCCGTCCCATCCTTGATTTAGCAAACCGCTCCTTTCCACTGTTCCATCACCATGTCCGCTACTCCCTCCATCATCTACACCCTCACCGACGAAGCCCCTGCCCTCGCCACTTTTTCCCTCCTGCCCATCGTCCAGGCCTTCGCCAAACCGGCCGGCATCGTGGTGGAAACCCGCGACATCTCCGTCGCCGCCCGCATCCTTTCCAACTTCACCGACGTCCTGCCTCCCGCGCAGCAAGTCCCGGACAACCTCACCGAACTCGGAGCCCTGACCCTGAAACCGGAAGCCAACATCATCAAGCTCCCCAACGTCAGTGCCTCCATCCCCCAACTCAAAGCCGCCATCGCCGAACTTCAGGCCAAAGGCTACGCCTTGCCGGACTTCCCGGAAAACCCCGCCACCGACGCCGAAAAAGCCGCCCGCGCCCGCTACGCCAAAGTCCTCGGCAGCGCCGTGAACCCCGTCCTCCGCGAAGGCAACTCCGACCGCCGCGCGCCCAAAGCCGTCAAGGACTACGCCCGCAAGCACCCTCACTCCATGGGCAAATGGTCTTCTGACAGCAAAACCACCGTCGGCACCATGGGCAAGGACGACTTCTTCTCCAACGAAAAATCCGTCACCGTCACCGCCGCCACCGACGTCAAAATCGAGCACGTCGCCGCCGACGGCACCGTGACCGTACTCAAGGCCAGCACCCCGCTCAAAGCCGGGGAAATCATTGACGCCACCGTGATGCGGAAGGCTGCCCTGACCGCTTTCATCGAATCCCAAATCGCCAGGGCCAAAGCCGACGGCGTCCTCTTCTCCGTCCACCTCAAGGCCACCATGATGAAGGTCTCCGACCCCATCATCTTTGGCCACGTCGTCAAAGTCTTCTTCAAGGACCTCATCGCCAAACACGCCGCCACCCTGACGGAACTCCAGGTCGATTTCAACAACGGCTTCGGCGACCTAATCGCCAAACTCGAAAAACTCCCCGCGGACAAAAAAGCCGAAATCGAAGCCGACATCCAGCTCGCCTACCAAAATGGCCCGGCCCTCGCCATGGTGAACTCCGACAAGGGCATCACCAACCTCCACGTCCCCTCCGACGTCATCGTGGACGCCTCCATGCCTGCCATGATCCGCACCTCCGGGCAAATGTGGAATGCCGCCGGCAAATCGCAGGATACGTTGGCGGTCATCCCTGACAGCTCCTACGCCGGCGTTTATCAGACCGTGATCGATTTCTGCAAAAAGCACGGCGCCCTCGACCCCAAAACCATGGGCAGCGTCCCCAATGTCGGCCTGATGGCCCAGGCCGCCGAGGAATACGGTTCCCACAACAAAACCTTCGAAATCCCCGCCGACGGCACCGTCCGGGTCACGGACAGCGAAGGCAAAGTCCTTTTTGAACACCCCGTCAGCGCCGGCGACATCTGGCGCGCCTGTCAGACCAAAGACGCCCCCGTCCAGGACTGGGTGAAACTCGCCGTGAACCGGGCCCGTGCCACCGGCGTCCCTGCCCTTTTCTGGCTGGATAAAGCCCGCGCCCACGACGCCCAGATCATCGCCAAAGTCGAAAAATACCTCAAGGACCACGACACCACCGGCCTCGACCTCCGCATCCTCCCGCCCGCCGATGCCTGCCTTGTCAGCCTGGAACGAATCGTCAAAGGCGAGGACACCATCAGTGTCACCGGCAACGTCCTGCGCGACTACAACACCGACCTCTTCCCGATCCTCGAAGTCGGCACCTCGGCCAAGATGCTCAGCATTGTCCCCCTCATGAACGGCGGCGGTCTCTTCGAAACCGGCGCCGGCGGGTCCGCTCCCAAACACGTCCAACAATTTCTCGAGGAAAACTACCTCCGCTGGGACAGCCTCGGCGAGTTCTTCGCTCTCGCCGCCAGCCTTGAGCACCTCAGCGGAACCTTCCAACTCCCCAAAGCAAAGGTCCTCGCTGACACCCTCGACACCGCCACCGGCAAGTTCCTCGAATTCGACCGCTCCCCCGGCCGAAAACTGGGCACCATCGACAACCGCGGCAGCCACTTCTACCTCGCCCTCTACTGGGCCCAGGCCCTCGCCGCCCAGACCAGCGACCCCGGGCTCGCCGCCACCTTCGCCCCTGTCGCGGACGCCCTCACCACCAACGAATCCAAGATCGTGGAAGAGCTCCTCGCCGTCCAAGGCAGCCCTGTCGACGTCGGCGGCTACTACCAACCCGACCTCGCCAAAGCCAACACCGCCCTGCGCCCCAGCGCCACGCTAAACGGCATTCTAGCTGGCGTTTGACCTTCACGACGACTTACCAGACTCCAGGGAGGCGACGGGGCCCAGCTCCGTCGCCTCTTTGCATAGTGGAGAATTTGCCGGAGACAAAAACCGGACCAAGCTAAAAGAGGCAGTTACTGATCACACGCGGGAGCAAGACCATCGGACTCCCCGAACCTCTTTTTCGCGAGATCAACGGCTACGCTACCCGCGTGCTCCACGCCGCTCCCGTCCCCCGGCCGCTGAAGCCAAGGACATTGTGGCCGTTGCTGCCAAATCCAGCAAATGCACGGCACTCGTCACTGCCCTCAAGGCCGCTGAGCTGGTCACGCCCCTCCAGGACCCCGGGCCCTTCACCGTCTTCGCCCCCACCGATACGGCCTTCGCCAAGCTTCCGAAAGGCACGCTCGAAGACCTCCTCAAACCGGAGAACAAGGCCAAGCCGACCGGCATCCTGACAGACCATGCCGTGCCCGGCAAGGTCAAGACCGTCAATGGCGCGGAAATTGATATCAAGGTGAAGAATGGCCACCTGACGCTGCAAGGGGCCAAAGTCATCAAGATGGACACGGCCGCCAGCAACGGCGTGATCCTTTCCATCGATACCGTGCTGATTCCCGAATAAGCGGCAGTCCAGGCGCAAGGCTCGTTTTCCTCCGCCCGGCCCTTGTTCCGCTCCGGCCCAGGCCGCGCCCGGCCTTTCTTTTCCGCCGCCCTGAGTAAACGGGCCACGGGAAGGCGGGAGTTACGGCGAGACGCTGGAGGCGATGGCTTCGGCGATGGTTTTGCGGCCGGTGGGTTGCTTGTCATCAAAGGGACCGTCGGCACCATCTTTGGGCCAGGTGGCGGGGTCGGCGAATTGGCCGTCGTCCTTGTATTCCTTCTGGAGGCGGAGCAATTCGGTTTTCAGCTCACTGAATTTGGCGGCGACTTCCGGGGGGCGGCTGGCGGCATCGCCAAACAGCAGATTCTTTTGTTCGTTGGGATCCTTGGTGAGATCAAACATCTCCCAGGCATCCTGTTTCCAGAAGTGGATCAGCTTATGGGTGGCGGTGCGGACGCCGAGGTGGGCCACAGTGTTGTGATGACCGGGGTCGTGGTAATAACGATAGTAAAAACTGGTGGGCCATCCTGCCGGGGTTTCTCCACGCAGGAGAGGAGCGAGGGAGCGGCCCTGCATGGAAGGAGGGATAGGCAGGCCGGCGAGATCCAGGAAGGTAGGGGCGAGATCGGTATTGGAGACGAACTGGAGAGGGACCTGACCGGCCTTGATGCCGGGGCCGCGGGCGAGCAGCGGCACCTTCAGACCGGGCTCATACATGAAGCGTTTGTCGTAGAGGCCAAGGTCGCCGAGATACCAGCCATTGTCAGCCGAATAGATGACGATGGTGTTCTGCGCGAGGCCGTTCTGGTCGAGATAATCCAGCACCCGGCCCACGCTGTCATCCACACCCTGCACGCAGGCGAGGTAGTCGCGCATGTAGGTTTGATACTTCCATTTGGTGAGTTCCTTGCCCGTCAGGACCTTGCCGTCCACGGTGAGTTCGGTGGGTTTCACATTAAGCCATTGATTGCGGGCGGCGGGTTTGAGGTCGGCCGGAGGGACCAGTTTCAGGTCGCGGCGGGTGAGGTCGCGGGCGACGGTCTGTTCATTGCCCGGAAGGGCGGTGGGACGGGTGGCATAGTCGTCCCACAAGGTGTCAGGCTCGGGGATGATCCTGTCCTTGAAAAGGGCCTTGTTGCGCTCGTCCGGCTCCCAGCCGCGGTGTGGGGCCTTCTGATGGAGCATCAGGAAAAAGGGTTTTTCCGGCGGGCGCGTTTTGAGGAACTCGAGGCCAAGATTGGTGGTGATGTCGGTGCAGTGACCTTCAATGTTCAGCTTCTTGCCGGGGACGAGGAAAACCGGATCCCAGTAGGCGCCCTGGCCGGGCAGGACGATCCAGCGGTCGAAGCCGGTGGGGTCGGACCCGAGATGCCATTTACCGATCATGCCGGTGTGATAGCCGCCCGCCTGGAAGCGTTTGGCCACGTTGTCACGGGAACCGTCGAAACGATTGAAGACCGGCACGCCATTGAGGTGGGAATACTGTCCGGTAAGGAGGGTGGCCCGGCTGGGGGTGCAGATGGAGTTGGTGACAAAGGAATGGGAAAAGCGGGTACCTTCGCTGGCCAGACGGTCGATATTCGGCGTCTGATTCACCTTTGATCCATAAGCGGAGATGGCGTGCTGGGCGTGGTCATCCGAAAAGATGAACAGGATGTTCGGCGGGGCGGCCCCGGCCGGCCGGGATACAGCGAGCGAGGCAAAAAACAGGAGCAGGCAGTAGAGTGGTTTCATGGCGTTGAATTGATGGGAATTTCAGAAGCAAGGGACGGAAAAGGTAGGTTCACTTCCGGCTGCGGCCGGCGCTGATGAGTTGCGCGAGTTGGTTTTTCAGACGCTCTGCGACGTCAGGATGATCGGCACTGACATCTGTGGTTTCGCCGGGGTCTTTGGTGAGATCAAAGAGTTGAAACGGGGGTGCCGGGGTATCGGCGAGGGGCTGCTCGACGGTGCGGTTGCGGGTGCGGCGGGAATCATGCCGCTGCAGTTTCCAGTTCCCCGCGCGGAAGCCGTAGTTGCCGGTCTGGCCATTGTCCTGCTGTATCAAATGATCCCGCCCTTTGGCTCCAGGCTTGCCAAGCAGGGCATCCATCACCTCAAAGCTGTCAGGGAAGGCGTCCGGGGCAAGGGTGAGCCCGGCAAGGGCCGCGAAGCTGGTGGCGAGATCGATAGTGCAGACGGTCTCCTCCGAGACCCCGGATGGAATGCGTCCCTTCCAATGCGTGATGAACGGGGTGCGGGTGCCGCCTTCATGGATGCTGTATTTCCCGCCCCGCCACGGACCGGCGGCGCGATGATCGCCCCGCTTTTCCAAGGCCTGATCCTTGTACCCGTCGTCCATCACCGGCCCATTGTCGGAACAGAAAACAAAGAGGGTGTTTTCCGCAAGACCGAGGCGCTCCACCGTCTTCATGAGCTCGCCGACGCACCAATCCAACTGCACAATGGAGTCGCCCCGGAAGCCGAGGGAGGTGACTCCCTGGAACCGCTCGTGGGGGATGCGGGGCACGTGGAGATCATGCGAGGCGAAAAAGAGGAAGAACGGTTTGCTGCGGACGGATTCGATCCACTGAACCGATTTCTCCACCCACTTGTCCGCCAAATCCTCGTCCCGGAAACGCGCCGAGTGCCCCCCGGTGTAAAAGCCAATCCGGCTGATGCCGTTATGGATGGTGCCATTGTGCCCTTCGGACCAGTCCATTTTCAGCGTCTCCCGATGCGTGATGCCGGTAGGATGATCCGGAACAGGTTTCTTCGCCCCGACCCAGAGCGGGTCCTTGGGATCAAGGTTCAGGACGCGGCGGTTCTCCACATAAACCTGCGGCACCCGGTCATTGGTGGTGGGCAGGAGGAGATGATAATCGAAGCCCAGCTCCTGCGGGCCGGGGGTGAGTTCTCCATTCCAGTCAGGTCCCCCTGCCCCGCCGAGACCGAGGTGCCATTTGCCGATTACTGCGGTCTGGTAACCCGCCTGCTTCATCAGATCCGGCAGGGTGAAGGTCTCGTGCGGGACGATGAGGGGGCTGTTGGGCGGCGCGATACCGGTGCCGGGATGGCGGAAGGCATAACTGCCGGTGAGCAGGGAATAACGCGAAGGCGTGCAGGTGGAAGCTGAACAGTAACCACTGGTGAAGCGCATCCCTCCGGCGGCCAGCCGGTCAATATCCGGGGTTTTGACGGCGGTGGCTCCATAACAGGAAAGATCACCATAACCAAGATCGTCGGCCATGATGACAATGACGTTGGGTGGTGCAGCAGATGCCTGCCCGCAGGCAAGGACACCCAGGAGTGCGCAAATTGACAGGGTTTTTAACATGACAGCAGGGAGGAGGCGGAACCGGAAAGGGACCAAGGATGGCCCCGTTCATTTACAGGCGAATAGTTTTTTGTCCCGCGTTGGCGGATACGGGATCGGCGATCAATCCGGCGAGGGAGGGCCCATCGGGAAGATTGCGGCCGGTCTTGACGGTGTAGCGGCCGGGCGCGAACACCGGGGGCTGCCAGCGCGGGCCGGGGGTGCGCAGGGTGTAAAGAATCCCGCCGGTGGCTTCGGCGACGACTTGGACCACGGCATCCGGCGCGCCCTCGATGATCAGTTCGGGCAGCCACGCGACCGGTTTGCGGCCATCGTTGTCGTCCATCTTCACCGTGACCGGCCAGCCGGGGAATTGCGCGCCATCCCCTTGTCTGGCATCGGCGAAGCGCGGCCAGCATTCGAAGGTGACGGTCCGGGCCTTTTTGTTGAAACGCACAATGCCGTAGCCGTCGCCGCGCTGCTTTTCATCCTTGATGTCAGGAGGATTGGCGTAGGCCAGCATGGATATTTTATTGCCGAGCCCATCAAGGAAATCACCGGTCCACGGCAAGGGGCTGCCGGGCACGGGATTCGGGCCGGGTTTTTCATCAAGCGGATGCCACCATCGGCCATAGATCGTGTTCACCAAAGCGGGGCTGGTGAATTGCCAAGGGCCGTCCCCGAAGGCATCGATGCCCTGCTTCACCACCACCGCCAGATGCTGGTCGCCGCAGAGATGCACGGCGCGGGCGCGGCGGATTTCCTCCAGGGCGCGGCGGCGTGGCGTCTGCGGCCAGCCGTTGCAGTCGAGGTCCGCGAGGAGACGGCCTTCCGGCCCGCCGTGCATGTGCACGGCACCGCAGAAGGCAGTCTGCGAAAGCACGGCCTTCAATTCCGCCCCGCGCCAGTCCTGCCCCCATTCGTGGAGGAACTTCTCCTGCCGCGCGCCCAGCAGTTGCAGGCCGGGAAGGTCAATGGATTTAGGGTCATAGGCAGGATCGTTGATATGGTCAGGACGCGGCCCCATCTGCGGGATCTTACCCGCCGGACCGCTCTTGAATTTCCGGTCCTCCAAAATGGCAAAGTCGATCCCGCCCAGCCGGAGCCGGGTAAAATAAACTGTGATGCCCCGCTCGACCGGGGCCGGGTCCACCGGGTCCGGCAGGCTCCACGATTGTTGCCGCTGCACCATGTTCACGTATTCGACGGGATAAAAGTAACCACCGTCGGCATTGTCCTTCCTCACGGAAAGTCTCCCGCTTTCACCCCACAGGTTCGGGTGCCCCACATCATGATCGTCCGGGATGCAGATGGTGGGCCGGTCGCGGATGATGTCGCGGAATTGCAGACCGAACTCGATCCACCCCGCAGTGTGCTCGGTGTGGCGGTAGGTCTGATCCCCCGCAAAAAATAACAAGTCCGGATCCTGCATCCGGAGGTTGTCGATCATCTCAGGGCGCTGGCCGGTGGTGCGGCTGGAATTGCACGACATGTTGGCCATCACAATCACCTCTTGGTCCAGCGGGTCACGCCGGATCAATCCCTCAAACATGGCCTCTGCGCCATGCCGCACCCGGTAGGGAACGTCTTTGGAGGTATCCCACTTTTCCACGCGGAAGTGCGCGCTCCAACCCGGCATCGTGACCGGCACCCTGGCCATCTCGTTCCAAGTGCCCTCACGCAGCAGCTCCAGCCTGACCTCGCGGGATTCCCCGGGCTTCAACGGATACAGCTGTGCCGTCATTTTCAGCATGCCGCTCTCCTGAGTGTAGAGGGCAAACGCCACGACCTGATCCCGCGGCACTTCCATGGGAGGCGGGGCGTTATTCAG
>CAIZWU010000226.1 GCA_903936775.1 uncultured bacterium | reverse complement strand
CTGCTCCTGGGCGCGCTGCGCGATTCCCTCCAAAGCAGCGGCCAATCCCTGTTGCTCAAGTTCGATCGGATAAAAACTCTTCGCCAGGTCCCTCGCGTTACGGTGGGACTGCTGAAGCATCAGGCTCAACCGATGCGCTTCGGCAGCCTGTTCCGGGGCCGGCTTCAGCAGTTTCCGCTCCATGACGTATAGCATCATGGCGATGCCGGTCAGCTCCTGGACCAGTCCGTCGTGCAATTCCTGCCCCATCCGTTCCCGTTCACCCTCGATGGCTCCGGCGATTTCGCTCTCCAAGCGTCTGCGCTCATCGGCCTCAGCCAACAATTGCGCGTGAGCCGCCATCAATTCCTCCGTTCTGTTGGCCACTATCCCTTCAAGATGGATTGCCCGGTCAGCCAATTGCGCTTGGGCGCCCCTCAATTCTTCCCGGACATTCACCATGTCATGGATATCGGTGTTGGAGCCGATCCACATCGTGATGTTACCCTCCGCATTCTGCATGGCATAGGCACGGGTGAGGTGCCATCGGTATCCGCCGTGCCTGTCCCGTAAACGATGTTCAAATTCGAAAGGCTCACCCGTCCCGACCGCCTGTTGCCAGCGCAGCATGTTTTCGACAACATCATCGGGATGGATGGATTGACTCCACCCCCAGCCCCGCATCTCCTCCAAGCTCAGCCCCGTGAAATCGGTCCACTGCTTGTTCAAATAATGCACCCCTCCGTCCGGCTTCGCGGTGAAGATTTTTTGCGGCATGGATTCCGCCATGAAACGGAACCGTTCCCCCGCCTCGCGCAGGGCCTCCTCCTCCTGCTTTCGCTCAGTGATATCTGTGATGTTTTGCAGGAGCGCAGTCGGATTCCCGTCAGCGTCCCGATCCAGGGTCATGCGCACGAGGACGGTAATCCGCTGGCCATCTCGCTTCGTGTGCACCATTTCGCCTGTCCAACGGCCGGTCCGATGCAACTCTGCGGTGATTTGCTCCTCGGACTCCGGGAATTCGGCCTGAAACAGGAAATTACTGAATTTCCCCAGCGCCTCCTCAGATGACCAGCCATACAGCTCTTCCGCGCCATGATTCCAGGAACTGATCCGTCCATCCAGACCGCCCACGATGATGGCATCATGGGTCAAATCAAGCAGCCGGGCCTTTTCCGCCAGCTCACCGGCTGTTTTCAAGCGCACCGTGATTTCCTTCCGCAATTGTTCATTGAGGTTCTCCGCAATTTGCGTGAGCTCGTGCTGACGCAGGGAACCCAGCACCAAGGCCTCGTTCATCGCGACCATGGCTTCATGCCCTTGGATCGTCTCAGTCACTTGAATCATGATACCGGCGAGCGGCTTGCCCTCCCGCAATGGCCATATGGCATAGGACCAGACGACCGGCTGGGATTTGGTATGTGCCATCCCTCTGAGACTGGCTGGCTTTCCCGTGCGTAAAACCTGGTCAAACCAGGTGACACAATTGTCCATTTTTGGCAGCAGCCCCGGCAGTGGTTTCCCGATGAGTTGTTCCCTGGTCAGGTGCAGTAAGCGGCAAAAGGCTGGATTGATGTAGCGCACGATGTGGCCGGCTCCATCCACCTTGGCCATCGGCAATGGGGCATGATCGAGACCGGCATACGATAATCCCGGCAGTAGCGGAACTTGGGCTGATATTGCGGCCATGGTGACGGGACCCTTTATTGGGTTGCTTTGGGTTCCGGGGCGGCATGTTCCCCTTTTCCTACCCTTACCGGGATTCCGGTGGTGAGCCCGGTGTAATCGGCCTGACTCGGACCGATGATCACCACCCCTTTGTCCGTAATAACATACTCCCGGATATCCTTGCTGTGATTGCCGCCACGCATTTTGATGACCACCATCACCTTCCGCAGCTGACCATCGATCTCCACATAACGCAGGCGCAGGATATCATCAGTGAGAAAGGAGATCGCATATTGGCTGAAGGGCATCGCCTGGAACGTATCCTCCACCTCCACTGTGCTGAGAATAGTGACCCCGGCCCCCGTGAGTGCTCCAATCATCCGGTAGAGGGACTCCCGGAAATCAGCCCGGAATCCCGGTGCCAGGGCCATCTCAAAGCCCACCAGGGAATCGATCACCAACCGTTTGGCTCCGACTCTCTCAATGGCGTCGAGGATGGCCTGCATGGTTTCATCCACTGACAAGTCCAGCGGCCGCAGGTAAAGCACTTCCAGTTTCCCCGCCTGCTGCCCTTCGCCGAGCTCGAGCCCGAAACTGTCGGCGCGTTCGGTGTATCCGGCAGGGCGTTCTTCAAAGAGGGCCACGATCGCCGACTCCCCCTGGCGCAGCCCTTCGGCGATAAATTGGGAGGACAGGGCGGATTTGCCAGTCCCTGAGGGGCCTGCCACCAGAAGACTGTCGCCTTCCGGAATGCCGCCACCCATCATCTGATCCAGTTCCGGAATGCCCATGGAAAGTCGCCGCCGGCGGGCAGGAACGGTCTTTCTGCCGGTCAATCCCAGAGTCCGCGGGAAGGCCTGCAATCCATCATCGCTGATGCGGATCGTATGCAAACCCGGGACGGAGGCCTGACCGCGCAACTTCATGATCTGCATCTTCCTCACCACCGAATTCCGCTCCGTCACCTGCCAGAGCCAGAGGAGCCCGTCGGCAATAGTAAAGAGAGGATTGTCGCGGATTTCAACTTCGGAGTATTCGCCCACCAAAAAAGCGGTGGCCTCCCAACTAGTCAGGAACTGTGCAAGGCGCTGAATGGACGACTGCATGTCCATTTCGCTGGCGCTGCTCATGGTTTTCCGCACCACGGTGCGGAAGGAATCAACCACCACAATCCCCGGATTGAGCGCGGTCACCTGTTGGATGATCTCCTCCATTACCGCATTCAGGTCCTGCTCCATCGCCACATCCGCCAGATTGACGAAGCGGATCGCTTTACCCAGTTTGGCTGCTTCAAAAAAGGAATACTGCTGCTGATAGCGCATCATTTTCAAGGCCGGTTCCCCAAGTATCGTGAAGTAGAGGGCAGGCTTCTCCAGCGTCGCATTGGCGAAAACAATCTGGTGCGCCAGGGTGGTTTTGCCGCACCCGGGATTACCGGCAATCACATTGAAGGAAAACTCCGGGATGCCACCGCCGAGAATATCGTCCAGACCGCGGACGCCGGTCGGCATTTTGCAGATGGCCACTTTGGCCGGGGGGCCCGCGTCCTCCCCGGGCACTTCGCTTTTGGCCGTGGCATTTTGCTTGTTCATATTCTATCTCCTTTTTTCAAATTCAAATCCTCGGTGTCCAGTTTTGGCCAGACCTCCCGCACCAATTGGAGCGTTAGTTTTTCACCGATGAAAGCCACCAGCAGTCCAATCAACTGGGCGACCACGATCACCCGGCCCTCGACGATTGCCTCCGGGTCAATGCCGGTTTCCAGTGAATCAAATCCCTCCAACCTGCCGTCCGCGGAGACGTGAGTTGCCTGCAGCGGAGGGACTTCTGGGATGGCCATGACAAGGGAGCGTAGGAGGAGGGCCCGGTAACCGCCATCGCCCATCAGGTCCGTCAGATGCGGACGCAATTTCTCGGGCACCGAAAAGGAGCCAAACGGAGCCCCGGAGGCTCCCGTTTCCCGCGCATCGTGCGCAACGAGAAGCCCGGCGAAATCCCGCATCTTCAGAGTGGCTCGGTTCATTCAAAATAACATTTACCAAGGCAATCCCCATGCCTGTTTTCATAGGAGTTACTTGTTTAAAAAAAGGGCAGGCGCAGCGAATAATATCTTGATTATACCGTACCCCATGAGGAGTCACAACAAAAAAATTTCGTAATATTAATTTTTTATATCACGAACTGGCGACGGCAGCCCACTCTTAGCGGGCGGAATAGCCACAATAGCCAAAAACCACCACGGCCCCTGCCGCCCGGCCCCCAAGGGCACTCTTCCCGCTGGCAATGAGTAGGCTGATGGTGTTTTAAATGGAGTGCCGGATATTTAAAAACCTAATTATAGCCTGGCACCTTCCTGCAATCAATGGGGTAAAGCCCTACCAGCCAACCCCTCACTTCGGGATCTGCGACGTGACCCTAAGTGTGTCTTCACCCCATGGAATGCAAGCCGGGCCAGGTCAGAGTACGGAAGACCTGAAGTCGTCTGCGTGCCCTGCGAGGTCCAGCGGATCAAAACCCTGCTTCAAACCGGCAGACCAGATCTTATATTAGATATCTTAACTTTATGTCCAAGCAATCGGTCTTCTGCATCGCGCACTGCCGCAACCTAGCGGAGTTGATTGTGGATCAATTGAAATTCTATGCCATTTCCAACCGCGATGTCTCAATATTGTATGCCGACGTTGAAAATAACGGGCGGGAAAGCCATCACTTTGGATATGATTTGAAGCGACAGGATACCGGTGGTGTCCGCGCCGGTGGAGGGGCCGTGATTGGCGGCACCCTTGATTGGATCATAGGAATCATGGCTTTGGCAGCGCCGGGAGCCGGGACGTTCATCGCCGCCGGGCCCTTCGTGACCTCTCTTGGCGCCGCCGGCGTGGGAGCCACTGAAGGCTGGATTGCCGCCGGATTGACCGGACTGGGAGTTCCTGAAAACAAAGCAAAGAATTTTGAAGACCGGATCCGGTTGGGCAATCTTCTGATCTCGGTCCATACCGAAAGTCCTGCAGAGGCCATGCAGGCCAAATTCATTTTCACCCGGGCGCGCGCTCAGGACATCTGCTTCGTCCAGCCAGGCTTTTTCCAGGGTGGCCGCGCAATTGGCAACCGGATCCAGTCCCGGCTCTCCTGACCTGCGCCGTCTCAGCCCTTGGTCCTCCCCTCCATCACCCGATGTCCTGCCCGCGAAGCGCGTGCAGCCACCTGCGGCAGTGCCGCCATGAAAGAATCTCCCCCCTATTCACCAAGGCAATTTATTGGTTCTTCGGGGATTTCCATGGCATGACCATGCGGGGCGGAAAAGAAACTAATTATAAGAAGGAGGGACTGCGTGGCTGGGCGTCATGTGGGTGGGCCGTCATGTGGTGAATACTCACCCAGAAAAAAGAAATCCGGCAAACTCAATAAGAATTAACAGTTCTCTCAAATTAAACCTGAAAATAATCTGTAACAGCACGGGAAGTAAT
>CAIZWU010000225.1 GCA_903936775.1 uncultured bacterium | reverse complement strand
CTGCTCGACTCACTCAACGCCCCGCTGATCCCGCCCGTCAGCCATCGGGTTCACGGAGCTTGTTACCGGTTGGTCCGGCGGCTTACCGAAACCTGCCAGCGGCCTTCCTCCGGATGCCCGGCGGGATCAGGGATTGACGGGCGGGGGGGCAGGAGGAACTCATTCCACTCCTATGCCATCTGCGGAGCCACTCCCCATTGCCGCTGCCACTCTGCTGGACTTTGCGGACCGCTGGCCAGCCATGGTGGTCAAGGAGCTGCGGCAGGGATTACGGGCCCGGGGTTTTGTGATTCCGTTTCTGCTGCTGCATGCGCTGGTGCTGACCGCCGTGGCATTGGAATATCTGCTATCCCGCCCGGGAACCACGGCCAGCGCCCTGCTCCGGGCCGCCGCAGGAGAGCCGGGAGTGTTTTGGCTGGCAGTGTATGTGGTGGTGGCGGGCGTGATGCCGTTGCGGCTGATGGATTCCCTGCGGGGCGAATCCGAAGGGAGGAATGCGGAGTTGCTGCTGCTGGGAGGGCTGACCCGATGGCAGATTGTCCGCGGAAAGTGGCTGGTGCAGGCCGTCCTCACCTTGCTTTCGCTGGTCTCCTTGTTGCCTTACATGCTGGTGCGTTACTTTTTCGGAGGGGTCGAGTTGGTGCCGAATGCCTTTTCCTTTGGCTCCGTTACGGCGGCCGCGCTGGGAATGTCCGGATGTGTTCTGGGGGCCAGCGGTTACGCGGGGCTGGGGATGCGCTTTTTGATTATTGCGGCCGGAGGCGTGTTGTTGGTGACCGCGTCCTTCAGCACTGAAATAATGATCGCCAATGCCCGTGGGGTGGCCCGCATCACGGACCTGGCCCTGTTCGCCTATTTTTATGCCTACGCCCTGCTGTTCCATGCCCTGTACGCCATCATTGGTCTCCAGCTGGGGCGGGCCCATCTGAAACTTTTCCTGCTGCCCTATGAGATCAGTCCCACCCGGGGAATGGTGGCCATGCTCCTCACCGCGCCGTTCATGTTGCTGGCCGGGGGCATTGCCACCTGCGGCTGGGGGGCGATTCTGGTGCTGATTTTATTACTCTACGCCGTCAGCGTTTTTGACAAATCCGCCGCCGGAACCCAGTGGGTCAGGTCCGCGCCATAGGTTGAATCCCGGCCGGGTGAGAAAGTCCTGGCCTTGCTCCGGATCCTCCGCTTCTTGAATAGATCATTCCAACCCATTGTTCCATGCTGATTGATTCCTTTCGCCGTTTGCTCCGCCAGTCCGCCCATTTAGCCGGATTGCTCGCTGGGCTGTTGAGCTTCGCTGAACCAGCGTCAGCAGCATCGTGGCCGGTACCGCTGGCTGGAAATGCTTTTCTCACCTCGTCCAGCGGGGGCACGGCCGATGCCATTGGACGGCCGGACCGCATGCGTTGGCAGGACCCCGCGAGCGTGGTTTCCATTTTCTTCCGGGTGGACCGGCCGGCCTCGCTGGACCTGGCGCTGCGGTTGCAAGTGCCCGAGGGCGAATCCGTGATCGAGGCGCGGGCGGGGAATGACGTCTTCGAGACCATGGTCACCGGAGCACAAGTCCATGAAGTGCCCTTGGGCAAGGTGGAGGTGAAGGTTGCCGGATACGTCCGGGTGGATCTGAAAGGGATCAGGCACACGGGGCCCGTTTTTGCGGTGGTGTCCGATTTGGTGGTGTCGTCGAGCACAGGGAACCTGGCCCCGGATTTTGTGAAAAACAACGAGGGCAACATGTTCTACTGGGGACGCCGCGGGCCGTCGGTGCACTTATCCTATCAAATGCCTCGGGGCCTTGATGTCGAGTACGGCTACAGCGAACTTACCGTTCCGGAAGGCGGGGATGCGATTGGCTCCTATTACATGGCGAACGGATTTGGGGAGGGTTATTTCGGGATTCAGGTGAAGAGTCCGACCGAGCGCTGGGTGCTGTTTTCCGTCTGGAGCCCCCATGCCACTGACAATCCTGCCGATATTCCGGAAGCGGAGCGGGTGGTCCTGCTCGCGAAAGGTGAAGGGGTGAAGACGGGTGAATTCGGGAACGAGGGATCCGGCGGGCAGAGCTTCCTGGTTTATCCGTGGAAGACTGGAACTACTTATCGTTTTCTGAATTCCGTGAAACCGGATGGGCAGGGGAACAGTGTGTATGCCGCTTGGATCGCGGAGGCAGGGTCCGGAGCGTGGAAATTGATCGCGCGCTTCAAGCGGCCGAAGACGGACCGGCATCTGACCGGTTTCCATTCGTTCCTTGAAAACTTCATGGACCGGAATGGCTATCTGGGCAGGCGCAGCCTGCACGGCAATCAATGGGTGCGCGATACTGCTGGGGTCTGGCATGAGATTACGGCGGCCCGCTTCACGGGCGATGGCACCGCACGGGGAAGGCACCGGCTGGACTACGCAGGCGGGGCGGAGGGGCAGGGTTTTTTCCTGAAAAACGGCGGATTCTTCAACGAAACGGTGGCCTTGGACGGGCTTTTCCAGAGACCATCCACGCCTGGCCAGAAGCCTGATATCGACTTTACCCGGCTGGAAGGGCTTTGAGCCGGGCGGGCTTGACCCCGTCCCGCAGGACAGGAACCGGGGCGTTTTGGTTTGCCGGATGGGGTGGATTCTGATATAGGTTGAAGTTCCGTGAAAAACTCACCCGGAACCAATCCTACGACTACCGTCTCCGCGCTGCTTGGCATGTGGTGGTTCCCGCTTTGACCAGTTGGGGCAAAACGAAAGTTGCCATCACGGCCGGCAAGCCAGTGGAGTTGTTTGGCCAGACCATCCAGGCGGACGAGGCCACCATCATCCTGGCTTTCGGGCTGATTGCGGTGCCGGCACTTGGGCTGATTCTGCTGGGAGTGCTTGGTCTGCTGCGCCGCAAAAGTAAAACCAAGCGCGCCCGCTGCGGCCGTGGGCCGTGGGGCGGGTATCCTGCGGACGAAGTGGGTGGTCGGACTACGAAAGGAAAAATTGCCTTTGACACCTCGGGCGCACCGTCTAATATCGGCGACGCTTTGCGGAAGGCGGCTTTCATTTTCCCGGATTTGACCCTATTAGTCCTGCTTCATAGCAGGCTAGAGGAACTCAGGAATCCGGATGAAAGCCGGCAGCCAAAAAAGCGTGCAGGACCCGGCACCGGAATATGTCCGCCCTTGGCGACAAGGACCCATATTGCGGCGTTGTTTCGTCTCTGCGACATATCAAATTCGCTTGTGTAGCTCAGTGGTAGAGCACTTCCTTGGTAAGGAAGAGGTCATGGGTTCAATCCCCATCACAAGCTCCATTTCTTCAGTCACACCCTAAATCACCAACCACCCAAAAGACCACCATGGCCAAGGAAGCATACGCCAGAACCAAACCCCACGTTAACGTCGGAACCATCGGACACGTTGACCATGGCAAGACCACTCTCACCGCCGCTATCGCCACCACGCTGGCCGAAAAAGGCTTTGCTCAGGCGAAAAGCTATGCGGACATCGATGCGGCCCCGGAAGAAAAAGCCCGCGGCATCACCATCAACACCGCCCACGTCGAATACGAAACCGACAACCGCCACTACGCCCACGTGGATTGCCCCGGACACGCTGACTATGTGAAGAACATGATCACCGGTGCTGCTCAGATGGATGGTGGCATCCTCGTTGTTTCCTCCGCTGACGGCCCGATGCCCCAGACCCGTGAGCACATCCTGCTGGCCCGCCAGGTGGGTGTTCCTTACATCATCGTGTT
>CAIZWU010000224.1 GCA_903936775.1 uncultured bacterium | reverse complement strand
CCCACGGCGACAGCCTGTGAGGGCAATACCGGCGGGGCGATGGCAAAAGCCGTCACCGGTCCATTGATGGCGATATGCTGGAACTCGTTGACTTCCGTTATGCAGCAGACCACCTCCATTCCGGCCAGCCACAAATCGGCTCCATGCCCGCCGGTGAACCAGTCGGCCGCTTCCATGCCGGGCGGAGCAAAATCGAGCACCCGGCTGCGGCGGATTTCTCCCTGGCTCCCCACGTATTCGGCGGTCAGAGTGCCGGTCGGGGTGCGGGAGAGCAGTACGATTTCCTCCTGGGCGGATTTCCCCACCGCCAGAACTGAAACGCTGGAGCCAGGGGCCCCGGAAAGCAGATCGAATTCCACCTGCAGGTGGGCGCGGGAATAAAACGCGGCGCAGTAAGGTCCACTCAAACACACCAGATGCCTCAGGCGGGGATCCGGTCCGCTGAACTTCAGTCTGGAATTCTGCCCGGGAGCCTGCCCCTGCAGGATCGCGCCAGCCACCACGCGGACAGACGGTCCGGAAGGCTGCCAACCCGCCACGTGCGGACCGTGAGGGGAATCTGTCAGGGACTGCCATTTCACGGTTGGGTCCAATGGAATCACCCGGTCCGCCCGCAGCACCGTCGCCTGCGGTTGCTCCAGCAGCGGCACCACCGGCCGATGTTTTGTCAGGGCAAACCGGCCGGCATCCCTCGCGAGTAGCCGGTCACCGGGAGCGAAGCGCGGCAATAAGGTGAGGAGGCGTTCCGATTCCGCCCTGCCGGGCGCCGTGGCGAGGGCTTCGCCAATGAGCAGAGGTGCCAGCGCGGCGGCCTGATCCCTCAGACTGGAATCCGGATAGTGCGCGAAAATCGTCTGCAACCCTGACACCATGGTGCTGGCGGGCTGCAGTCGCTGCGACGGGGATTTCTCGAGTTGGTCGAGACAGGCAGCCACACCGGCATGACGGCCCAGCCGTCCCATCAGGGAGATCCACGCTTCAAAACACGGCAGCGCCCGGCCGGCAGCGGGCCAACCGGACTGCAAGGCCAGCAGGGCCCGGTCCGGGTCCTGAAGTTTGGATTCCAGGAGGCGGGCTTGTTCGAGAGGATTGGTCAGGGAATCGGCCGCCGCCTCCCATTGCTGCCGGGCGATAGTTTCCTGACCCAGCGCGGCGAAGAGATCGCCCGCCTTTTCGGGCTGGCCGGTTTCCTGGTAGAGGGCGGCCGCTTCTGCCAGCAGCCCGGCCTTTTCCAGGCATTGGGCGGCCCGCAGTCCGGAACGGAGGTGCTCCCTGTAAATGCGGGCAGCTTCGCGGGGGCGTCCGCCATTTTCCAACATCCCGGCCGCACGGTTCCAGTCGCCCAGCAACTCCCCGTAAATGTAGGCGGCGCGTCCCCATTGACCGGCGGCGGCTTCCCGGGCCGCGGCCTCACGATATCGCTTTTCCAGTTTCAGCCGGGTGTCGGAGGCGATGTTCCAGACGTCCACCGCGCCGCCGCCATGGCTGGAGGAGGTGAGTTCGGGATTCCTCATCCCCAATTTCCAGCCGGGCGCCAGGGCCTGCCCCCGGCGTGCATCTGCCCCACTGAGCGGGATGGCATGGCGCAAGGCCTCCAGGATGTCGCCTTTGTCAAAACGGTCGAGCAGTTTGTTCAGTTCCCGCTTCCGGCGGTCCTGGAGATCCTCCTGCTGGCGGCGGCTCCAACGCTCCATCGCCGCCGCGGCCTTCCCCTGCCCCAGAGCCCCCAGCAAACCGGCCCCCAGCGCGCCCAGCATTCCGGCCGCATAACCACTGGCCTTTCCGGCGGGTCCGGCATCCGGCGGCGGGGCATCGGTGTCAGGCCGCTGCGAACTGATGTCCTCCCCCCCGCCTGCGATCAATTCCTCCAGGCTGATTTCCTGAACCAAAGTGATCTGCCGCAGAGGCAACGGCGCTCCCGGTCCCGGCACGGCGGCGAACCATCCTCCATGCTTCATCGGCGGGGCGCTCAATAACTGCCACGGATCCAGGGCATCCCGCTCCTCAAATCCTGTCAGGCCCATCGTTGGATGGAAAAAATGCAGGGGCCACGGAAAGAGACGACCCCATTCCTCAACGGTCAGGGCGGGTTCCAGCCGGGCCTGCACCGGCACCAGCACGCCGGGGGCCACTTCCCCCAGCCGGCGCACCTGCGGACCCAGGACGCGGTCCAGTTCTGCCGGCCCTGACGACACGGTGATGACCACGCCCGCCACTGATTGATCCTGGGCCGAGGCCGCCAGCGGATAAAACCGGATCACGGCCCCGGGGGCGGCCTCCTCAATCCGCCGGGCCTCCTCCAACCACGCAGACACCCCGGCGCAGGGTAGCCAACCGGCACAGACCGGCAGCGGCAGCGGGGCGATCCGGAGTTTGAGAGGAAGCGCAGGCATGTCAGGCAGCAGGGTTGAGCGTTCCGCCGGCGGGCTTCCGGCCCTCCTGGAGTGCCGGGGCGGCCCGGGCCAGCGCGGCAAACCGCTGGAGCAGCGGCACCAATTGATCAATCCGGCCCAAGTCTTCAGCCGGTTTTAGCATCCAATCCGGATTACCCACCTGCGGCTTCGCCCAAGGGGCGACCCAGGCCGCCAGCGGTTTACCAAGCAGAGCCAGCAGCGTCAATTGCACACTGCCCTGTCCATCCGAAAACACCAAATGCAGCATTCCCCGGCTATCAAAAATCAGCCGGCACCCGTCATGCCAATCGGCAACGTAAAACGCTGGCCCGCGGTCAGCATTTCCTCCCGCCTCCGGGCCGGCCCGGCGGAAGGGACGCACTGCCAACAATTGACTCTTCTGACTGGCCGTGAAGATAAAGTCCGGCATCACCAACTCCCAACGCCCGCCCTGCGCCCGGATGACCAGCGTGCCGGACGCCACGAAGCCGGCAGATACCGGAACGCCCAGCACGGACGGAAAATTGGGAACGCCAGAGGCATGGGACAGCGCCGCCGGCGCGCCGGGAGCTTCACTGGCAAGGCCGAGAGTTTGTCCATCAAACACCACCACATCCGCCTTGGCCCCCTTGGACAGGGTGATGGCGTGTTGCCTGGCGCCATCTGTCAGGGAGCAGGCTTCCGCCTTCTCAGGATATCCAAGAATGGCCGCACCGTGCTGGCACTTCATCCAGAGCGGGAACGGGTGGCTGGAATCCAGCGCCACTTCCCGGCGCGTGGGCTCTTTCATGCCGATGCAAACCGCGGCCGCGCGGTCTCCGGGCCCCTCGCCGGAACAAAGCACCACCCACTCCCCGTTGTGCGACCCAATCTGATAGTTCCGCGCGACGGGAAGACCCGCAGTGATTTCGCCGGGACCCAGCAGCGGATTCGAATCCCACATCATCAGACGGCCCTGGGTGTCCACATTGATCCGCCAGTGGGCAAAATCCAGTTCGCTGCTGCCCGGATGCAGCACCGAGGGAAACCGGAAGGGCAGCGGATATTGTTGATAGAAATCGAGTTGCCGGATCACTCCCGGGAGATCGGTCAGGCGGTCACGGACCGGGACGGCGGGCTTGCCCACCGCGGGGTCGCGGAGGATTTCCTCCGGATCAATCCGGCCGCGCGCCACCACGCGGCTGCCGGCGGGACTGCGGGCACTGAGTTCCATCACACCACTGCGGCTGATGGCCAGCACGTAGCAGCGGCCGCCCGCCGCGTGGTGACGTACGGACAGGGCGTGCAAGGCCTCCCGCACCGGCGCACGGGGCGCCCCGCCCGTCAGAAAAAAGACGTCAGGAGGACGAATGGCCTCCGGCGGAACGGCCACCGCGGCAAGCGCCGCCGCCGCGTCAGGATCCGGCAGCAACTCCTGCAGGCAGGCCTGCACCTGCGCAACGGTTTCCAACGCGAGGGGTTGGAATACCCGGCCCGCACGACGCTCCACGCTGACCTGATCCTCTCCCGCGGCGGCTTTCAAACCCAGGGCCGCGGCGAGGATGTAAAGCCTCGGCAAGCCCCACAACTGGATGCCACTATCCATCAGAATGAGACGCCGGGCGGCGGGTTCATCCGGAGGCGTGTCGCGGCGGAAGTAGAGCGCCTCATGATTGGCCAGGCGGGCCACCAGGAGCATGTCATCGGCCGCAAGTTCGCTGGGCAGCAGGCGGTCGAGCGTTCCCCGGTTGGTGATATCGGAAATCCCGCCCACCGGCAACTCCTGGGGAAATCCCGCCGGACGCGGCAAGGCAAACATCGCCACCATGCAGCGGGCCACCGCGGCGACGGCGGCCAGTTCGCGGTCACTTTGTTCCTCAAGCTGGCGCAGGAGCGGGACGGCGGTTTCGCCCGGCGGTGATGGCGGTTCCGAAACCCTGGCAGGTTGGAGATGCCCAAAATCCAACCCCGTGCGGAGGTGGGATTCCAGATGGGTGAGGTCCAACCGGTCGTGGACGGTCGTCAGGCCCTTGAGGTCCCGCAGCAGGTGGGCCAGACCACCAAACCGGGCGGTCTGGGCGCGGAGCCCTTCGGGGCCCCACGTATCGATTTCGAACATGATTTCCGCAGCAGCCTCCGGGGAGGCCCGGTCCGGGCTCCCCTCGAAAATTTGTGTCAGCAAATGGGCCCGGGCCGGCAGGCCGCTACGCAGGTCCTCCGGCAGCGCCGCTATGGATTCCAACACATCCCCCAGCCGCCGGAGCAATTCTTTGGAAGCAGCGGAGGGCTGGCCGCCCCCTGAGGTGCGGGCGGCAAACTGCCCGGCGGAAGTCAGGGCCGCAGGGTGGCGGCGGCCACAGGCCATCAGCACCAGCAGCATGCTGCCCAGCGGAGGCAGGCCTTGCGGTGCGAGGTGGTGCAGCAACGCGTGGAGTTCCATCCAGAGGCAGACCGTGCTGCCATCCTCCCATTCCACAGCCGCGCTATCCGCGGCCCATCGCCAGAGATATGCCGGCGGGGGAACGAAATAACTGACGGCGGGAGGATGCATGATCAGGCTGAGGTCAGGGCAACAGTGGTCCGGCGGAGCGCGGCCAGGGTGAGCGGAGCGAAGCCTTCCTGACCGATTATTTCCATGCCGCCACCCGGGTCCACCAAAGCGATGGAACCCGCAGCCAGCATCAGTACCTGCTCCACCCAGGAGGGACGGAGCGGCAGGGCGAATTCCCAACCTGCAGGCAGAGCCAGGTTTCCCTGAAAATACCAAGGGGTGCCCGGCACGGAGGGCAGCGGAGTCCCCCGCACGAAGACACGGCCATCGGCCGCTGCCGCGAAGGTCAGCCTGGCGAGGCGGAGCCGGGAAGCACTGCCCGCCCAGGAGGCAAGATCCGTCAGACTGGCCAGCAGCGCGGTGGGTTCAGTTTCGCAGGAAGACCGGGTCAGAGTGATCCCAAGCTGCTCCTCCTGGCGGCCGGGCAGAACGGCCGCAGGCGGTGCAATGGTCAGGAATGCCTCGAGGGATTGCCAAGGCCCCTCCGGAAGCAAACCGACTGGCACGCTGCCATGCAGGGGAACCAAGCGCTGCCGGGCATCAACCCGGTAGCGCGCCAGACATGGCAGGGCGGCCGCCGGTGCCGCGTCTTCCTCAGGCAGGCGGAGCCAGAGGGTTTGATTTTCCTCACAAACCTCCCAGCCGGACTGCTTCCGGTGCGGCCCCAGACGCGCGTGGCTATCAGCCGGGAGTTCGATGACTATCATAATGCGCCGGAGATGATGTAGTTAAGCGGGCGGCGGGCTTACCTGCTGCCACAAAGCAGCCTCCTGTTCCTGCAGGGCCCGGCGGCTTTCTGGATTCCTGACCCATCCGATGCGGGCGCCGAGGCGGCGGAGCTCATCGGCGGCAGCAGGGCCGGCAGGGTGGACCATCCGGTTGGCAAGTTCCGTCAAGGCCATGGCGAGGGCTTCGGGATCGGGAGCTTCGGCGGCGTAGGCCCGGGGGTGATCTCCCGGAGCGGAGCCCGCCTGATCGAGGACTTCGCGGACCAGGATGGCGATGATTTCAATCTGCTCCTCGCGGTCCCACACGTGGGCAAAAATCCAGAGGTCACTAACGCGGGCGGTGGTGCGTCCGGCGAGGAGGGCACTGCCGGCCACGACCCGCTGGAGGCGGACAGCCCGGCGGTCGGAGACGGTGACGCCGGCCTGACGGAGTTTGAGAACCAAGCTGACGAAATCGGCGCGGACGGGCGCCAGATCCACGAAGCGGATGGCTTGCTGGATTTGCCTGACCGATTCTGCATCGAGCACGGGCGTGGGTTTTGGAGTGGATTCCAGCCGCCAGCCCGCCTCAATGACGGCGGCGAGAGAATCGTCAGGGACAGGGCCACAACGGGCCCGCAGGAGGAAGCGGTCGAAAAGGGCGCGCAGGGCTTCGTCTTCGGGAAGGTGATTGCTGGCCCCGGCGATGAACAGGGCAGGAATGGGACGGGTCTCGCGGCCACGGCGGAAGACGCGTTCGTTGAGCACCATCAGGAGACTGTTCAGAATGGCGCTGTTGGCATTGAGGAGTTCATCGAGAAAGATCAGATCCGCTTCCGGCAACATGCCTTCGGTATTGGTGACGAGGTCCCCTTCCCGCAGGCGGCGGATGTCGAAGGGGCCGAACACTTCGTTGGGTTCCGTAAAGCGGGTGAGAAGGTAATCAAAGGAACGGGCGTCGAGGCGGCGGCTGAGTTCGTGGATGAGGGCGGTCTTGGCGGTGCCGGGCGGCCCCAGCAGGAAAAGGTTTTCCCCGGCAGCGAGGGCAATCCCCATCAGGTCGATGATCTCATCCTTGCCGACAAACGTCTGCTTGAGGGAGGGGAGGACGGTGTTTTGCAGGGTCTGGGCAGCAGCCAGAATCGCGGGGGACATGGGGGAAAATATTGGATTAAAAAGTGGGCTGGGAGGCAGCGATGGCAGGGGCGAGTTCTTGGAGATACGCGCCAAGAGCGTGACGGAGTCCATCGGCAACGTCGGGATGGACCAGCCAGGCACGATCATGCCGCTGGACCGCGCGGTCGAGAAAAAGTTGCCAGAGCCCGGGGTGGCTGCGCAGGGCCTGCCAGGCGCGCGGCCCGGCTCCAGCTGGAACATTATCCTGCGGCGGAAAGCCAACAGAGCCCAGAGGCAGGAGGTTGGAGAGGTGCCGTAAAGCGGGGAGGAGTGGGTCCCCGGGAGAGAGGACCTGCGCCATGCGGAAGAGAGCCGGGAGATACTGGAGGGCCAGATCTGCGGAAAACTGCGCCGCCGCGGTGGGCTCCCAGGGGAGCGGAGCGCAGAGGAGCTGGGTGACCTCGCTGGCCTGGCTGTCGCGGTGAAGATAACACCACGCGGAGCGGAAGAGCAGGATGGCGCCATGGCGGGCCGCCGTCCCGTCAAATGCCAAGGGCGGGCCCCCGAGGTCCTCAGCCGTTTCCCGATGCCAGGATTCCAGCACCGTACCGATCCGGGCATCCGCGGCGGCCTCTGCTTCAATGCGTGGCAGGACGCCACGCCACGCGCCTTCTCCGGTGAGCCGGATCACAGGAGCGCCGGTGGCCCGTAGTTCCAGAAGAAACGTCAGGGCGGCTCCGGGTTGGGGGACGGCTGAGGACATGTCAGTGAATACCTCAACTGCAGCCGCGGGGGAGCGGATTGCAAGGGTTTCCGCGCCCCTGGATCCGGGGCCGCGGGGAGGGAAGGCCGCCGCGCCCCCGGGAGGAGCTCAGGGCTCCAGCCGCAATTTCAAGAAATACCGGGGGGCGTTGGCCGGCACATTCCACAACAGACGCGTCCCACCGGGAATGGTGCTGGCCGAGTCAGGCACACGGGTCTGCCACAAGGTGAAGTCGGACGAAAGGTCGCCCAAGAGAGCGGAATAGGCCGCGTCAGGGTGCAGCGGCAAATCATAGCCGAGGGCCACGCTGCCGGGACCGGAGCGATACACTGGGAGGGCGGGAACCGGGCTGGAGGGGACCACCGGGCTGGTGCCGGTGAGGAATTCCAATCCATTGCTGACTCCATCGCCATCGGAATCGGCATCCGGATTGTTGGGGATCCCGTGGAACTGCGCGAAGGTGCTGAAGTTATACAGCACGCTCAGCACGGCCACGTTGCTGAGGGCATCACCCGCGGGGCCGGTCACCGTGCAGGTATAGGCGCCGGCGGTGGCAGGGGAAGCAGACGGAGCGACATTGTAGCTGGCAGCATTGGCTCCGGGAATGTTGGTTCCATTGAATCGCCATTGCCAGGCCGTCGCTCCGGGCGCGACGATGCTGAAAGCTGCCGCGCTGCCGCTGGCGGCGGTCACGCTTTGGGGATGCTCGGTGATGAGTTGCCCGCCGAGCGCGGCATTGGTGAAGCCCGGCGTGGGATTCATGGTGGCCAGAGTGGCCGTGCCATCGCTGAGCCGGCCTTGGGAGACGAGGCTGGGGAAGCCAGGGAAGTTCTGTTCGTCGATCACTGTGCCGGGGACGTCATTGGCGCTGAGGCGCAGGTATTCGCCACCTTGGGCAATATCGAATCCCAGCACGGTGGGTTGGCCGGCCGGGCCGGATGAGGTATACAGCGCGTGGCTTTGCGGGGCGAGGAAACTGAGGGCCGGAATCTGCCAGCGGCGGAGACCAGCCTCGGCCGGGGAGTCGCCCAGCCACAGTCCGCCCAGGTCCACGGGATTTGGGCCGGGGTGGTAGACTTCAAGGAAGTTGCCGGG
The DNA here is from genome assembly GCA_903936775.1 of uncultured bacterium. Classification (GTDB taxonomy): domain Bacteria; phylum Verrucomicrobiota; class Verrucomicrobiia; order Verrucomicrobiales; family V1-33; genus CAIZWU01. Next base: position 916 of record CAIZWU010000224.1, on the reverse strand, counting down.
CGTGAGACTGTCACCGCCATACCATTCATTCAGCTTTACCGGGGAAGCACTGTCGAGTGTGGCGGCAGCGGAATTCGCCGCGCCGGGCGTCGGAGTGGCGAGCAGCTTGTAGTCCGCCGCAATGCGGCCAAATGATTTATCAGGGAGCTGCCGGCCCCAGGTGAGGCTCTGGTAGGTGTGGCCACTGGGAGCCAGTAATTCAAGGCCCCACGTTTGCGTGGGATCAAGGCCAAGCGCGGTATTGAGGTGGCTTCCGGTGGAAGTACTGGCCGCATAATCAGGATCACACCAGACGCGGAGAAACCCTGCACTGGCCACGCTGACACCAACGGGAAACGTCCAGGTGGCTGGCAAGGTGCCAATGGTACGGAGCTTCCACCCGTCCATGGACTGGGCGCTGGAGGCTGGACTATTCGCCAGTTCGATCCACGGCGGCCGGTGTGCCCACGGAGCATTGGCTCCGGTTTGGTTCAACACGAGCACTTCACTGAGATGGATGCCACTGGCAGCGGGCCCGGGATCATTGGTGAGGCCGGGGCTCGGCGTGAGCGCACTGGAGAGTGTGACCTTGCCGTCCGGCACCCGGCCTCCACTGACATTTTCGACCGGTGCCCCATAGGTGGTGCTGTCGATGAGGAGCCCGTCAGGGCCGAGCAGACGGATAGTGCCGCCGGATGAGGGCAGGCTGAGCAGGAGCGTGTCGCCCCGCGTGCCATCAGGACGGCACCAGAGCCGCGCCCAGTCCTCACCGCCCACCGCAGCCGGGACGGCAATGGTGTTAGCGACGCCGTTGACTTCAACCGTGCAGCCGGTGAGAACCACCGGCCCGTCGTCATCCAGGCAGTAGAATTCGAGCCAGTCGTCTTCCCCGGGCCGGGGATTGGCGAGCCACTCATTCAGACGGAGCGTGGAGGGT
>CAIZWU010000223.1 GCA_903936775.1 uncultured bacterium | reverse complement strand
GTAGGCGGAGTGGTCCTCGCGTGGATGGTTCAGGCGTTTCTGTTCGTCAGTGAAGGTTTCTTTTTTGACGAGTTCCTCTCGCGCTTCAATACGGTGGCGATCGATTACCTGATCTATCCCACGGAAGTGGTCACGAATCTGTGGGAGAGCTATCCCTTGATCCGGATCGTGCTGGCCTGCGTGGCGATAGCGGCGCTGATGACCTGGCTTTCCCTGCGGGTGGCTCCGCCCGTGGTGCGGGAGGCGACCACGCGGGGACGGCGGTGGCGTGGAGCTCTGGTCTGGCCCGGAGTGGCGGTACTCTGGGCGGGTTCCGTGATGGGATTGAACCCGAATTTCAGCCGCGAGCGGGTGGTGAATGAACTGGCCTCCAATGGCGCGGTGTCAGGACTGGTGGCGGCGTGGTCGCGGAATCTTTCCTATGAGACTTTTTATGCCACCCTGCCGCGGGATGAAGCCTATGTGGTGGCCCGGGAGGTGCTGGGAAAAAATGGCGGCACCTTCACCTCCCCACCGCCGCCACCGGTGCCGGCGGCGGGACCGGATGAGGCGTGGTTTGATGCCGCCCGGGCTTCGCTCCAGCGCCGCATCCCAGGGGATCCCTCCAAGCCGAAGCGCAATGTCTGTGTCCTGTTGGAAGAGAGTCTGGGCAGTGAATTCTTCGGCTCCCTGGGCCGGGTCAGCAAAAGCGGGAAACCGAATACCCTGACGCCCCGGATGGACAAGTTGATGATCGAAAAGGGACTGCTGTTCGATAACGTTTATGCCGATGGAAACCGGACCATCCGCGGTTTTGAGGGCGTATTCTCCAGCTTCCCTCCACTGCCGGGGGATTCCATCCTTGCCCGTGACCGCACGGAGAATGTGGAGACGCTGGCGCGGGTGCTGAAACGTGATGGCTATCAGTCGCTCTTCCTCTACGGCGGGCATGGAACCTTTGATTTTATCCGCTCCTACGTGGTGCCCAATGGCTGGGACCGGCTGATTGATCAGGCCGATTTTGAAGACCCGGTCTTCACCACCGCCTGGGGTGTATGTGATGAGGATTTGTATAACCGGAGCATCATGGAAATGCGGAAACTGCATGCCACCGGGCAGCCATTTCTCGTGTCCATGATGACGGTATCCAACCACTTGCCGTACACCTTTCCCAAGGGGCGCATCGAGGAGGATCCGGACGCCCACAGCCGCAAGTTTGTGGTGAAATACACCGACTGGGCGCTCGGTGACTTTTTTGAGAAGGTGCAGCAGGAACCCTTCTGGCAGGATACCATTTTTGTGGTGATCGCCGACCACGGGGCGCGGGTTTACGGGAGCCAGACCATCCCGCTGAAGAGTTACGAAATCCCCTTGGTGGTGCTGGGGCCCTGTGTGGTGCCGCAGCCGCGCCGGATGTCAGGGCTGGGCTGCCAGCTGGATGTCACCCCGACCATCCTCGGGTTGATCGGGCGCCCTTACGATTCCTTGTTTTTCGGCCGCGATCTGCTGGCGGATGAGGCCGCGGAAGGCCGGGTGCTGATGCATCACAACCGGTCCATCGGCATCTACCGGAATGAGCGGCTGGCCGTCTTCGGGCTGAATCAGCAGCAGAGCTTCTGGCAGGGCCGGCTCAAAGGCGGGGAACTGAATCCCCTGGCCGAACCAGACCCCATGGCCCAAGCGGCCGCCCGGGAAGGCATGGCGCTGTTCCGCGTGGCCGATGATCTTTACCTGCAACGCCGCTACCGCGTGTCCCCGGCGGTGACTTCCTCCCCCGTGGTCCTTTCCCCATGACTCCTCCTGCAATTGGTGATTTAGTCGATGCCATGAAAATCCTGGTGGTCGAAGATGAAGCAAAAGCCGCGGAGTTTATCCGCAAATCCCTCACCGGCGAAGGCTTTGTGGTGGAGGTCTGCCACCGGGGGGATGAGGCCCTGGAGCAGGCCCTGGAAAACAGCTATGATGCCATCGTGCTCGATATCATGCTGCCCGGCCGGGACGGGCTCAGTGTGTTGCGGGTCCTGCGGGAGCGGGGGAATCAGACGGCAGTGCTGCTGCTTTCCGCCCGCAGTCATCTGAATGAACGGGTGGATGGACTCAATGCCGGCGCTGACGATTATTTGCCGAAGCCCTTTGCCCTCGAGGAATTGACCGCCCGGGTCAAAGCCCTGTGCCGGCGCGGCGGCGAAAGCCGCAGTGTCCAGCCAAGGGTAGGGAATCTGGTGCTGGATACCATCACCCGGATCGCCCAGCGGGGAGAGCAGCGCATTGAACTGGCCGGCCGCGAATACCGGCTTCTCGAATTCTTCATGAGGCATCCCGGGCGGATCTGTACCCGCACCTTGTTGCTGGAAAAAGTGTGGGATTATGATTTCGATCCCGGCACCAATCTGGTGGATGTCACGGTGCGCCGCCTGCGCGAGCGGATCGACGCCCCGGGCGAGGAGCCCCTGATCCACACCGTCCGGGGGCAGGGCTATCAAATGAGCGCCCGCCCATGAAATTCCGCACCCGGCTCTATCTCTGGTATGCGGGAGCCCTGCTGGCAGCCCTGCTGGTGCTGGTGGCCCATGCCATTTACGAAATCATCGAACACTCCCGCGGAAAGGGACCGGGAGCCGATACTGAGCTGTGGGAAGTCATCACCATCGAATTGCTGGTCGGGGTGCCCCTGATGGCGCTGGGACTTTTCCTGACCTGGTGGATGAGCCGCGATACCCTGCGGAAACTGCAGCAGCTCACCGATGCCGCCGCAGGTCTGCATGCCGGGCACCTCGAGGTGAACCTGCCGCCCTGCCATCCGGTGCGCGATGAGCTGGACCGGTTGATTGAGGTCTTCCGCGATATGGCAGGACGCCTGCGCGACAGTTTCGCCCAGACCCGGGACTTCACTCTGAATGCCTCCCACGAGCTCAAGACCCCCCTGACCATCATGCGCGGGGAAGTGGAAATGGAGCTCAAGGCCACGCCGCCCGATCCCGCCCGCCAGGCCTGGATGGAGAGTCTGCTGGAGGAGATCGACCGGCTGGCCCGGGTCGTGGACGGCTTGTCCTTTCTGGCGAAAGCGGATGCGGGGCAGATTGTGATCCGCTCCGAACCGCTGGACTTCGCCGAACTGGTGCGGGACACCGCCGAGGACGCGCAATTGCTGGCCAATCCCCATGGCTTGAAGGTCGAACTGTCCTCTGTGGAAGCCCCCTGCCCGATCCGGGGGGACCGGCACCGCCTGCGCCAGTTGCTGCTGAATCTGGCCGACAACGCCGTGAAATACAATCAGCCCGGAGGATTTGTCAGGATCAGGTTATGGCAGGAACCTGGCGCCGCCGTGCTGGAGATCGCCAATCCAGGACCAGGCATTCCCGGGGGACTCAATGGCCGGGTCTTCGAACGCTTCTTCCGCCTCGATGCCAGTCACAGTCAGACCATCGAAGGCAGCGGTCTCGGGCTGCACATCGCCCAGTGGATTGTGCAACGCCACGCCGGTGATATCGCGGTCGCGACTGGCCCGGATGGCCTGACCAGAGCCACCGTGCGCCTGCCCCGGGAGGAGTAGGGGCTATCGTCCGGCCCCGCATCAGACTCCATTGCCAATCTGGTGTTATGGAGCGGAAACCCGAAGCCCCGCAGCTAAACCGAAAAGGCGGCACCTGTGCTCGTCACACGGATGCCGCCCGGGTTGGTTTACGTGGAGATCTTCAATCTCAATCTTCTTTGCCTTCGTTTTCTTCTTCTTCCCCGTGGTTGTCGTCGCCGCGGGGAATCGTGATTTCGATGGTGCGGTCGTTGCCGCTGGCAGGATGCTGGATGTTCACCCAGGCACGGCGTTTGTTTTCGGGATCAAAATAGAGCCCGCTGAATTCGGACCCGGGCGTGCCATTACTGGCCCAGCGCGCCAGGCCTTCGTTGGCGTCGTTCAGATCCCCATCCTGGTTCAGATCGTTGGCGAACCAGATGTCGTCATCCACCCCACCATTGCGGTCTTCGACGATATAAATGTTGCCCTCATGGTCGATCGCGAGGTTGTCCGGGCTGGTCAGCCCTTCGCCGACCGGGAGGCCTGCGGTGGCGAGGTCGACGGTATTGCGGTTCGCAAAGACCGAGATCGTGTGTCCCTTCAGATCCAAACGATAGACCTCGTTGGTGGTGGTGGTGGCCACATAGAGATATTCGCGGTTACCCACCCGCTGGATCTGCAGATCTTCCGGACGCTGGTAGTCGGTGCCTTTGAAGGCAGGCAGGTCGGTGGTGTTGCGGCCATCGACGGAGGTGACGCCGCGGACATCGGTGATGGTCAGCGCGCCGGACAGGGCGGCACCATTCCTATCAGTGAATGGAACCCAGGTGTAGGCCCCCGTGGCATTGGGGAGGCTGCCATTGCCCACCCGCAGCACAAAGGTCTGACCGGCTGCGAAGTAGTCGGCCTTGCCGCTTTTTACCTTGGACATCCTGGCGGCCGACGTGTATTTATAGAGGCAGCCGCCGTTCAGTTCATCGATGAAATACATATTGCCATCGCTATCAAACTGAATGCCTTCGTGGGAAACCCGCGGAATCACGTTGGTGTGATTGAAGATCGCCCCGTCGTTGCTCGAAGCCGTCACCGGTTGTGTGATTCCCGGAGCCGTGATCGGATTGATGAATTCAAACACGCGGCCATATGGGCTGGTGGAGCCACCGGCCTTGGTTTCCCAGGATTCCTCGGCGGTGATCAGGGTGCCCCAGGGCGTCCAGAAGCAGGCGTCGAACGCGATGTGCCCACCGAAGGCCGGGCTGACCCAGATAGTGTCGGTTTCCCCCGTGGCGAGATCGTGGCGTTGCACACCACCTTGCCCGGTTTCATACACGGCGAACAGGAAACGGCCCTTGCCGCCGTGCTGTCTGCCGCCCGCAGTCTCGTTCACCGTGTTCATGTCCCAGTTGCCGGTATTGGGTTCGCCGGCGTTGACCTCGGTCAGGCGGTCGGCGATGGAGCGCTGCTGGAAAAGCGGATTGCCGAAAGTGATGGGAGCCGCCTCATTGGCCGTCGGGCCTGCCGAACCGGGCATCGCCCAGAAGTCGGAGAACTGGGTGCCGTCAGCCAGCGCGGCGGAGCCGGAAAGGAGGACGCCGCACGAAAACGCGAGGGTCGTGTGGACCTGCCGGAGTCTTTTAGTGGTTGCTTTCATATTGATGGATGGAGGTTGCTTGCGGAGTGTTATGGTTGTCACTCCACTTAATACGTAACCCCGGTTCCTTACATGTCATTTTTCCTCGCGTGACGATATGGACAGTGACGGTATGGACAGCCATCGGGGGGCGGGGAGGAGGCATGGCGCGGGCGGGCGGACCCGGTGAAAGCGGCGGCCAACAGCGGGACTTCGGGTGACGCCGTGATATTGGTTGGCGGTGGAAGTCAGGACCGGACGAGGCCGGCAAGCTCCCAGTCCCCAGAATGTTGACCGCCTCAATGCGCTGTGCCCCGTCTTACCGCATTTCCAGTTGCGGCTCCGGAGGGGGAGTCTCATGCTGATTCTCCTCACTCATGAAAATCACCCGTGCCCTGATCTCCGTTTCCGACAAGTCCGGCCTAGATGCCTTTGCCCGTGGTCTGCACGACCTCGGCGTGGAACTGCTCTCCACTGGAGGCAGTGCGGCCTACCTGCGCGGCATCGGGCTCCCGGTGGTGGAAGTATCCGATTACACGGGTTATCCTGAGTGTTTCGATGGGCGGGTGAAGACGCTGCATCCGAAGGTTCACGGTGGTTTCCTGTATCAGCGCGAAAATCCCGAACACGTCGCCCGCGCCACCGAATTGGGAGTGCCGCCGATCGATCTGCTGGTGGTGAATCTGTATCCCTTCGAGCAAACTATCGCCAAGCCGGGAGTCACTTTCGAGGATGCGGTGGAGAACATTGACATCGGCGGTCCGGCCATGTTGCGCGGGGCCTGTAAAAATCACTCCAGTGTCACCGTCATCACCGATCCCGCCGATTATGCGCCGGTGCTGGAGGAAATGCAGAACAATAGCGGTTCTACCCATCTGAAAACCCGCGAACGGCTCGCCATCAAAGTTTTCCAGCGTACTGCGGCCTACGACACCGCCATCGCCAACTACCTCGCCAAGGAACAGTCAACCGAGGGCTGCTACAGCGCCAACGTGCCGTTCTACCAAACGCTGCGCAACGGGGATAACCCGCACCAGAAGGCCAGCCTTTACGGGAACTTTGGTGACTATTTTGAAAAGCTCCAGGGCAAGGAACTCAGCTATACAAACGTCCTTGATATCGAAGGGGCGGTCGCTCTGGCCCTCGAGTTCAAACGCCCCACTGTGGCGATCCTCAAACACACCAATCCCTGCGGCGTGGGGTGTGATGATGACGACCTCCGGGCCGCGTGGGACAAGGCCTTCGAGACGGACCGGCAGGCTCCGTTTGGTGGCGTGATTGTCACCAACCGTCCCCTCACCGAGCGCCTTGCCAGGGTGATCAGCGAGATTTTCACCGATGTGATTATTGCCCCGGATTTCGAAGCCGATGCCCGGGCCATTCTCCAGAAAAAGAAAAACCTGCGCCTGATGCAGGTGAACATGGAGGCCTTCAGCAAGTGGCAGGACAGCAATCCGATCATTCGCAGCGCCCCGGGGGGGCTGATGGTGATGGACCGCGATATCCGAGCCCTCGGGTTGCAGGATCTGGAGGAGAAATCCGTCACCAAACGTCCGCCCAGCAAGGAGGAACTGGAGGCGATGCGTTTCACCTGGAAGGTCTGCAAACACGTGAAGAGCAATGCCATCGTCTTCGGAGCGCATGACCGCACCCTCGGGATCGGGGCCGGCCAGATGAGCCGGGTGGATTCCTGCCGGATCGCGGTCTGGAAGGCCCAGGAAGCCGGCTTGTCACTCGAAGGCAGTGTGGTCGCCAGCGACGCCATGTTCCCGTTCCCGGACGGCCTCATCGCCGCCGCCAATGCCGGAGCCACCGCGGCCATTCAACCGGGGGGTTCCGTCAAGGACCCTGAGGTCATAGCGGCCGCCGATGAACGCGGCATGAGCATGGTGTTCACCGGTTTCCGTCACTTCCTGCATTGAGCCGGGAGGCCGCCGTATTTCCCGAAGCCTCTGCCGCCATGAGCACCATCCGGGTCCTGAGTCTCAGCCTGATCTTCCCCGGACTGTTGCCCGCCGGATGCGCGGGCAATGTCTCCGGCCGGTTGGACATGGAACAGAATTTCCGGACCGGGGTGGAGCTCAAACGTATCAAGGCTGACCATAGAAACCTACCATCATGTTTGAACTGGGAGTAAATATCGATCACGTGGCGACGCTGCGGCAGGCGCGTTACGCGCAGACACCGCAGGCCCACAACGTGGAACCCAGTCTGCTGGAAGCCGTGGCGGACTGTCTGGCGGCCGGGGCACATGGGATTACGATCCACCTGAGGGAAGACCGGAGGCATATTCAGGATGCGGATCTTTTTGCGATCCGGGCGGTAGCGGGAGTGCGCCTGAATCTCGAAGTCGGCAACACGCCGGAGATCATCGGGATCGCCTGCCAGGCCCGGCCTGACAGTGTCTGCATGGTGCCGGAAAACCGTCAGGAAGTCACCACCGAAGGAGGACTGGATGTGGTGGCGCATGAAGCCGCCATCGCGGCCAGCATCAACCTGCTGCATGGACAAGGCATCCGGGTCAGCCTGTTCATTGATCCCGATCCCGGGCAAGTGGAAGCATCTGCCCGGGTCAAGGCGGAGATGATTGAATTGCACACCGGGGCGTATGCGAATGCCACGGGGGCCGGGCGAGAAGCGGAACTTCAGCGCCTGATTGCCGCCGGAGCGCAGGCAGGTGCCCTTGGTTTGCAGGTCAATGCGGGACATGGCATCACCACGGGAAATCTGCCGCCCCTGCTGGCCATCCCGCATCTGCATGAACTGAATATCGGGCACCACATCATCAGCCGGGCGATCCAACTGGGACTGCGCGGTGCGGTGTCGGAAATGTTGGCGGCGATGCGCGGATAGACCGCTCCCCTCCATGCTGGGTCATTTCCCAAGGGGAGGCAGCTTCCGGCTCCGCCAGCGTCGGCTCAGCCAATACCCCGCGAGGAGCAAGGTGGTGGCGAGGGCGAGGAGGGCAGAGACCAAGGTCGGATCAAACGACATCAAGGCAGTGCCGGCGCCGACCGGAACGAGGCAGAAGAGAATGGCGACTGGAACCCCGATCCAGAAATAGATCCGGAAAGGCACGTCGGTGAGCGCTATCAGATAAAGCTTGGCGATATATGGCGGGCCGCGGACAGCGGCAAATACCAGCATGAACCACGCCCGGTGCCCCGCGCTGATCGGCGGGATCGCATAACCGGCCCGCTCCAGGCGATGCCTCACTGGATGGCGGAACCACCCGTGGGCGAGGAAGAACGCCGCGAGGTGGTGGAAGATCACGGCCGCCGCCGACAGTGCCATGCCGGGACCCAGTCCGAAGCGGATTCCGGTCAGCAGCAGGAAAAGACTGACGGGAAAGCCTACCAGCGGAAGGACGAAAAAAGCCACGATGAACCAGCCGGCCGGCAGCGACTGGCCGAAAGCCATCAGGGTTTCGCGATTCAGCTCCCCGCGATGGATGTAACCGAACCATGCTGCCACGGCCGCTACGGCGAGGAACAGGGCGATTTTTCCGCGGTGCCGCCGTAACTGGTCACGAAGCGTCATGGTTGGCGTGCAGGGTGAGTTCAACAAAAAGCGGCAGGTGATCCGAAGCGAGCTCCGCCGTCGGAGTGTCCGGCACCTCCACCTCCTCCACTTTGAAGTGGCGGCTGACGAAGACGTGATCAATCCGCAGCAGCGGTTTTACCGAAGAAAAGGTGGGGCAGGGCTTGTGACCTGGCACGCTGAGCTGGGCGTCGCGCAGGCGGTATTTCAGTTTATGATAGGCGAGGGAGCGGGGGAGTGAATTGAAATCCCCGCAGACAATCAGGGGTTCGCTGTCTGGAATGCCGCCCACCCATTCCCCGCCCAGCAAAGTGTCGGCCTGCTGGCACCGCTCCTCCCGGTCGAGGCCGAAGTGGGTGTTGACGAAATGGAAAGGACTCCGCCCGGCGGGTTCGATCCGGATCCAAATGGCCCCGCGTGCCTCACGGAACCGGTGCGGGGCGGCTTCGGTGAGGTAGCCGGCCTTCAGGATGGTGAAAGGGTGCTTTGAAAAAACCGCGATGCCATAACGCTCTTTTTCCTCCTCGAACATGGCTTGGAAGACGTGTTCCATGCGGAGGTGATCGGCAATCAGTTGCGATTGATCGTGCCGGCCGCTGCGGGGGCGATGGGCATCGATTTCCTGCACTGCCACGACGTCGGGATCAAAGTAGTTGATTACCCGGGCCACGCGTTCAGGGCGGACCTTGCCATCCATGCCGGCACAACTGTGGACGTTGTAGGTCATCACGCGGATCGGGATATCGTGTTGGCAGGGCGGATGATGGGGCACCCGCTCCTCGCGCTCGCCGTCGCGGCCCAGAAAGTGCAGGGCGATGTTCCGCAGGTCCCCGCCGCGCACCCGCTGGCCGGTTTTCGCCAAATGCGCCACGTGCCAGCGGCGGATGCGGTCCGGCACCAACAGGAACCCCCGGGTTTCCTCGAAGCCGGGCCCGCCATGCGCGCCGTTTTCCATCGGAAAGCTGAGGGGCGGCTGGCCAGGATCCCATCCGCTGAACACAAAATCGCCGGCATCGGGATGCCCGCAGAGTTGCACCAGATCGGCCGCCACTTCGTCCAGAAAGGGATGGGCCTCTCCCAACACCACGGCGCGGTCTTCCGGCAGGCGCCAGACCCCGAGACGATTGAACGCCTGCACCGTGCCGTCTTCCGTCCGCCACAGCACCAGCGGAATGCCCGCCTGCGCGACGAGATCAGCCGCGTAGGTGGCCATGTCCCGGGCGCTGGGTTTCTCCGGGAAATAAAGATGCCCCAGCGGCCCCATGGCGGTGACGATAATCTGGTGGTCTGGCTCGGGAGGCCCAATTTTGATCCCCACAACGCTTTTCATCCCGAAAAAATTCCGGGCGTGCTCCAGCGCGTGGCCGATGGGCTCGGGAAGGGTGCCCGTCCAGATTTTCCGGCCGGCCAAGGGGCCATGGGCGAACACCTGGGACAAGGCTTCGTCGAGCCCGCGCCCGTGCCGCTGCTGGAACGGAACCACCCGCTCCTGGCCATGGTCGGAGTGCACCAGTAATTCGTAGTCGCGATACCCGCACCGTCCGGCCGCCCGGTAGATGTCCCGGAGGGTGCGGTCGATCCCTTTCAGCGTCCAGTGCGAGAAAGCCGAGTCCGGCCCGCGGCGGTGGGCCTGTTCGTCGTAGCCAAGGAAATTGGCGTGGATCAATGGCACGCCCCGCTCGATGTCGAGCAGCACCCGCAAACGGATCAGTTCGCGCAGGACGATACAAACCATCACCCTTGAAGGGACGAAGGCGAGCTCCTTCATGAAATCCTCCCGCTGGTAAAGTCCCCGGAAGACGTCGGCCACGGCCAATCCAAATTCCAGCACCGCCAGTGAGGCCATCCTGAGAATGGTCGGCGCGTAGGCGATGGCCAGCAGCAGGCTCTTGAAGGGATGGAGCTTGCCCAGCAGTTCGTCAGGAGCAAGATCCTGTGAACAATAACGCGAATGCACCGCCCCGGCGCGGTAGATATTTGAATAGGCATGGCCTCCTTTCAACAGAGGCTCCGGGCAGTCTTTTTCCAGTTCCTCCTCGATCTCCCTGGCCGCGTCCGCCTCATACATCCGCAGGACCTTCCCGGATTTCCGCCGCAGAAACTGGAAGCTGGGCACCGCGCCCCGGACGCCGAAAAAGATCTCGCCCTGCACCGCCGGCGTGGTGGACGGGACTCCGGAATAGAAACTTTCCAAGGTGAAATGCTGGCGCCGGATCAGGCTGGCCAGGAAGGGCAGGTTGCCTTGCTCCAAGGCCCGCTCCATCTGCGTCCGCGACAAACCATCGAGTTGGAGGATGATCAGTCCCGGCAGTTCCGCTTCCCTGGTCGGCGGGCGGATCCCCAGCAGACGGGCGGCCCAATGGGTGCGGCCGAGTTTCCTCCGCAACCATCTCAGGCGGACAGAGATGCGGCTAATCAAGGCGGGCCTCCGTAGCTGGGGTTTCACTCACCGCAGCTGCGGCTGCGGACAATTTTCCGACCAGGAGGTTCCACTCGATCTCGATGCCGGCCAACAACCGGTCCCATGGCTGGGGATCTGCTGCCGCACGGCGCCGGTGGTTGCCTGTCAACTCCTCATAGCATTCCAACATGCGCCCGGTGCACCGTTCCGTGCTGTAGTCTTCACTACTCTGCCGGGCTTGTTCCGCGCACCGTTGCGATAGGCCGGTGTCGTTCATGAGACGGGCCAGTGCCGAGGCGAATTCGCCCGGCGTGGCATCGCCATCAAGCATCAGTCCATTTTCCCCATCTCGCATGATCTCCCTGACTCCGGGGCCATCAAGGGCCACCACGGGCTTCCCCGCGGCCATTGCCTCCGCCAGCACCAGCCCTTGGGTCTCGGTCTGGGAAGCAAAGACAAACCAGTCCATCGCGGCATACGCGTCGGCCAGATGCTGCCCCGATTGTTTGCCCGCGAAATGGATCTGTGACGCCCCGGCCTCCCCTTGGAGGTAATCCAGGATTTCCCTGCGGGCATCGCCGTCCCCTACCAGCAGGAAGCAGGCTGATGGATCCTGTTTCAAGCAGGCCCCCACGGCTTCAGCCAGGAAACGCAGGTTTTTTTCCCTGGCCAGCCGGCCAACATGTCCTATCACCTTGGCGTCCGGGGGGATGCCAGCCTGCTCGCGGAAGCGGGCTCCGTTTCCCGCCGCGAAATAGCCGGTATCGATGCCGGTAGGGATGGTCCTGATCGACGTGGTCACGCCACGGTCCAACAGCAGGCGTTCGATACTTTCGCTGGGGGCGATGATTTGATCGCAGAGATTGCAGTATTCCGTCGTCAACTGGACGGCTACACGCTTCAGGGCCGGCGAATCCAGCGGCACGTAGTGGGTGTAGCGTTCATAAAGCGTGTGGTGGGTGAAGACGATCGGCACTCGCATTTTCCAGGCTTCACGCAGGGCTGCGTCTCCTAGCAAAAAAGGATGATGGCTATGGATCAGGTCCGGCCGGAAATCTTCCATGTATTCACGGATGATGTTGGGCATCGGCAGTTGCACTGAGAAGTCGCTGCCGTTGAAATGCTGGATCGCAGGTACGCGCAGCACATCGGGCGAGTCCTCCGAGCCCTCAAACTCCGGCGCGATGACCCGGACCTCGTGCCCTTGGCGGCGGCAGGCGTCTTCCAACGTTTTCACCGACCTCGCCACGCCGCCGACGTGGGGGAGGTAGGTGTTGGTGAACATCGCGATTTTCATAGGGCTTGGAGTCGAAAAATCCGATCCGCCGAGCCGGCCTCGATGGGGGCGAAGCCGGGCACTGCGATCCGCACCTTCGGGGCCGTAGCACGCCACTCAACGTCAACCGTCAGCCGTCCAGCTTCAAGGTGCACCCTCACCGGTCCCCAGGCCGTCAGGGTGGGACCATAGCTGATGGGGGCTCCTGTCTGCCATTCGGGGAGGATGCCGGAGCCGATCACCAGCAGGTCTTCCTCCTCCCGCACAAAACAGTTCCGCATCATCATGATCCACTCGGCGGCGGCCCAGCCGTGCTGGCCGTCGCCCATGCAGCCGCCGAGGGTGCGGGGGTGGATGGCTTCAGGCCACTGGCCGGTCGGCGAGGCCAAGGCCGCCACGCTGCGGATGAGATCGGCAAAGCGGGGATCACCGGCTCTGAGCAGGGTCTGGGCGAGATCCAAAGTAAGATAGGCATTGATCCCGGAGTGGATCATTTCCTGGAAGAACCCACCGCGATGAAAACACTGATCGATCAGGAAGTCCGCGGTCCTGACCATTTGCGGATCGCCCGGAGGATAGAGTTGCAGCGGGTAGTCAGCGACCATCGAACCAATGGCGCCAGCATCCATCCGCCGGCCGGGGGCGGCGGGGATGGCCCCTTTGGCGCGGGAGGCCGGAATGGCAGAGAGGCTGGCTTCGATGTTGCGGACAAATTCGCCGGACAGGACTTCCGCTTCTGCCGCCTCCGCGCCATGACCGGTCTGCGCCCAGAGTTTCGCCACCGCTCTCAACCCGCCCCAGGCCCAGTAGTCGTCCCAGTAGTAGAAATCATTCGGCCCCAGATGTTCCGCACTGAAACCGGCGGGCAGCAGGCCGCTGCCGGAGAGGCGCTTTTTCTGCAACCAGCGCACCCCCTTGCGGAGCGCCTTCTGCATTTCTGGAGGGGGTGGTTTTCCGGTCAATTCCGCGTGGCGGGCCACGATCCATAACACTTGTCCGTTGGAATCCCATTCCCCCTCCTGCGAGAGAAAGTAGCCTGCAAAGGTCTGGCGGCCCGGAAAGGTCGCCATCACCCGTTCCGCGCGGGCCACCTGACCGATTACCAGCATAGGATGAAGCATCAGGCAGGCATCGCGGAACCAGAAGCGGCGGTAGGTGTATGGACCGGGCACGAGGTCATCTGCGGAAAGCAGCAGCAGGGTGCTTACTGCGGCGTCGTAGAGGAACTGCATCCGGGCGTCCGGAATCCTCAATTCTGCGGTGCCTCGCAAGGAATCCTGCCATGAGTTGCCGGAGTTCCCGGGCTTCGGACGATCCTTGAGATCGCGCTCCAAGCCCACCGATACCTTCAACTCCCGCGCCACACCTGCTTTGATGCGGAACAAGGCCGCAGCCGTGGCCATGCCCACTTCACAGTCCACTTCGCGTTGTTCGGTGCTGCCGGGGAGGTCGAGATACACATCCCCCTCGGCATAGTGGGCCATGCGCAGGGAATCCGGGCGTTCGCCCCATTGCACCGTGGCCTCGTCATTCACCCGGAAGGCAGTCCCCGATGGTTCGAGCTGGATGCGGTTGATGAATTGGACGCCCTCGGGGTTGTAGGGCCGCACCGCCACCACCAGCCAGCCGTCCTCATCCGCCGTGGCGCGGACCGAGGTTTCAACCCCGGGAGGTTCGCCGGGCAGCATTCGCGTCGCCAGCTCGAGGGTGATCCGCTCTTTGACACAGGTTGTGGTGACCTGCAGGGTGGGGTTGAGTTGCAGGGATTGCGTCACCGCCGCGTCCTCCAACTTGCTCGGCAGCAGGCGGCGGCGGCTTTCGGTGACGATCCAGAAATCGAGGGACCAGCCGTCGTGCAGCGGCGTGACCAAGCCGCGCGGATCGACGATGGGATAGGCGGGGACTTCCGGCAGCCCGACCGCCGTCCAGTTGCGGTGGGTGAGATTGATGTGGCTGAACGAGAAGGCCCGCGGCACGAACGAACTATCGTCGGGATTGAACTGGCGCTCCACCCAGTAGGGCCAGACCCAGTCGAGGTTGTGCTGGATTGCCTTGGCATTCACCAGGCCGCGGGCGTGAAAAACGATGCCGGCCCGCAGCAGTTCCAGTGGCTCGGCCACTTCCGACGGTTGCGAAAAACGGCGCATCCGGGCGAGGAACGTCGCGGGATCGAGCACCCCGTAGCGTCTTGCCGCATGTTTCACGAAGAACTTCCATGGCAGCCAACTGAACATAGGGGATTATGGTGAGGGGTTCACGGCCAGGAGCGGCAACTTGAAGCAACCATTCCCGACCGCCACGTGCCCGGCCAAATGCCTGACGCGTGCACTACCTTAGCAAAGCCCGGGAGAAGGGGTCATGCAATAAGCAATCCCCTCAGGCGGATGCCGCGGTGCCATCCGGCGCGGGCTTGCCGCCGGGCCCTGCTTTCAAGTGTTGACACCCCGCTCCTCGAAGCACAGTTTCGCGGACGGATTTTTATCCATCAACCACCTTAAAGAATCACATTTATGTCAACCAAAGTAGGAGTCATCGGAGCCGGCGGCATGTTGCAATATCACGCGGCGGGATTCCGTCAGGCAGGCGCGGAGATCGTGGCGGTGGCCGATGCGGCTCCCGGCGCGGCGGCCAAGGCGGCAGAGCAGTGGGGTATTGCCACCGCCTATGATTCCGTGGAGGCCATGCTGGCGGGCAGCCCGGAGATCGAGGCCGTGAGCATCATCGTTCCCAACAAATTCCACAAGCCCCTCACCATCCAGTGCCTTGAAGCCGGCAAACACGTCTTTTCCGAAAAACCCCCCGCGCTGAATGCCGGGGAAGTGCAGGAAATCATCGCCGCCGCGAAGCAAGCCGGCAAACAGGTGCTCTTCAATTTCAACAACCGGGCCCGGCCCGAGTCGCAGGCGATGATGACCTACATCAACCAGGGCGTGACCGGCAAAATCAACTCTGCCCAGGCCAAATGGATCCGCCGCACTGGCATTCCCGGCTTTGGGGGTTGGTTCACTACCAAGGAACTGTCCGGCGGTGGCCCGCTGATCGACCTGCTGCACATGGTGGATCTCGCGATGTATTTCATGGGTTATCCCGAACCGGCCCATGTGCTCGGCCAGACCTTCGCTGATTTCATCCAGGACAAACAATTCAAAGGCCCCTGGGGCATCCCCGACCGTGTCGGCGGCACCACCGATGTGGAAAATGCCGCGCATGGCTTTGTAACCTTCAAGACCGGTCAGGTCCTCTCCCTCCAGGTCTCCTGGGCGGAAATGGTCAAACGGGAGGAAGTTTCCGTAGTCTTCCAAGGCACCAAGGCCGGGGGCAAGGTGGAGCGCCTGTTTGGCATTGATGGGCTCGACAATACCGCCATCGACACCTGCGAACTGTATGTCCAGGAAAACGGCCACAGCGTGAATCGCAGCATCACCACTCCGGCCTGTGAGGACATGGGGCGCATTGGCTCCGCCGCAAACTTCATCGAAGCCATCGAAGGCCGTGCCACCGCTCTGAATACCCCCGAGCAGGCTCTGCGCCTGATGCAGGTGATCGATGCGATCTACGCTTCCGCCACCACGGGCAAGCCGGTCTCCATCTGACGGGAGGCTGCAGCGGACTGAGCACCATAAAGCCACGGTCCCCTTTTTGAAATAACCCGGAGCATCAGCCTGACCAGGCTGATGCTCCATTTCATTTGGTGATCGGACCAAGGCTGGTCTCGCGTGGGGGCTAACCTTGCGCCGAAGCTCCCCCAAGCAGGCCGAGGGATGCGAGCAGATAATACACGCCGCCGGCTGCGATCGCGATCGATCCATAACGCAGGGCGGCGGAGTGGAAGTTTTCCCCGCCCTGATCGCGGCCCATTTTGAGCCCACCCGACAAGGGCGCCACCACACAGAGGTGCCCCAATTCCACCCCGATGCAGAACAGCACCACGGCCCAGACGACAACGGCCCCGGACATGTCTGACAAGGTTTCCAGGAGCGCTCCCGCCAGTCCCATCCCGTGCACGAGGCCAAAAATAAAGGCCACCGCCAGACGCCGAACGCTTCCCGCCGATCCCGGCAGGAAAATGTTTTCCAGGGCCACGAAAATAATGCTGGCCGCAATGCACGGCTCCACAAACCATTCCGGCAACAGGGGAGCCCCCCGCACCACCGTGAGGGAGACGGTGATCGAATGGGCCAGCGTGAAGATGCCGATCACCTTGAAGACTTCCCAGAATCCCCGCAAGGCCAGCACCAGGGCCGTAGCAAAGAGCAGGTGATCCCAGCCCTCCAATACGTGTTTGACGCCAAAAGTGAAGAATGTTCCCAAGCTGTTCCAGTCCATGTTATTTAAAGTGGCGTGGTGAATGACCGCCCGCAACTGAAACGACCTGGCTGGCTTACACCCACGCAAAAAAATCACTTTCCGGCAAATTCCCGCCTTGTCGTGCGCCCCACCCTGTCTAGTCTAAAGTCGTCCGGAAGGGTGGCTGAGCTCGGTTTAAGGCACTCGACTCGAAATCGAACGTGGGGCAACTCACCGTGGGTTCGAATCCCACCCCTTCCGCCATTTTCGTTTCCGGAAATGTTTCTTTATTAGCCAAGGTGCCAGCGATTGCTTCAGCTGTTTCAACGGGAGCGGGGCATGGTGCCGCGGGGAGTCAGGGAGGTCTTTTTTACGGGCAGCAAGGCCCCTTCACGGATCCATTCGCGCAACATCTCAACTTCCCCGCGGGAGAGAGCATGCCCGGTAGGCGGCATGGCTCCCACCTGATCGTCTGTCAAGGTCACCACATTGAAAAACCGGCTGTTCTCCGGTTGGCCAGGGATGATCAACCCGCCTGGCCCCCTCAGGGAGGCCAGGGCTGCGGTATTCGTCAGGGGCGGCATGGAGGGCAGGCGCTGCCAGCCGTGGCAATGCGCACAACTCCCCTCCAAAACTGGCCTCACGCGCTCAAAGGAAATGGCCCGTCTTTCCCGCTCTGCAGCCGGTGGTTTGGAGGCACACCCCCCCGCTATCAGGGGAAATCCTGCCAGCAGGAGGCCCGCCGGGGACCGGAGGCAACGGAAGCGCTTCATAGTGTTTGGCCCCATCCCGGGGCAGGGGGATCCGGTCAAAACTGATCGACGAGGTATTTGATCAAATCGGTGGAAGTCACCATGCCCACCAATTTGCCGCCGGAAACGACGGGCAGGGAGTGGAATTCACTGTTGGCGAGGATGTCGGCTGCTTGGCGGACATATCCATCATGGGGCATCGTGACTGGGTTCTTTTTCATGACCTGCTCCAAAGTCACGGAATGGTCGAGGACGGCATCCACGGCCCGCTCGTCCGTTCCAAAGGCCTGACCGAAACTCAGGCTCAGGATGTCCGACCAGCTGATGATGCCCACCAGTTGATCCCCGCTGACCACGGGCAGGTGGTGGACGCCGGATTCATCCTAAAAGGGAAAATGGAAATCTGGGCAAAGCGCTGGAAGTGACGTATCACCAAGGAGATGAGTGCTGTTCCTATCTCTATTTTCCCTCACCCGCCGGGTGAGTCCGTTGAGGGGGGCTCCGGCACCGCCGGAT
>CAIZWU010000222.1 GCA_903936775.1 uncultured bacterium | reverse complement strand
GGACCGCTGGCTCGACGTGCAGATGTTCAATGATCAGCCGCTGGCGAAAACGTTGAGCGGGCTGGAACTGGAATACCGCATTGTCCAACTCTACAGCCGCGACGCCGGGCGGCGCTCGGCCACGATGTCCTTCAACGTCGGTCAGGGGACCCAGGACATCGGCTACCGCAATGAGGTGGATGTGTTGTTCGACTGTCGGCCTGCGGTCCGGACCGTGTTCCGGGTGAAGGACGAAAATGGCAACCCCACCACCGCCGGGTTCGAGATCCGGGACCTGGGCGGCCAGGTTTATCCCTCACAAGCCAAACGCAGCGCCCCGGACTTCTCGTTTCACCCGCAGGTCTACCGTGCCGATGGCGAGGAGGTGCGTCTGCCCGGGGGGCAATACACCATCAATTTCGGCCGTGGCCCGGAATCCATTCCTGAAAAACGCCGTGTGACGGTGGATCCGGCGACCGAGGAGCTGAGCTTCCAGGTGAAACGCTGGATCGATCCTTCGCTGATGGGCTGGTGGTCCGGCGACCATCACATCCACGCCGCCGGCTGTGCGCACTACACCAAGCCCACCGAGGGCGTCCACGCCCCGGACATGCAGCGCCACATCATGGGCGAGGATTTGAAAATCGGAGCCAACCTCACCTGGGGACCCTGCTTCGACTATCAGAAGCAGTTCTTCACCGGCAAGGACAGCGCCGTCTCCCAGTATCCCTATCTGCTGCGCTACGACATCGAAGTGTCAGGCTTTGGATCGCACGAGAGCGGACACCTCTGCCTGCTGCGGCTGCGGGACCAGATGTATCCCGGCGGGGACTCCACCCAGCATTGGCCCAAACTGGGGCTGAACACCCTCAAGTGGGCCAAGGCCCAGGGCGCGCTGGTCGGGCCGGCGCACTCGGGCTGGGGGCTGGCCACCCAGTCCACGGAGCTGCCCAACTACGAAGTGCCGCCCTTCGACGGGATCGGCGCCAATGAATACATTGTGGACGTCACCCATACCGTGCCCGGACCGGATGGCCGGTTGGTGCCGGCGGTCGATTTTCTCTCCACCGTGGATACCCCTTACGTCTGGGAGCTGAATATCTGGTATCACACCCTGAACGTGGGGTTCCGCACCCGCATCAGCGGCGAAACCGATTTCCCGTGCATCTATGGCGAGAAGGTCGGCCTCGGCCGCAGTTACGTGCATCTCCGGGGCAAGCTGGATTATGAAGCCTGGTGCGAGGGAATCCGCGCCGGCCGGAACTACGTCGGTGATGGCAAGAGCCACTTGATCGGCTTCAAGGCAGATCAAGTATCGATGGGTGAGAGCGACAGCACCCTGCGGTTGGAGAAAGCCAGGACCGTAAAACTCACCGCCAAAGTCGCCGCGATGCTGCCGGAGGTGATCAATCCTTACTTCTCCAAAAAACCGAATGCCACGCCGCCATGGGGTGGACCCGGCAGCCGCCCCTTCTGGAGCGTGGAGTGGGCGCGCCTCGGGGAGACGCGCAAGGTGCCGGTCGAAGTCATCGTCAACGGATATCCGGTCGCCCGGCAGGAAATCCTGGCCGACGGCCATCTGGAGGATATGGTCTTCGACGTGCCCATCAGCAAGAGCAGTTGGGTGGCGCTGCGCATCCTCCAGTCCTCCCATACCAACCCCATCTTCATTGAAGTGGGCGGCCAGCCGATCCGGGCATCGGTAAAGAGTGCCGAATGGTGCGCTGCCGGCGTCGCACGATGCCGCAGCCAAAAGGAGCGCTTCATGGATGAGGACGAAAAGGCCGATTTCGCCGCCGCCTACGATCATGCAGGAAAAGTATATACCAAGCTGATCGAAGAGTGTCGGGGCGCGGAACGGCCCTGAGCAGGCGATCCGGGCGCGCTTTTGCTGCCGACAAAACAGCTTGGCCCGGCGTTCGGGTGGATTTCGTTCAAAAAGATTCCGCGTATCGAGAAGCCTCTGGCGGGCCATTGGATTCATCAAAGGCTCCGACCGGTTCGTAGTCTCCTGGAATTGGACCCGAATCAGTATGCCGGCCCTCGCCGCCACCGGCACCGGTGAGGGCGGCAGATGTCACCTCAGGGTGGACCAGTGCGGCCTCCGGAAACTGGAATGTGGGGGCCAACTGGATCCATCTCCCGGTCACCGGCGGCTTTCGTAAGAATGAGCAACGGGGGGGGAGCGACCTATGATGCCACGTTCAACAAGGGCGGCGGAAACTATACCGCCACTCCCGACACGGATGTGACGATCGAGGATCTGTTGCTGAACTCCGGCAACGCGCCCCTGTCGCACGCGGCGGGCACCTTCCACGCCACCGGCGGAATTCTCCTGGTGGCGGGGACCTACCAATTTAGTGGCAGCACCAATCGTAACGAACCGTGCCCGGGTTTGGTTGTAAATAATTCGTGTTAAGCGCATTAGAGACAACATTACCTCGCCGCTGCGTGGCTGAAGTTTTCCATCGCTCCCCCCATACCCGACCAATGCCCCATCGCCCGCACCCCGGCCGGCTCCAGCTTTATCGACGCTTTCTCCCTCCAGCACCTTCAGGCCATCAACAAAGCCTCCGCCCGCCTCATGACCCACACCATGGACGATCCCTTCGCCAGCTTCGGCAAACTGGACTCTTATGAAATCTTCGGCGGCGACGGCCACTGGCACGCCGCAGCAGCCCACGATCCCCTCGGTGCCAAAGGCACCAAATACGACACCGGCCTCGTCTACCCCATCAACCTGCGCACCCACGCCCACCCGCCCCGCGCCCCCGCCGCGCACAGTTAGCAAAGCCTGGATACTTCATACAGGGCAGCGCGGCGAATTTCTGGGACGAAAGCCCGCTGAGCTCAAAGCCATCCAATAAAATTAGCCATTTTTTAATTATTGACGGAAGCAGTGGAAACAATGCATGCTCCACTCAGTTACGTTGTAATTTCCGATTCAGTGCCGCTAATCTAGCTTAATTAACACACTTATTCCATGAAACACCCGACTTTTTACTCAGTGCTTGGCCCGGCCCGTTTACTGCTGCTCACGCTGCCCTCGCTCGCCGTCACCTTGCATGCCGATGTCCTTGTGAATCTGGATGCCACCGCGCTTCCTGCCGGACCCATCACCGACTGGACGAATACCGGGAGTCTGGGCGGGAGTTTTGCCGGCACCGGAATCCCGGAAGTTGTGGAGACCGAAGGGGTCAAGGGAGTCAACCTGTCCGGCGATTACTTCGTCGGGCCCGTGGCACCGGCTTCGGTGACGGGGGTGAATCCCAACCGATCGATCGAAGTCTGGGCCTACAACGCCGTGCTGACGGGAGAGGAAACCATGATCGCCTGGGGAAAGCGTGGAGGCGGCGATGGGACCAATATCTCATTCAACTATTCCACGGACTCCGCTTTTGGTGCGGCGGGGCAGTGGGGTGCCGGCCCGGATATCGGGTGGAACGGAGCCCCTGCGGCGGGCGTCTGGCATCACCTGGTCTATACCTATGACGGAGGCGGTCTCCCCGGGGTGGGAACCTGCCGGGTCTATGCCGATGGCGTGCTCAAGAATTTCGAGACGCAGGGCGGATTGAATACCTTTGGTCCGCCCCTGCCGTTTATTCTTGGTGCCCAGAATGACGCCAACGGATTGCCCCAGGTCTTTAATACCGGACTGACCCTCGGTAGAGTCCGGGTGCACGACACGGTGCTCGGAGTGGACCAAATCCAGGACGCCTATGCCGCCGAACTGCCGACCTTCCGGCCGGGGGAGACCTTTGTGCCGGGGCCGTATCTGGTTGGCGCGCGTCTCATCGCTCCATCCACCTTTGAACTTAAAGTGAACGACCGTGTGGCCGCGCCCACCGGCATCGTGGCGCCCGCCACCTTCGCGGTGACCAGCGGTCCTGGGCCAGTGAAGTGGCGTTTCGACGCAGCACGGAAGGTCTGGGAGGTGGAGGGAGGAGAAGGCAACATTTTCGGCGGGATCACCACTCCGGAACAGACCGTCCCCGGCCCCGGGCCGGTTCAACTCACCCTTACCCACCGCTACAATTTTGAAGGCGATCTCTATGACGGCGGGATTGTCGAGGTGAGCATCAACGGAAGTCCTTTCAAGGTCTTGTCAGGCGACAACTTCAGCCTGAACGGGTATGTGGCCGATCGCCTCATTGGGAATGGCTATACCCTCAGCCAGCGGGCTTGGAACGGACCGTCGGACGGATTTGATGTCCAGACCATGACCACCAGCGTGGCCACCATCCCCGGAGTCGCCGCAGGCGATAAAATCCGGGTGCGGTTCATGGGCGGATGGGATGACGGCTACACCCCGGACGGGATCGACTGGGAAATCGCCGGCGTCAAACTCACGGCGGGGGCTGCCGTCATGATGGATGAGAACTTCTCGACCGGGAACGGCGGCTTCACCACCTTTTCCTCCAACGAACCCGCCAGCATCGGGACGCTGATGGCGACCAAGGCCGGGCCGGTGACCACCTTCACCTTTACTGCGGACTGGGTGCAGCGGGGAAATTTCGCCTTCGTGCTCTCAGGGAAGGATGAAGCGGGAAAAGACGTGAGCTTTCCCTCGTCCTTTGCGGTGCCGGGGCAGAACCTTTCCGCCAGCCGGGAGTGGCCGGCCAGCATCCCCGGCCCCCTCGGCTCCACCGGAACGTGGGGAGTGCGGACCTATCTAAACGACGGGATCAACAACGCCGAGAACGTCACCGCGATGATGGACTTTCTAGCGAATTCGGCCGACCGCACCCCCACTCTTACGCCGGAGTCAGTGTTTGATTCACAGGAGAACAATCTGAGTTTCCGGGACCCTGAATCGAACACGGTGGCGGAGGGACCGCATGGCACTTTGCGCCCCTTCCCGGGCAACACTGACGCGGCGGAAAACCACGTTGTATCCTCTGCCCATGGCGCTATCCAGATTACCGTAGCCGGCGACTACACCTTCAGTCTGCGGGGCGACGACGGGTTTTTCTTCCGCGTCTCCGCGGCAAGCGGCGCGGCGCCCCAGTTTTCGAACGTGGGCGGCGATGGCATCATCGACTCAATCCAACGGAATGTGCTCTTCTTTCCCGGTGGCACGGGAGATTCGAATACCCGGGGAATCATGCGACTGGAGCCCGGGGTATACCGGCTGGAATACGCCCAATGGGAAGGCGTCGGTGGGTTCTTCTATCAAGTGGCCGCAGCCAAAGGCGCCTTCCTCAACCAAGCTGACACCGCGTCATGGCGGCTGATCGGTTATACCCCGCCGCCACCGCCCAGCATTTCGATGTCCACAGACTGGACCGTGCTCAGCACTGCGCCGGCCGGTCTCACTCAAGTGAATATTGCGGGCGCGGATGCGGCAGTTGATGCCGCTGTAGCCGCCAATTCCGCCGCAGCCACTTCCTCCTGGCCGCTGATCAATTTCTTCGACCCGCAGAGCGGTGGCCAAGGCCGCATCGGGGGGGATGTGCCATGGCCACGGAATACTGCAGCTGACGACGACAAGTATGCCATGCGCATGTCCGGCACCCTTCGTATCGGTGTATCAGGCTCCTACTTGATTGGGTTCCAAGGAGACGACGGCACCCGGCTCGCGGTGGGAGGAGCGAATACCGGCTTCACTGAACTGACCGAAAATGCCACCAACGCCGGCGTGATAGGTTTCGGAAACAACGTCATGGCCAATAGCGGCAGTGCGGGCGCCGCTGGAAATTCCACTTCCGATACGGCAGTGACCTTGGGGCAGGTCGGAGCCATTGCCGGCGATCCGGACAAATCGATTACGATAGGGCCTGCGGTCAACCGGGTCACCATCCCCTTCAATGCCGGATTCAACCCGAAAACAGCAACCGGCGACTTGGCTCCCTTCACGGTTGAGGCATGGGTGAAACCAGACAGTCTAGGGGGCGGTGCGCAGGCAGTCGTGAACAGCATGATCGCTGGAAACCAGCAGAACCCGGTGAATGCCAATGACCGGAGCGGGTATGTGCTGAGGATCAACAATGGGGATTGGCAATTCTACCTCGGCAAGGACGGCCCCGGAGGCGATGTCACCAACTTTTACGACATTCTTACCGCTCCCGGCTCCGTGCTGGATGCCCAGTGGCAGCATGTCGCAGGGGTCTTTGACGGAACCAAGAGCTACCTCTACGTCAATGGAATCGAGGTAGCCAATCAGACCGTCAGTCTGGCAACAGGACCGGTGAAGGCCAACACCGCCGCGCCAGTGCTCCTCGGGGACCGCGGATTCGGTGGCTGGCTCCTGAAAGGCGGGCTGGATGACGTGGCCATCTACGGTGCAGCACTGACTCCTGAAGTCATTGCGTCCCACTACACGAACGGAGTGAACCCGACCCGTCCCACCGCCTATAACACGCTGGTCCAAGCCAGCAATCCAACCGGCTACTGGCGCCTCGGAGAAGCCGTTGCTCCACGCATCAATCTGGGAACGATCACAACCGATGTGGCCACCGGGGACAGCAGCACCGTCGGCCGGATCTTCCTCAATGCCGGCGACTACCCGGTCAGCGCCACCTTCTGGGAGGACGGCGGCGGCTCCTACTTCGAAATCTTCGCCGCACCTGACGACGGAGTTTCCGGGTTCAAAGGCCTGAGCAAACCCGCGGACACACCGGGACTGCCCTTGGTCCCTGGACCGACCCCTCCGCCCGTCCCCGTCATTCTTGATGGAGGAATGAGCCTCAATCCGGACAACACCCTGAGCGTGTCCTTCCAGTCTGTCCCGGGAACCACTTACGCACTGGACGCGACCACCACCCTGCTGACGTGGCTGGAAATCAGCAGCATGACCGCGACTGGCACCACCAGCCGTTTCGATGGCACCCCCGGCGGACCGTTCACCTATAATCCCGCAAAACCGACCCAACACTTCCGCATCAGGGTCAAATAACGGGCCAGGTTCCGCACAAGAACCGCCTGAAACAGCAACGGGCACTCCACTTCAGGGTGGAGCGCCCGTTCTGGCTGGCCGTTACATCTGGCCCGGTTCAAGGCCACGACTGAGCGACGTGATCCCCGGTTATCAAGGACAAGTGTGCGACAAGAGCCTGGCGTGGACGGCGGAGGTGGGGACACGGTATTTCTGGTCGGCCAGATTCCGCATGCCTATGTTGAAAATGAGGTCGTTTTCCGCGGCGGCGATGGGTTCCCGGCAAAGGGTCTGTTCTAAAGAGCCATGACCGCTCAGGACCAACCGGGGCTCAAAGCAGCCCACCGTCGACTCTATCCTCCGGATTTCCGACTTGTGATTGAGTTGCACCAAGCGGACTGAACGGCTCCACTCCTTAGCGTTCCGGCCGGTTTTCCGGGGCATCGGGGTGCTGGGCGGCCTGCTCGAGTTCGTTAAGCATTTTTTCGAGACGGGAGGCGAAGTTTTCAGTGGTCAGGCTGGAGGACAACATATCGGCCCAGAGCGGGAAGGCCATGGGCGTCAGGTGTTTGGTGAAAATCTGGACGAGGGTGCGGCTGCGCAGGGACTCCAGGGTGGCCTGGAGCCGGGTGAGTTCGAGTTGTTGTTCGAGGATTTCGCGTTGGGCCTGCCCGAGGAGGAGATTGCCAGGATCGTATTTGGTGAAGACATCGAACAGCAGGCCGGAGGAGACCTGGAGGGACTTGGTGGTTTTCGGATTGCCGGGGAATCCCTGCATCACCAGACCGGCCACACGGGCGATACCGCGGAACTGCCGTTTAGCCAGCTCTGCGGTGTTCATACAGGCCATCAGGTCTTCCGTGAGATGATCGGTGGAGAGCAATTCCCGCCACATCTTTTCATCCGCGGAGAGATCATCCCGGCTGCTCAGTTCGAAGCCGTAATCATTGAAGGAAACGGTGATGCTGACACTGCGGTGCCGTGCCATGCGCCATGCCACGAGGGTGCCCAGCCCTTCATGCACCAACCGCCCGGCGAATGGATAGACATAGACGTGATTTGCCTCGCGGCTGGTGGTTTCCTCAATCAGTAATTGGTCACTGCGGGGAACGATACTCCAGGCCTTTTGCAGGGCGAGGATGGGGGAGAACCGCTGCAGTTCCGGGTCGCGGAGATCCCCGGTTCCGGCGGACTCCAGCTTCCGGCTTACGGCGGAGGCGAGTTCGGTGGAGAGCGGACTTTTGCCTCCCTGCCAGGATGGAATCTGACCGGATTGTTTCTTTTTGGTGGCGTCCTTCACCACGGCCTTGAGGTCCTTATAACGCACCAACTCCAGCCGCCGCCCTCCGAAGATGAACAACCCACCCGGTTTGATGCGGGAAATGAACCATTCCTCCACCGTGCCAAGACGGCGTCCGCTGGCATATGCCACGGAGATGGCAGTATCATTGCTGATGGTGCCGATGGCCAACCGATGCAGCCGGGCGGTGCGTTCCTCCGCCATGACATACCGGCCTTCCACGATCCTCACTTTGGAGAATTCCGGGTAGGCGCGGAGGACCTTGCCGCCGCTGGTGATGAAGGTGAGCAACCAGTCCCATGAAATATCATCGAGCGTGGCAAAGGCATGGCTGGACATGATCTCGCGGCGCATCGCCCCGGCTTCGAATCCACCGCCTGCGGCCACGGTAAGGAGGTGTTGCGAAAGCACATCCAAGGTCATCCGGAGGGGACGGCGGGCTTCGATGCGGCGCTCGCTCAAGGCCTCCCGGGCGGCCGCGAATTCCACCAGTTCAAAGGCGTTGGTAGGCACCCCAAACACGCGGCTCACCGCTCCCGGCCGGTGACCGCTGCGGCCGGCGCGCTGCATAAGCCGGGCCATGCCTTTGGGGCTCCCGATCTGGATGACCTGATCGACCGGCGAGAAGTCCACCCCGAGGTCCAGACTGCTGGTGCAGACCACACACTTCACCGTGCCGGCGCGGAGACGGTCCTCGGTGGCGGTGCGGTCGGCTTTTTCCACCGATCCGTGATGGATCGCCAAATCCGGAGCCCACTCCGGCCGGAATTCCAGCAGCGCCTGATACCATTGCTCCGTCTGGGACCGGGTGTTGGTGAATAACAAGGTGGTGCCGGCCTGCCCGATCTGCCGGACCACGGCGGGAATCATGCGCAGGCCGAGGTGGCCGCTCCAAGGAAAACGTTCGATTTCGTCAGGCAGCAGCGTCTCGATCACGACCTCCTTCCGCGTCTCGCCCGTCACAATCACGCCTTCCTCCGCCCGGTCCCCCAACAGCACATGCATGGCTTCCGGGAGATTGCCGATAGTGGCCGACAATCCCCAGATGCGCAGGTCCGGATTCCAGGCCCGGAGGCGGGCGAGACAGAGTTCGGTCTGCACCCCGCGTTTGCTGGAGAGCAGCTCATGCCACTCGTCCACAATCACCCCCTCCAGCCCCGCCATGCGGGCAGCGGCGTCCGGATAACTCAGCATGACGGAGAGACTTTCCGGCGTGGTGACGAGCGCTTCCGGCAGGCATTTTTTCAGTTGGGCGCGGATCTTCTGCGAGGTGTCGCCTGTGCGCATTTCCACGTCCCATTTCAAGCCGAGTCCCTCCAATGGTTCGCGGAGCGACTGGGTAGTATCGACCGCGAGGGCCCTCAGGGGCGTGATCCACAGCACCCGCAGGCCCGGTTTGGCCGAAGGCTTCGTCAGGGCGGAAGCTACTGGTCCGAGCCATGCCGCCAACGTTTTGCCAAGTCCGGTGGGAGCATGGATCAGGCCGCTTTTACCAGCCGCATAGGCCGCCCAGACTTCCTGTTGGAAGCGGAACGGCTTCCAGTGGCGGTCCGCGAACCAGGCTTCGATAGGAGACATTGAAATAGCTTACGAGTGAGCGCCGTTAACGGCCCATAATAAAGGATGCTGCTGCCAGTAATGAAACCGGCGCCGGACTTCCGGCAGGAGGGATGCACCGGACGGAGTCGGGGAGCCAGCGGGCGCATGGAAGAAACGGTCGGCCCAGTGGTCCCGCCGGCTGAGTGATGGCCAATCGGGAATCACCGGACCAGGCGCTGAAAACGGCAACGGACCACCTTTGGAAAGGAAATCGAGTTGGGTTTCTAGGGTCAATCCGCCAAAATCGACAAGATCCCGGGAGGAGAATGACGGCGGCCCGGCATTGAGTTCCGGAGGCAGTTGCGGGCCCAGGATTTGCCAGACGGCCAGCCGACGGCATTGCTCCGCAGCAGCGTGGCCTTGATCCAACAAAACCGGCAGGGAGGGATAGGCGCCGGGAAGCGTGCAGCCAAGCGCTGCCAGATTGGTGGCAACGTCAGGGAGGGCGCGCGCGAGGAGCGGTTTGCCGAAAGCGGCGGATTCCAGATAGGGGAGACCAAACCCTTCCTGGAGCGAAGGCATGACGAGGGCATCGGCGGCCATGAACAGGGCGGGGAGCAACGGACAGTTGGACCGGCCGTCAGCCAGCACACCTGGAACCAGCGGCCAATGGTGGCGGGCGGCCGCGGCACAGAGGGATTCCCAGGCCGGGACTTCGGCAGGCGAACTGGGACCACCGGTGGTGAGAAGACAGGTGGGCTCGTCCTGTTGTTGGGCGAGGAGCAGGGCTTCAGCGAGGTTTTTGCGGCGCAGCGCCCGGACCGGCGCCAGCCAGAGGCGTCCGCCCCCGCCGAGGGATTGCAGCCAGGCGCGCGCAGCCTGGATTTCAGATTTGTCAGGGACCGCCAGCTCCGGCAGCGGATTGCCGACCCATTGAGCAGCAGCTCCCGCCCGGATTTGCAACCATGCGAGGTCGGCCTGGTTTACACACCAATGGCGGAGGTGGGGGCCGACCGGCACGGAATATTCCAAGGCTTCCTCCAGATCCGTCAAACCGGACGCCTGCCAATCTGCCCAACGCGCCCATCGTCCGTCCCACCACCAGTCGTGGTGGTGCAGCCACAGCCTCGCCCCGGCCGCGGCACACCAATCCGGCAGGTGCCGCAACATGGGCACATTCCGGCCGACGCTGAGGTTATGCGCCCAGACCAGCACTTCCGGCCCGGACAAGCATTCATGCACTTGCTCCACGGCCTCTCCGGCCAGCACCTGGTCCCGGCCGCTCAAATAACCAAAATCCCGGTGGGTTACCACCCGTAGCGGCAGTCCGACCAGGGATGCCTGCAAGCCCTTGACCCAAGCGGGATCGGTCATTTCCCCCATCAGCAAAACCACTTCAACAACCCGTTCGAGACGTTCCACCAACCGGGGCAAACCCCGCGAGATCACCTGCCGCACCCCACCGGGCCGGTCGTGATAATGAAAGACCACCAAGCGCACCCTTCCTCCCTCCAGCAATCCCGGCCCGTCGTCAAGGCAACGCCCCTTGTCCCGGTGCGGTGAGTTTGATGGCCAGGCATTTGCCTTTGTCATTTCCCCAACCCCTGCCCTGTTGCGCTTCCTTTTCCCCCGATGAGTTCCCTGTTCCATCCCGCTGGCATCACCACTCTGCACCGGCTGAGCCCGGAGGCCTGGCCGGCCCTTGAGAAATCGCTCGAGAACATGAGCCGCGATTGTCCGGTAACGCTGATCCTGCCCTGTCATG
>CAIZWU010000221.1 GCA_903936775.1 uncultured bacterium | reverse complement strand
TCCAACAGGAAGACGGCAAGAAGCGCTGGGTGCAGGTGGTGACGGAACTCTCCCGCGCCTTCGCCCTCTGCGCCGCCAGCGATGAAGCCACGGAGATTCGCGACGACGTTTCCTTTTTTCAAGCCCTGCAAGCCGCGCTGAACAAACAAAGCAGCACCAACCGGAAGACGCCCGAGCAGATCGACGCGGCGATCCGCCAACTCGTGAGCAAGGCCATCACCACCGAAGGCCAGGTGATCGACGTCTTCACCGCCGCCGGCTTGCCCAAGCCGGACATCAGCATTCTGAGCGACCAGTTCCTCGCCGAAGTGCGCGGGCTGAAACACAAGAACGTGGCGGCAGAGTTGCTGGAGAAACTACTGAAGGACGAACTCAAGGTCCGCTCCAAACGCAACCTCGTGCAGAGCCAGGTTTTTTCCGAGAAGCTCCAGAAGACCCTCAACGCCTACCACAACCGTGCCATCTCCACGATGCAGGTCATCGAAGAACTGATCAAACTTGCCAAGGACCTCGACGCCGCCACCAAGCGCGGCGAGGACATGGGCCTGACCGACGACGAGATCGCCTTCTACGACGCCCTCGCCTCCAACAACAGCGCCGTGCAAGCCATGGGCGATGACAAGTTGAAGCTTATCGCCGCCGAACTGATCTCGCAGGTGAAGAAGAGCGTCACCATCGACTGGACACTGCGGGAAAGCGCCCGGGCCAAAATCAAGGTCATGGTGAAACGCATCCTCAACAAACACGGCTATCCGCCGGACTTGCAGGAGGAGGCGGTGCGGACCGTTCTGGCGCAGGCGGAGCTGCTTTGCGCGGAGTGGGTGTGAGGAGGAACCGGGGCGCTGGGAACTCGGCGGGAGCCTCGTCCACCGGCCAAAACTGCTTTTAGCTGCTGGGCAGGGGGAAGTTGCCTCTGCTCCATTCAGTTCCTGTAAATGCTCTGCCCTCCGGTCAAGGCTGGATCAAAACGTGAAAGGGTGACGGCTCATTCGAAGCAGGGCGGAATGCCCGGTACCCGCCGCGGATCTTGCCGGGAGATTTCAGTGAGGCGGGCGATAGGGCTATGGCAGCTCGCGGAGGCGCAGCTTGCGGAAGATGATGGGCGAGCCCTCGCTCTCGAGGCAGAGGTAGCCCTGGGCGGGGTCGCAGGCGGTGCCGCCGGAGACTTCCCCGCCATTCACCCACAGACGCACCTCGCCATTGATGGCGCGGATGTAGTAGTGATTCCACTCGCCGTGACCCTTGGCAAGAAGCTGGCGCGGGAAGCTGCGCGAGCCGTCCGGGGAAAGCGGCGGGAACGGGGTCATCTCCACCCCCACCGGAAAGACATCGCCGTTGGTGCCAAACCAATCGGTCTTCTGCCCGGCCGCTTTCATTTGGTCGGTGTAAGCATGGTCGAGCACCTGCACTTCGATCCCGCTCGGTAGTCCGGGCTTGCCGGCGGCGGTGAGGTTTCCGATCGACTCCGGGGTGGCCCACACAAAGACGCCGGAGTTTCCACCCGGCTTTTGATGGCTCCACTCCACCACCAGTTCAAAGTTCTTCACTTCTTTCACGGTGCGCAGCACGCTGACGGGCTGGCCGGTGCAATGCAGCGCGCCGTCCTTCCAGCTCCAGGTGTCGTCGGCGCTGTTGACCTTGGTGAAATCTGCCGCTCCAAGCGCACGCCAGCCGGGCTGCTGGTCATCGATAACGGCACGCACGGGCGCCGGGGCAGGCGCAGCGGGGGATGTCTGCGCGGAAAGTGGGCCGGTCAGGGCGAGGGCCAGCGGCAGGGCGAGGAGGAGAGGTTTCATAGCGGATGGGTTTGGGGGCACGGGACGTTGGCTGGACGTCCGTGCCGAAGACCTTCTAGCGTGGATCCCCCAGTCCGGCAACCGCCCACTGCCCACTGCCCACTGCCTCTCCATTGATTCAGGGGGAAACCCGGGGCATCAGGAATCACGCTTTTCCAAACTGCCCCACCAGAACACGATGAACCCAACCTACCGTCCCGGCCTCCTCCTTGTGATGACTCTACTGAGCCTCCCGGGTGCAGGCATGACTCAGGAACCCGGTCAGCAGCCCCCTGCAATACCCCGGCTGCGGGAACTGTCGTTTGCCTTCCTGACAAATGAGCACCCGCTGCCGGAAGAGAAGCGCACCGCTCAAATAACCGCCCTGATCAAGGAGGCCACGGTGTTGCAGGTGCAGGCCGCGCTGACCGCCGGCACGGTGACTTCGGAGGAGCTGACAGGGTATTTTCTGAAACGCATCCGGCGCCATGACGGACTGCTGCGCAGCTACCTCGAGGTGAACCCGCGCTGCCTGGAGGAGGCCCGCGCCGCAGACCGGCGGCGCAAGGAAGGCAAGGTCCTCGGTCCCCTGGACGGCATCCCCTTGAATCTGAAGGACAATATCGGCACCGCCGCGCCGATGCACACCACCGTGGGCACGGAGATCCTGCTCCAGCATGCCCCGCCCCGCGATGCCACGCTGGTGAAGCAACTGAGGGAAGCCGGCGCGGTGATTCTGGGCAAGGCCAGCCTGTCGGAACTGGCGGGGGTGCTGACCACCCAACCTGCAGGCTATAACGCCGTGAGCGGGATCGGGGTCAATCCCCACGGCAGCCAACTGCCTGTGGCCGGCTCCAGCAGCGGTTCGGGGATTTCTGTCAGCGCCTGCCTGACCCTGTTAAGCGTGGGGACGGAAACGTCAGGATCACTGATCGCGCCGGCGGCGGCGAATGGAGTGGTGGCCATGAAACCCAGCCTGGGGCTCGTCAGCGGGGAGGGGATCGTCCCGCTGATCCGCTACCAGGACTCCGCCGGTCCGGTGACGCGCAGCGTGACCGATGCCGCGGTGCTGCTGGCGGCCATCGACACGGGCGAAGCAGACTATGCCGCCGGCCTGGACACCGGGGCTCTTGCAGGCGTGGCCGTGGGAGTGCTTCGTCAGGATATCACCGGACCGGAAAGCCCGGGCCGGCAGGCGGATTGGCTGGCCTTGATGGATGAGGGGCTGGGCAAGGCGAAGGCCGTCAGCTGCCCGGTGACTCTCGAAGGAAAGATCGAGTTGCTGCCGGTCATCTTCCTCGGGCTTTCGCATGACACGATCGGTTATCTGAAGGAGACCGGGGCCCCCATCAAAACCCTCGCGGACCTGCAGGCTTACCATGCGGCAAAACCGGAAATCCGCATTCCCCGCGGCCAGAACATGATAGAATTCGGCTCCCGCCTGATGGAGGCGTTTTACAAGGAGGAGGGGATCAAGCAAGACGGCCTGGCCAAGGCCTATGAAGTGCTGGCCCTGCAAGCCCGGGAGTCGGCCGCGGCCATTCTGGCGAAGGCCTTTGCGGGAAATGCCGTGCAGGTGCTGGTGAGCCTGGCGAATACCCACTCGGAGTATTACGCCACCGCCGGCTATCCGGCGATCACGGTCCCGCTG
This sequence comes from uncultured bacterium, assembly GCA_903936775.1. Taxonomy (GTDB): domain Bacteria; phylum Verrucomicrobiota; class Verrucomicrobiia; order Verrucomicrobiales; family V1-33; genus CAIZWU01. Next base: position 6,600 of record CAIZWU010000221.1, on the reverse strand, counting down.
GGCTTGAACAAGGACGGGGTGCCCAATGGCATCACCTTCATCGGCCAGCGCGGAGGGGATGCCAAACTGCTGGCCTATGCCTTCGCCTTTGAGCAGGCGACGCGATCCCGGGTGACTCCGGCACAGGTGTGGAAGGATTGAGTGGCGCTTGGCACGGCATGGCCAGAAGAATGACCCCCACCGGGGGGGCAACATAATTGAGGCGCACTGGCCATGGCGCGGCGGAGCTTCTTTCCATGGGACGGGTCCGCGGGTCCCGGGGAAGATCCGGGCACCGTCCTGGCGGCGCCGGTCCGGCACCGCGGCACCATCCCCGGAACTCCCCTGGAAGATTCTTTGGCCACCCCGTATTTAAAAAGTAACGCCCTCTCTGCATGGGAGCATGACCTCCACCCCATTCCGCCCTGCCTCCCCCACATAACGCCATGAATTCCCTGCCCCTGCTTCCGTTCCCCGCCCATGGCCTTGCTTCCCATCCCGGCCGGCCCCTCGCAGCCCGTCCTGGTTGGAAGATCGCGGCCGGTTTGGGGTTGGCGTTGGGGCTGCTGCCGCCGGCCGGTACCGCCGCGGATCAACCCCAGTGGGGCCAGGCGTGGTCGCGCAATCCCGTGTCCGCCGAGCAGGGCCTGCCTGACAGATTTGATCCCGCCACCAAAAAGAACGTGAAGTGGGTGGTGGAACTGGGCAGCCAGACGCATTCGACCCCGGTGGTGTCCGGCGGGCGGGTCTTCGTCGGCACCAATAATGCCAACCCCCGCGATCCCCGGCATCAGGGCGACCGAGGGGTCTTCATGTGCCTCGATGAAAAGGACGGGGCCCTGCTCTGGCAGCTGGTGGTGCCCAAGCTGGAGGACGACGATTATCTGGACTGGCCGAATACCGGGATCGCGTCCGAAGGCACCGTGGAAGGCGACCGCGTCTACACCGTCACCAACCGCGGCGAGGTGGTCTGTCTGGATGTGCATGGCATGGCCAATAGCAACGATGGGCCCTACCAGGACGAAGGCAAACACCTCGCCCTGCGTGGAGAGGCGGCCCTGACGCCAGGGCCGCTCGATGCGGACATCCTCTGGATCCTGGACATGAAGGAAGCCTGCGGCATCTGGTGCCACGATGGTGCCCACAGTTCCATCCTGATTCATGGCGGGCACCTTTATGTGAACACCGCCACCGGCGTGGACAACACCCACCGGGTGATCCGCCGTCCCCTCGCCCCCGGCCTGATTGTGGTGGACAAACTGACCGGACGATACCTCGCCCGGGAGGAGGAAAAGATTTCTCCCAACATCTTCCACTCCGGCTGGTCCTCGCCGTCGTTTGGGGAGATCGGCGGGAAACCCACCATCCTCTTCTGTGGGGGAAATGGCATCACCTATGCCTTCGATCCCCTGCCCGCCGTCCCGGCCCGCGAGGCCGTGCAGACCCTCACCAAACGCTGGGAATATGACATGGACCCCACTGCCCCGAAGTCCAAAGTCCACTTCTTCACCCAGAACAAAAAGGAAGGTCCCAGCAACATTTACGGCATGCCCGTTCTCCATCAGGATAAGCTGTATATCGCCGGCGGCGGCGACGTCTTCTGGGGCAAAAACCAGTCCTGGCTCAAATGTGTGGATGCCACCAATGGCAAAGAACTCTGGAGTTATGAACTCGGCAAACACACCCTCACCACCGCCGCCGTTCACGACGGTCTGGTCTACGCCACCGATGCGGACGGCATCGTCCACTGTGTCGATGCCCTCACTGGCGCCGCCGTCTGGACCCACCCCATGAACGGCGACTTCTGGGCCTCCCCCATGGTGGCGGACGGCCGAGTCTATCTCGGCACCCGCAAAGGGAACTTCAGTATTCTGAAGGCCGGGAGGGAATTGAAAGTCCTCTCCAACCTCGAGCTGAAATCCCCTATCAGCGCCACCGTGACCATGGCCAATGGCACCGCCTACCTGGCCACCATGAAACAACTCTGGGCCCTGAAGGCAGAGTGAGCTGCGGCCAACCCCTGGAAGATCGTGTTGGAAAAAGGCCACAAATGCCATCAACCTCGCCTCGGTAGGACACCATGAATGCCTCCAGATAAAGTGGCCTATTTCCCGATCTCCACCGCCGGCAGCCATTTGATGTTGTAGGCCCATCCGCTGAGGAGTTGGTGTTTCCGCCGGGCCGCGCCATCCAGCAGGAAGACGTTGCTGGTGCCTGACTCGCAAAAGGCAGCCCACTTTCCGTCCCCGCTGATTTCCATGTCGTTCACGGCGATGCCAGTTTCATCGAGCACGCTGCCAGCCAACTCTTTGTCGCCGGCAAACCAGAGCTTTCCCCATTCGGAATCAAACAGGCCTTTCCTCTCCCGGTCCGGAGGCACGGGCGGAGCGGCGGCCTGGCGCTGCGCCCCGGTAGGTGCCGCCAGTTTTCCGGCGGGCGCGTCGAGCACCTGACCGCTTTTCGTTTCTCCAAACAAGAGATGCGTCCCGTCCACCCAAGTCATGTCAATGTGAGGAGGATAGGACCTGGCCCCAATGGATACATTATGTGAGAGATGGCACACGCGTTTCCGCTTCACGTCCACCACAATCAACTCCCGCTCGCGATCGAAATCCTGTTCGTCGTGCAGCACGGACAGCGCGAGATAGTCCCGCGCAGGTGAGAAAACAGCAAAGGTTTCCCCCGCGCCCCAGTGCGGATCGAAGGGGATGATGCCGGTCACCGTTCCGTCGTTGGAAATGAGGCAGAGCTTGCGGGGCTCGTCGGCGGTCACGGCCCAAATGCCGGCCGGTCCAGTTTCCACGATGTGCTCGAGGACCGGTGCGGCCAGTTCCACCGCCCCCGCTTTTTCGCCCGGAATCAAGGTGCAAAGTTTGTCACGCGCCCGGAACCAACTCTCCGCGACGTGTTTCCCATTCTTCCCGGATCCTACCTTCATGCCGTTGGACGTATCCGGAAGCAGGCGCCGCAGGAAAAACACTTTGCTGCCTTCCGCCTTCAAAAATGAGGTCTGGTCACCGCCGGCCCAGAGCGAAGTGGCGCCACCCTCCGACATGTCCCACACAAAACATTCGTAGCCGCGCTCGACCACCGTGAGGTTTTTCGTCAACCGCTGCAGCGGGACCACCAGCGGAACACCGCCGCGCCACACGGGAGTTGCTTTGACCCCACTGCCAGGATCACATAAATACATCACCTCTGTACGCTCCCTGCCGTCGCTGACGGATTGGCCTATTGCGTCTTCCGGATGGATCAGACAAACCAGTGGCCCCTCACCAACCTTCACCGGAGAGAAACCGCCCAATGGCGTACCGGCGTGAACCGTCGCCAAAGCGAAAACACAGGCGGTAAGTTGTCGAAGAACTGGAATTAACATGACCGCAGTCCCATAGTAACAGTTTCTCCAACACTCAATCCAACTCCTCCCGGAAATGGAACCAATCACTCACAGCCCACCCGCCATCAAGGCAACGGCGGCGTCACGACCCGGTAGCCGCGGAAGCCGCTGCCCTGGGGACGGGGATCTGTCACCACCACGGAGGGGCGGAGCGCGGGATCGGCCGGAATATCGGTGAGCTTCTGCCAGGAGTCGGGTGCCAGCGTCCCGGAGACCAATACGGTATAGGCTTTGTTCGCGAGGGCCTCGAACCGGATCTCCACCCCACCGGCAGGAAGCCGGGTAAGCGAATCGACCCCGAAGATACTCACAGGATTTCCGGGGGCGGTGCCGGAGCGGAATTCGTCAAGATTGCTGGCGCCGTCGGCGTCGAGATCCAGCGCGGCGTCGGCGGGATTGTTGGCGTCGAGACCGGTGATCTGGTTCTCATAGCTGTCCGGCATCCCGTCGTCATCGGTATCGACGGGCACGGTGCCGCTGAGGGCGGTTTCGGAGCGGAAGCTGGACCCGATGAAATTAGTGCCGCGGACGCGGAACGACCACGAGGGGCTCGACTCCAGCCCGGAAACCATCACCACATTGTCATTGGCAGGGAAATTACCGGCATTGGCCCAGGTCGTGCCATCGGGCGAGCGCTCGAGGATGAACCCGGACTCACGGTTGTCAGGATCGCTCCACGAGAGGATCGCGCTGCTGCCGTCGAAGGAGACGACCTGAAGGTTGGCCGGCACATCCGGCAGGCCACCCACGGGAAAAGCGACGCCCATGGTATCGCCCAGTTTACCGGTGCCGATGCAGGGCGATCCTGGCAGCAGGCGGTAGTCGCGGTTGGCCGCATCGCGGAAGAGCGGGTCGGCATTCAGATTGCCGATGCCGGGCCAATTCACTCCCTGAATATCGGAATATTGGATGTCGATCACAGTGTCGGTCTCCGTCCCGATCTGAGTGACGTTGCCGGAGAGGATGTTATTGAAGCAGCCATTGATGATGCCCCCACCGGTGCCGGCCACCTTCTCAAACCCGTGCAGGCCAATCTGCGCGTCCACGATGGTGCAGTCCTCGACATGCACTACCGAATCCGCCTTCACCTGCACCCCCCTCGCCACATTGAAGATGAGGCAGTTCCTGACCGTAAGGTTCACGGCGTCGTTGGGCGCATCCCCGACGGAGACGCCTTTGTCGCTGAAATTGTGCATCATGCAGCCCTCAATGACCACGTCCCGGCAGGGAGCCCCGTTGATGGGGGAGGGGCCGATGTCCACGGCATCCGTGTTGGTGCCGCTGGGGCCGTTCCGGAAGGTGCACTCCCGGATGACGGAGCCTGGCGGTGCCCCATCGAAGTCCACCGCATCTGCGGTCGGCGCCTCGAACAGGCTGTTCTCCAGAACCGTGAGGGTGGTTACGAAGTTTGTCTCGGCGTAATTGAACACATGGCACCGGCGCAGCGTGGCCGAGACCGCGTCCTGACTGTAGATGATTTTGGAGGCGGTGGAATCATGGATCGTGGTATCTTCCATCAGGCCGGTCACCCCGGTCATGAAACGCACCGTGCCCCCCGAGATGTCCGCGTGGCGGATCGTCATCGTCCCACCGGCACCAGTGGCGGACAACCCGCCCCATTCCGCCGCCGCAGCCCGGCGCAGAACGACCGGGGCTGCCGCCGTCCCGGCGATTTCGATGTGGCTCCCATTGATAGCCTGCAGCGCGACACCAGCCGACAAGACCACTTCCACCCCGGCCTCAATGGTCAGAGTCTTCCCGCCGTCGATCGTCAGATTGCTGGTCACGGCGACCGGACTGTCGGCCAGCTTCCAGGTGATGTCCGCAGGAGGCGGCGTGCCGCCTACGAGATCGAGATCGACGATGAGCGAAAAGTCGCTGCTGGAGAGCTCCCCGTTGATCCCCTGGACCGCCAGCACATGGGAGCCCACCCCGAGCCGTCCGGAGAGCGGCCCCAGATCCACCACCGCCGGCGGACTGCCTCCTGCTCCGGCGGATGCCTCGTGGTTCACCGTAATGCTATCCTGATTGTAGAGATAAGGTGTCCCGGCAGCGCCTGGCACATTGGGCGAACGGTAAACCTCCACTCCCCCGAGGTAAACGATGCAGCCATCATCATAGTCCACCGTGAGGCGCAGGTGGCGGGTGGGGTCCATCCCTGCCGTCACCCCGAAGGTGGCGCGGGTATACACGGTGATATAGCCGTTCAACATGTCGCTCAGCACCGTCGCATCGTCGCCATCTCCATAGCCGAAGCCGCCTGCTCCGGTGGCCCAGCTGGCATCGAGGGAAGCGTCGGCCACTGAGGCCCAGTCCGCGGGAGGGGCGGAGGTTCCCTTGCGGTAGTTCCAAATGTCGCCGCGGTCCACCAGCGGCGTGGGCGCGAGTTGAGCGAAGGCCCCCGGCGCAGAGATCAGAGCCAGAAGACCGAAGAGGAAGGTGGGGCGTAGCATGTTTTGAGTCTGGGGAGAAGTGAGGGAGGTGAGGGAAATTGGGCTGGCGGAAAGGAATGGGCTGTTCCGGGAGGACTTCATGGAAGGGACCTGGACCGGGGCTCAGGAATTCCAGACACGAACATAACGGGCCAGACGGAATCGGCCAAGCCAATTATCACGGGGGAAATGAGGCCGCCGCGGGCGTCGTGGTCCCGCATCCCTCTCCCCCGGCCCCAGACAAGGCAGCCAAATGAAAAACCCTCCGGCCGGTCCGAGGGGACCAACCGGAGGGCAGCTTTTTGCCTGGGGTCAGTGGGGAGGATTTAAACCTCAACGATGCGCACTTGAGTCGGATTCAGCGAACAACGCGGCACAAAAATGCTCAGTATCACCACCTCACGCTCCTCGTCCCCGGGGGAATCCCCGTCGGAGGCCCCGCCCATCCGATTCCGTACGCTCGCTTCTATGGTATATTCCACTTTGCACTGGGTGCGTAACCGTACCTCCGGTGGCAGGGTGGTTTGACGGGGTGCGCTCAGAGCGCACAGACTGGAAGGCTGGGGAGGGAGAGAGCAGGTGGAGGTGTTCATGATGGTGCTGATCAGATGAGTATGGGAGTTGTGCGGGGGCGCTCAGGCAGGGTTCAGTTCACTTTCACTGAGATCTCCCTGGCCTGAGGGGTTTCGGTTTTTGGTACGGTGATGGTGAGCACTCCTTGCTGATAGGTGGCGGTGATGGCATTGGCGTTGGCATCTTCCGGCATGGAGAAGCAGCGCTCAAAGCGGCCGT
>CAIZWU010000220.1 GCA_903936775.1 uncultured bacterium | reverse complement strand
TGGCCTTGCCGCCTCTCCGCCGCCCCTTCCCGGCGGCCTGCCGCTCTTCAGCTACACCCGCGCCGCCGCCGCCGATGACACCTTCCTCGTGCCACAGATCGCGTCGGACCTCTCTACTTGGAACAGCGGGGCAACCTGGCTACAACCCCTTTCGGAAACCGTCCTGGCGGATGGCCGCATCCGCATCACCTTGACGCCTGGCCCGGCTTTCCCCGCCGGCCAGCGGGCCTTCTTCCGCCTCCAGGCCACCCCAAGGCCCTGACAACTCACGGCATCCTACCGCTCATTTCGCTGGAGCGCCCGCTCCAGGAGCCGGACCCGCCAGTTTGAATTGGGTTTCCATCACCCGGACAAACTCCGCGGTATCGCGCGCCGTGCCATGCATCACCCCGGACTGAGGAAGCAACAGCTTCGGCATGGCGATGCTTTGCGCCGTCAATTGAGCAAACGCGGCAACATTGTCCTTGAGCCGCTGGCCCACCCACGGGTCCTCCAAGGCCGCGGCAAGGGCCTCCTCACTGGTCAGAGTCACTGCCTTGTAACGGGCCTCCGCCAGCCGCTCGATCGTCATGGGCAACGGCAGGGCCAAAAGAAAATCATGGAACTCCGGGAAGGCGTCCGGTTTCGATTTCCAAAGCGCCAAGGCCAGCCGGGCCAGTTCGCACGCCCCAGGGTGATCGCGCACGGCGGGTTTGAGCGAGGGATTGCAGGCCCGGTTCAGCGGGGCCGGCAACACAATCACCGCAAACGTCTCCGGCCACTTCTTTTTGAGTTCCTTCAAATCACCCGCCAAGTCCCGGCAGGAGCTGCAGGTATAATCAAAAAACTCGACCATGACGTACTGCGCCGCCGGCGATCCGATCAGCGGCAAGGTGGCGGTATCATATTTCAACCGGCCGTCCAAAAAGCTCACCTCACGCCCTCCTGCCCCGGTCACCACCAGAGCCGGGGCAGCAGGGCCGGTGCCGCCCGTCAACAGATAGGTCTTTGGTTTTGGCCCCCAGATTTGGCCGGCTGCCAGCACCCCCAACGCCAGAATACCCGTCAGCACCGGCCTCCCCAGACCCGCCCATTCCAACTTCCTTCCGGCATCCGCCAGGATCAGAGCCGCCACCGCGATCCCCGTAAGATGGAGCCCGAGACACCAGGGACAATGCTGGTGTTCCACCCCATAAAGCAGGGTCAGGAAATAAATCGCAGCACCGCCCAGCATCACGGCCGCCGCAGGAAGGCATCGGTCCCCCGCAGGCCCCAGCCAGCGCTGCACCGGAGGAAGCGTCAGGCTCAGCACCGTCGCATGCACCAACGCTGCCAGCAGGGTCACCGGCACCTGAAACCACTCTGACCACCTTCCCCCCAGCACCTGAGAGCATCCCCCTTCACCCCCACACCCCGCGATGCTGGTAATATCGCCGGACAGTTTCCGGCCAAACAGCCACAGACAAACCGTCAGCGCGGAAAAACTGAGCAGGCGCACCGCCCCTCTGAGCAGCGGATGAGACAGCAGCCGGGAATTCATAGCCTCTATTTCACGGTTCCCTTTAGACATGTCCAGCTTCGAAAAGCACTCCGGCCTGCCGGCATTCCCTACCGGTCCACGCAGGGACATCCGGCCTGCTCCTGTCCCGCACCCAGAATTGTCACATGTGAGAATTCAAGGAGCACCATCGTCTTTAAAGACGTCCGTTTTCCCGAAAAAGCGAAAAACCGCAGAAAAATCTCGCACTTTAGAAAAATTACTATAATTTATTGCACCGGCGTTCCTTGCTTCTTATCCTGCAGCCGCCGCCCCCCTTTCAATAACCCGATTTCCCATGATGATATCACCCATCCACACCGCCGCCCGCCGGGGCCTCCTTCCTGGCAGCGTTTTGGCACTCTGCCTTCTCTCAGTATCCTGCAAACTCCCTCCCCGTGAAGCATGGAATCAGGTGCAGCAACGCGGGCTCCTCCCAATCCTCTTCGAACCAGCCCCGGCCGCTCCCCATCAGGTGGTCGCCCAAGTCCCCGCCGGTCCTGACGATGCCCTGAAAGTCCAACCGGTGCGGCAGGCCGAAATCGCCAAAAACCCGTTCGCCACGCCCGTTCCCGGCCGGCCCGGTTTTGTTTTCAGCCCCTATGTCCCTGGTCATAAGATCGTGAATGTCAGCCCTTTCGCCGCCGGAACCGAAGTGCGCTGTCCCTACACCATGCAACCCTTCCAGGTGCCTGACTTCACCGTTCCGGCTCCTCCGCTGGTCCGGCCCCAGCCCCAGCGTTCGATTGCCGAAACAGCCTCCCTCCGCGCTGACTCCCCTACCCTGCCCGCGGCGGGTCAGGTGCCTCCGCTGATTCCAAATCCAGCGCCCCAGCCTCCCTCCATATCTGGCTTCCCGGAAATCCCCTTGGGAAGCCGCGTGCCGGGCCGCCCGGGATTTGTCTACAGCCCCTTCGCCCAGAAAAATCAATTGGTGGACGTCGCCGGGATCGCCCCTGGCGTTGAGGTGAAATGCCCTTACTCCAACCAGCTCTTCCGGGTCCCGGAGCCCCTGTCGGAGGAGATGCTCCCGGAGCCGGAGAAGATCCTTCCCCCGGAGCTCCTGCCATCCATTCAATCTCCAGCGCCTTTGGAAACCCCGGCCCCGGCTCCAGTTCCAGACGCTTCCCCACCTGAACCGATCAAGGCACCCACGGATTCCTGAGCCGGACCGACAAATCGCAGACCGCCCCGTTCAATCAGGCGTTTGATCCGGCTCACCGCTCCCAGCCTATCCACCGGTCCGGCGGAAAAACCCACTGCGTGGCCCGAAGAAAAATGCCAGTAAAAAAGCCGCTCCCAGCAGGACCGTGATGACGGCCCCGGGCCGGAATTCGCCCCAGTGGGCAATCCACATTCCTCCCGCGGCCCCCGCCGCGCCCAAAGCTCCACCACCCCAGAACATCGCGCGCGTAGAGTTGGTCAGCAGAAAAACGGTTGCTCCCGGAGCCACCACCAGGCCCAATGCGAGGATGCAACCCACCGCTTGGAGGGAGGAGATCATGACCAGGACCAGCAGGGTCATGATCAGGTAATTCAACGCCCGCACCGGCACTCCCTGGGCCGCCGCCACCGAAGGTTCAAACAGCGTCAGCAAAATCGGACGCTGCAGTGCGGTCGTCAGGGTCAGGGTCACCACTCCAATCCCAAACGCCACCCACAGGTCGGTCGTCGAAATATTCAGAATGTCCCCAAAGAGATAGTCCTCCAGCTTCACCTGCACCGGCACGTATTTCAGCATGATCAGGCCCGCCGCGAAGGCGATCGTAAAAATCACCGCCAACGAAGTGCCTTGGTCCAGGCGCGAGGACCGGGCCACCGCGAGGGAGGCCAGCACCACTACGAGGGCCGCGATCAGGGCCCCCAGAAACGCACTCCAGGCCGTAAGCGAGCCCGCCACCAGAATTCCGCCCGCAATCCCCGGCAACAGGGCGTGGGACAACGATCCGGCGACGAGGGCACTCCGCTTCAGGACCACATAGGCACTGAAACAACCATTGGTGAAACCGATGATCAAGGCTCCCAGCAAAGCCCGTTGAAAAAACGGATAGGAAAGAATATCATCCATAAGCGAGGGCGAGATTGGATTCTGTAAAAACTTCCTGCACCGGCCCGAAGGCGACGGCCCGGCGGTTCAGGATCAGGACCTCGTCGAAGAGGTCCGCCACCGTATTCAAATCGTGATGGCTGGCGATCACCAACCGGCCTTCCGCCGCCTGCTGCCGGAGCAACGCCGCCAGATTCTCCCGGGCCGGACGGTCCAGGCCATTGAAGGGCTCATCCAGCATCAGGACATGGGCTTCCTGCGCCAAGGCCCGGGCAATGAACGCCCGTTGCTGCTGACCGCCTGACAATTCACTGATCTGCCGGTTCTCCAGCCCTTCGAGGTGCATCGACTTCATCGCCTCCAGCACTTTTTCCTCATCCACCGCCCGCCACCGCCGCCACCAGCCCAGCTGGCTGTAACGGCCCATCTCCACCAAACCCCGCACCGTCACCGGAAAACTCCAGTCAACGTCCTCCCGCTGCGGCAGGTAGGCAAACTCCCGGTGCCACTGGGCCACCTTCACTCCCCGCCACAAAATAGATCCGGCAGACCGCGGCACCAGTCCCGCAATGGCTTTAAGCAAGGTGCTTTTGCCCGCCCCGTTCGGACCGATCAAGGCCACGGTATTACCGCAGGACGTGGCAAAGGAAACCCCCTCCAGAGCCCGGATTTCTTGATAGGCCACGCTCAGTCCATTCACCTGCAGTTCGTGATGGTGCGCACAGTGATCACAATGTCCGCTGTCAGCGGCGGCCGCAGTATTCATGGCGCGGTCCTCCACATGAAGCGCACGATTTCATCGGCGGACCCTGCGTCCGCCCAGATATTCTGCTGTTGCTCGGGCATCCCATCGGGGGCCGCCCGCATCTCCACCATGGTCGCCGCGCTACCCGGCGGCCACGCCGCCTTGAACTCCATCTCAAGAGCCTGGCCACGCTCCGTCAGGCTGGTTTCTCCCTGACGTTCCAGCCCTGCGCCACGCAGCGGAATCACCTTTCCGCCCACCGTGAGACTGGCCTCCACCGGAGCATGCACAAACCGCAGCAGCACCATGACCGGCGTGCCACTCTGCTGCGGCACAACCGCAGGACTGCTCGACGACGGCACGGTCTGGGGCCGGTCCACACGCAGCAGCGGGACCATCAGCGCCAGGAGGATTGCCCCTACCGCCAGCAGATTCATCAAAGGAAAACCACGCATCACTTTATCAGTTAAGGCTCCGCTTTGAGCGCTTGGACGATCTCGCGGATATTGTGCTCGAATAATCCGGTAAAGGTGGCCAGGGGTCCCGTTCCATTGCCGTCTGCGATCAATTCACCGCCAAACACGACCCCGGTCTCCTGTGATATTTTGGAGAGCAGCTTGGGATTCACCCCCTGCTCTGGAAACACCGCGCGGACCATGCTCCGCCGGATCGTGTCGATCGCGGCGGCCACATCCTGCGAAGTCGCCGGCACCTCCGGATTCAGCCCCTGCAGCGGGATCAGTTTGAAGCCGAATTCCTTGGCAAAATACCCCAACGACAAGTGCGCGGTGGCCAGCGTCCGCTGCCCGGGAGGAATGCGGCTGATCTCCTGCCGTGCCCATTTCCGGAGATCGGTCAGCTTTTTCAGATACACCGCCGCATTGGCCTCATAAGCGGCCGCATTGGCTGGATCCGCCTTGGCAAAAGCCGCCGCCACCACCCGGGTGGCCCGCTGCATGTTTTCCACGCTGTTCCACCAATGAGGGTCCACCCCACCGTGGGTATGCCCAGCTTGCCCCTGCCCGGCTGCCTCCATGAGCTGGGCCGCCTCACTCAGTTCGAGGGAGGGAATCGATGAGCCCACCTCCATCAATTTCTGCCCACCTGTCAGGCTGTCCTGCAACTTGCCGAGGTAATTTTCCAGTTTCTTCCCGGAAGCCATTACCAAATCGGCGCCGGAAACCGCCTGCATGTCCCGCGTGGAGGGGGAAAAATGATGCACATCCGTCCCCGCCTTGACCACCCCAATGACCGTTACCTTGTCCCCTCCGACCTGCTGGGCCAAGTCCGTCAGCAGCGGGTGCAGGGTCGCCACTTTCAACTCCCCCCGGGCGGCCAGTGCGGTAAGCCAGATCAACAGCCCCACTGCAGCCCTTTGATAAAATCCAATCTTCATGCTGCCGCAAATATCTTGCAGCAACCCGCGGCGTCAATCGCTCAGAACAGCCCTCCGCCCTTCTTACGGAAACCGCGCCCCTGGCCGTATTACGACAGGCCGGGTGACCTCACCGGCGGCCGCTCGCCCCACTGCCCGCGCCCCGAAACCCTGCGTCCCCCCGGATGAATTCGCTTTTACCTCCCGCCGGACCTTGGTAAGAACCATCCGATCCCCCTTTGACCCATGCGATTGTTCATCCTGTCCTGCGCTCTGCTGTTTGTCCTCGGTGCCCTCCCCGCATGGGCCGCGCCCCCGGCGGCCCCTTCCAATGTCATTCTCATCGCCCCCTATGTCAGCACCCTCAAGCTCAGCTGGCAGGACAATTCCAACGATGAAACCGGCTTCGAAATCTCCTACCGGGCCGGCACCAGCGCCACCTTTTCCTCGCTCGGCACCGTGCCCGCCAATCGCACCACGCTCGACCTGAACGGAGCCAATCCCCTGACAACTTATCAATTCCGGATTCGTTCCTACCTCAATCCCGGCCCGGAATACTCCACCTACGCCGGCCCCGCCACCGTCACCACCCCGGACTTCATCAATCCCCCTGCCCTACTGGCGCCCCTCGTTGCCGCTCCCCCTCCCGCCCCCCAGTCTCTCATCGCCGGCAGCACCGCGATATCCCTCTCCCTTGCGGGCCTTTTCTCCGATCCCGACGTCGCCTCCGCCGCCCGGCTCACCACCGACCTCGGCAACCTCGACTTCGCCTTTTACCCTGACAGCGCCCCCCTCACTACCGCCAACTTCCTCGCTTATTTGAATCGGGGCGATTTCGCCAACACGATCTTCCACCGCAGCGTCCCCGGGTTCATTATCCAGGCGGGAGCCTTCCGTGCCGATGCCACCGCCTCCGCTGTCCCCACCACCCCGGCGGTGGTCAATGAACCCTCTATCACCAATGCCCGCGGCACCATCGCCATGGCCAAGCTTGGAGGCAATCCGGACAGCGCCACCAACCAATTTTTCATCAACCTCGCCGACAATGCCGCCAACCTGAATAATCAGAATGGCGGTTTCACCGTTTTCGCCCGCATCGCCGGCAACGGCATGACCGTCGCCGACGCCATCGCCGGACTTCCCCTCAGGGATTACCGCACCCTCAACGGCGCCCTCACCGACACGCCTGTCCGCGGCACCCCGCCCCCTCCAGCTTACGACCCCTCCACCCTCGTCCGTATCAACAACGCCGCCGTCATCGCTCCCCTCGCTCTCACCTCCTCCTCCTCGGCGCCCGCCATCACCACTGCCGCTATCACCGGAACTGACCAGGCCCCCACCGTGGCCCTGACTCCTCTGAATTCCGGTAGCGCCACGATCACCCTCACCGCCACTGATCTCGACCATCAATCCGTCAGCACCACCTTCAGCGTCACCGTTCAGGATGCCTATGATCTCTGGGCCACCCAGCAATCGTTTGCCCTGCCCGCCGAGGGCTTCCCCACCGCCGATCCGGATCAGGACAGCAGCAGCAATCTGATCGAATTCGCCCTCCCTTCCCCGCCTCTCGCCGCTTCGCCCAACTCCGTGGTGCCCGGCCTCGCCGCCAATCACCTCACCCTCACCTTTCCTCTCCGGTCCAGCCTGACCGGCACCACGGTCACCCTCCAATCGGCTGCCTCCCTCGACGGTCCCTGGACCGACCGCTGGAGCGCTGCCGATGGCTTCAACCATCCTTGGATTGCCACCACCGAAGATCGCGGAACCCACCGCATTGTCACCGCCCAGGACCCCGATCCCCTCGACCCGGCCCGCCGCTTCCTCCGTCTCAAGGTCACCCGCCCCTGAGTGCCAGTCCCCTTGCGTCCGCCCCGGGCCTCCCTCTCGTTGTCTCCAGCAGACATGAAGACCCCCTCCCGCGCCAAGGCCGCTTCCCCAGCCAAATCCCCTTCCAAGCCTAAACCTTCGTCCCCGGCGCCCATTCCATCCCTGCCAGCCCCCTCCGACGTCATCACCATCCGGGGTGTCCGCCAGAACAACCTCAAGGGCATCGATCTCGACCTCCCTCTCGGGAAACTCAACGTCATTACCGGCCCCAGTGGATCGGGTAAATCCAGCCTGGCGTTCCAGACCATCTATGCGGAAGGACAGCGCCGTTATGTCGAGACTTTCTCGCCCTACACGCGGCAGTTTTTCGACCGCATGGACAAACCGCAGGTCGACGAAATCCGCGGCATCCCGCCTGCCATCGCGATTGCCCAGAGCAACACCGTGCGCACCTCGCGGTCCACCGTCGGCACTATGACGGAGATCAATGATTACCTGAAATTGTTCTTCCCCCGGCTGGCCACCGGAACCTGCCCCTCCTGCGGCCAACCCGTCCAGCCGGACACCCCGCAATCTGTGGCCACGACCGCCTTCCGCCACTTTCCCGGCAAAACCGTCCTCGTGACCCTGCCCGTCCCGGTCCCCGCCAAAACCACCGCCGCCGACTTTTTCCCTTTCCTTCAGGCCCAAGGGTATCTCCGCGTCCTGCTCTTTGGCGAAACCCTCCGCACGGACGAACCCTCCTCCTTCAAAAAGGCCGCCCTCCCTCCCATCGTCCCGGTGATCCAGGACCGCCTCAAGTTGGACCCCTCCCAGCAAGGCCGCTTCCTCGAAGCCATCGAAACCGCCTTCCATCTCGGCAAAGGGAAACTCACCCTGATTGAACCGGAGTCCGGCAAAACCCTCTCATTTTCCAAAGGCTGGCACTGCGCGGAGTGTGATGTCAATCTCCGCGGGCCCACCCCCGCCCTCTTCACCTTCAACAATCCCATCGGCGCCTGCCCGCAGTGCCGGGGCTTCGGCCGCACCATCGGCATTGACCTCGAACGCGCCCTTCCTGACAAATCCCTCTCCATCAAGCAGGGCGTCGTCAAAGCCTTCTCCGGCGCCGTCTACGCCGACAGCCAGCGCGACCTCGAACGCAACGCCAAACGCCGCGGCCTAAGCCTGACCACCCCGTTCGACGACCTCGATCCCACAGACCAGCAATGGGTCATGGAAGGAGAACCCGGGTATAAAACCGACCCCGGTGGCGAGTGGGACAACAGCGAATGGTATGGCGTGCGCCGGTTCTTCGACTACCTCGAAAGCAAGACCTACAAGATGCACGTCCGGGTTTTCCTGAGCCGCTTCCGCACCTACACCACCTGCCGCGCCTGTCAGGGGTCCCGCCTCCAGCCGGAAGCGCTGGCGTTCCACGTCGCGGGACACACCCTGCCGGAACTCTGGCAATGGCCCATCACCACCCTCTCTGATTTCATCGCTGCCCTCCCGACTCCGCCCGGCGACCACACCGCCGGCCAGCTTCAACAAGAAATCACCAGCCGCCTCCGCTATCTGGAAAACGTCGGCCTCGGCTATCTGAATCTTGACCGCTCCACCCGCACCCTCAGCGGCGGCGAAGTCATGCGCGTCACCCTCACCACCTGCCTCGGCGCCTCGTTGGTGAATACGCTGTTCGTGCTCGATGAACCCAGCGTCGGCCTGCACCCGCGCGACACCGGCCGCCTCATCAACGTGATGCATCACCTCCGCGACAAAGGCAATACCCTGCTGGTCGTGGAACACGAGGAAAGCGTGATGCGCGCCGCCGACAACCTCATCGAAATCGGCCCGGGCCGCGGCGAGCAGGGCGGCGAACTGGTCTTTCACGGCCCGCATTCCGAACTCCCCAACGCCCGCCGTTCCCTCACTGCCGACTACCTCCTTGGACGCAAATCCATCGCCATTCCTGACAAACGCCGCAAACCCAAACCCGGACATGCCATCAAAATCGAACGAGCCTCGCAGAACAACCTGCAACGCATCAACGTCACCATTCCACTCGGTCTTTTCTGTGCCATCACCGGCGTCTCCGGCTCCGGGAAATCCACCCTCGTCCATGAAGTCCTCTACGAAAATCTGATCCGTAAAAAAGGACTCAGCAGCGAAAACGAACCCGGCCGCTGCCGTGCCATCACCGGCGATGAACCCATCAGCCGCGTCATCATGGTGGACCAGTCGCCCCCCAGCCGCACCCCGCGCAGCACCCCCGCCGTCTACACCGGAGCCTGGGACCACATCCGCGCCGTCTTTTCCGAAACCCCGGATGCCATCGAACAGGAAGTCGGTCCCGGTTACTTCTCCTTCAACAGCGGCACCGGCCGCTGCGCCCGCTGCATGGGCGCCGGCTACGAAAAAGTCGAGATGCAGTTCCTCAGCGACCTCTACGTCAAGTGCCCCGAGTGCGAAGGAAAACGATTCCGGCCCGAAGCCCTCGCCATCCACCACCATGAAAAGAGCATTCACGATGTGCTCGAAATGACGGTCACGGAAGCCATCCCCTTCTTCCTCCAGGAGACCGATCTCAAAGCCAACAAAGCCGCCGCCGCTTTGAAAATCCTCGCCGAAGTAGGCCTCGGTTACCTCCGCCTCGGCCAACCCCTGAATACCTTGTCCGGCGGCGAATCCCAGCGCCTCAAACTCGTCGGTCACCTCCTCGACGGCGGCAAGGAGCCAACCCTCTTCATCCTCGACGAACCCACCACCGGCCTCCACTTCGACGACATCAACCTCCTCCTCCAGACCTTCCAACGTCTCGTCAACGAAGGCCACAGCCTTCTGGTTATCGAACACAACCTCGAAGTCATCAAATGTGCTGACTGGGTCATCGATCTCGGCCCTGAAGCCGGCGCCGACGGTGGCCTGCTCGTCGCCGAAGGCACCCCCGAACAAGTCGCCAAAGTCAAAACTAGCCACACCGGCCAATACCTCTCCGAAGTGCTCGCCCACGGGAGCACGGGGTTCCCGTCCTTGAGTTCCCCCAGCCTCAAAGCCGCCGAATCCCCCCTCCCTCCAGCCACTCCCTATCCCAACGCCATCCGCATTACCGGCGCCCGTGAGCATAACCTCAAAAATATCTCCGTCACCATCCCCCGCGACCAACTCGTCGTCGTCACCGGCCTCTCCGGTTCCGGGAAATCCACCCTCGCCTTCGACATCGTCTTCGCCGAAGGCCAACGCCGCTTCCTCGACTCCATGTCCACCTATGCCCGGCAGTTTGTCGAGCAGATGGAAAAACCGGAGGTCGATCACATCTCCGGTCTCCCGCCCACCGTCGCCATTGAGCAACGCATCACGCGCGGCGGCGGCAAGAGCACCGTGGCCACCGTCACGGAAATCTATCACTTCCTCCGACTGCTCTACGCCAAGGTCGGCGAACAGCATTGCCCGGACTGCCACGTCCCTGTCACCCAGCAATCCCCCGGCGCCATTGCCAGCCTGATCCGCGCTTCCCTCACCAAAAACGGATCCCTCCGCGTCATGGCCCCGCTCATCCGTGGCCGCAAAGGATTCCACGACAAAATCGCCGGCATCGCAACCCGCGCAAACTGTGAGGAAATGTGGATCGACGGCAAAGTCATCCGAACTGCCGACTTCGAAAAACTCGCCCGTTTCAAAGAGCACACCATCGACGCCGTCACCGCCCACCTGACCAGCGCTCCCTCCGTCGCCGAACTCGATGCGCTCGTCGCCCGCACGCTCGAACTAGGCCGCGGGGTCATCCGCCTCCTCGACAAAAGGGGAAACATCACCGTCCTCAACACCAAGCGTTCCTGCCCGAAATGCAGCCGCTCCTTCGATAACCTCGATCCGCGCCTCTTCTCCTTCAACAGTCCCCACGGGGCCTGCTCCACCTGCCGGGGTTACGGCACCGTGCCCAAGCATTCCCGGGAACTCGATACCTCCCACGCCAACTCCATCCTCGAAGCCGAACTCATCGAGGAACAACGCCGTGGCACCGCCGATGACGTCAGCGAATCCATCCCCTGCAAAGTGTGTCAGGGCAGCCGCCTCAACGAGGAATCCCGCAACGTCTTCGTCCACGGTCTCGACCTTGGCACTCTCACCGGCCAGCCCGTCAGCACTGCCACCGAATCCCTGAAACAGTTCTCCTTCACCGGCACCCAGGACATCATCGCCCGCGACATCCTCACAGAAATCGCCCAGCGCCTCACTTTCCTGCGCGAAGTCGGACTCGGCTATCTCCAACTCAACCGCGCCGCCACCACCCTCAGCGGCGGCGAAAGCCAACGCATCCGCCTCGCCTCCCAGCTGGGGTCAAACCTCCGCGGTGTCCTCTACGTCCTCGACGAACCCACCATCGGCCTCCACCCCCGCGACAACCTCAAGCTCCTCGATACCCTGATCGCCCTCCGCGACAAAGGAAACAGCCTCCTTGTCGTCGAGCACGATGAGGACACCATGCGCCGCAGCGACCTCATCATCGACCTCGGCCCCGGTGCCGGCCAATTCGGCGGCGAAATCACCGCCCACGGCACGTGGCAGGAAATCCAAAACAATCCCCATAGCGTCACCGGCCAAGCCCTCCGCCACCCCATGCCCCACCCCTCCCGAGGCTCCCGCCGCCCCCTCCCGGAGCGAAGTGACTCATCGGGGAGCACACGCGCCCCGCGTGTCACGCTCGGCGCCCCGCCGAGTGCCGGAGAATCGGATATTATCCCGGCCAGTACAAAGGCCCCCAAAGCATCCAGCAAAGCAAAATCAAAACTCTCAACCCTCAACTCTCAACTCTCA
>CAIZWU010000219.1 GCA_903936775.1 uncultured bacterium | reverse complement strand
TAGCGGGAATCCCGGCCGAAAATCACATCAGCGGCGATGCGGCCCTGACGATTGGCCGGCCCTGCGAGCGGGATCAGCGACCATTGCCCGGTCACCCCATCCTTAACTTCCACCACATCGCCCACTGCGTAAATGTCGGGATCACTGGTCTGCATGTGCTCATTGACCCGGATGCCACCAAGCTCCCCCAATGACAAACCCGCCGCCCGGGCCAGCCCAGCTTCTGGTTTCACGCCAAGGCCGACAATCACCGCATCCGCCGGCAAGCGCTGGCCGCTTTTCAATACCACGATGGAGGCCCCCGCCGGTTCTTCCGCCGTGGGAGCTTCAAAGGCGGCCACCGCGTCGTTCAAATGCAGCGCCACCCCCTGATCCCGTAATTCCGTATGAAGCCATGCCGCCATCTCCGGATCAAGTGGGGCCATCACCTGCGGCAGGGCCTCCACTAGACTGACCGTCAATCCACGGTGCCGCAGTTGCTCTGCCATTTCCAATCCGATATACCCCCCACCAACCACGACCACCCGTCCTTGGCCTGATTTTTCCGCCCACGCGGTGATCTGTTCCACATCCGGCACGTTTCTCACCAGAAAATGATTCGCCCGGTCGATTCCCGGAATGGGCGGCCGGATCGGCGCAGCCCCGGTGGCCAACACCAACTTGTCGTAGGACTCAACTGTTTCCTGGCCCGTGACACGGTTTCTGACGGCCACAGTATGGGTGGCAGGATCGATGCCCATGACTTCGGTGTTGACCCGCACGTCCAAATTGAACCTGGCCTTCAGGCTTTCCGGCGTTTGGACGAGGAGGTCTTCTTTGTCGGGAATCTCACCGCCCACATAGTAGGGCAGACCGCAGTTGGCAAAGGACACGTGCGGGCCGCGCTCGAAAAGAATGATCTCACAATCCTCCGAAAGCCGGCGCGCCCGGGCCGCGGTGCTGGCTCCACCGGCTACGCCCCCCACGATCAGCAGGCGGCGGGAGGGAGTGGAGAAGGCAGAGATGTCGTTGGGTTTCATGATAAAGAAGGAAAAAGGAACTAAGCAGGATCAGGGCTCTGGAAGGGGTTCCACCGGCCTCGTCACCGGGAGTCCGGACAGTTTCCAGGAGTGATAGCCACGGTGCAGATGCTGGATGGTGGTAAATTTCATCGGCTTCATCAACTCCACGGCCTTGCGGCTGCGATAGCCGCCCGCGCAGTAAACCAACAGCGGCCGCGACCGGCTCAGCGCGCCTACTTTGGCCGCGAAGCCAGAGTCTCCGACGGAGATATGAATCGCCCCCGGCAGGGCCCCAGCGCGGAATTCGGCAGACGAGCGGACATCCACCACTTGGGCGTCAGGATGAGCCTGCAGGAAATCCCTGGCCTCTGCCGCCGTACCATTGCGGCAACTCTGGCCACCCCTGTCATGGAACAGACGCCGGTTCCACCGCCCTTCAAAAGCATACCACCCGGTCACTATGACCGGGATGGCGAGCAGGCCCATGGCCAGCGCAGGAGTCATGCGGTGTTGGTTTGGAAGGCAACGGGCCAGGAGTCAGCCGCCACACTTGCCTCCACTGCAGCCACCGCTGCCGCAACCACCTCCTTTGCCCCGGGTGCTCAGCCCCAAAGGACAATAGACCGGACAGAAGCCGAGGATGGCCGTCAGAAGAGGGATCGCGCCGAGGGCTCCGATCCAGCTGTGATTCACGATGCCATAGGCGATCAGGCCGATACCGAGAAGGGTGCG
>CAIZWU010000218.1 GCA_903936775.1 uncultured bacterium | reverse complement strand
TTGTCAAACGCGCCCGACACCATCAGCCAGGAGCCGGCCGGCACGTGACGCGGTTGCTCGAGGTAATAACTGAGCTGCCACTGGAAATCATAACGGGGCACGTGCAGCAGGGTCTCGCGTTTGCCGTCGGGGAGCAGGAGTTCGTAGCGCATCCATTTCCCCCGGAAGTGCATGTGAGGGAAGAGGCCATAGATGGTGGCAGGTTTAGTGAAGGCGAAGGTGGCGGTGTGCCGGGCCTCGGCGGCCCCGGGCGGGATGTTCAGATTGAGCTCAATGGCCTGCCGGGTTTCGGCGGAGCGCTCCGGCGGGTCCGCGGCGAGGTAGAAGGCGACCTCGCTCTGATCCGTCGCCTCAGATCCGTTGGTGGTGTAGTGCAACTCCAGCGTCAGCTCCGCATTGGCGGGCAGCTTTTTCGCCACGCCAGCGGGGTATTTCATGGCAGTGGAACCGGGCGCCCAGCCGATAAAAAACACCCCCTTGCTGCTGCCGGTGTCCGGCGCGCCGGGCCACTTGGCGTAAAGGATCACATGATGCACCACCTTGCGGTTGCCGGCCTTCACATCGAGGGCGCTCAACCAGACGTCTTCCTTGAAGGGGTTGGCCACCTTGATGTGACGGTAATCCAGCACCCCGGTGGCGGGGATCTTCTGCACTTCGGGCACCTTGAGCACCGCGTCGGGTTTCCCCAGCGGCCACTCGGGCAGGGCAGCCAACGGCACTTCCAAGGGGTCGGCGCCCTCCCCGCGCGGCGCCCCGGCTTCCACCCACCGGAGGATGGTCTGCGTTTCTTCCCGCGACAGCGCATGCGGGTCGATGAATTTACCGTAGTCCGGATGCGGGTCCCACGGCGGCATGCGGCGGGTCAACAGCACTTCCTCGATCATTTCAGCCTTGTTGGCCACGCGGCCATGTTTGTTCATGCTGAAGGGTCCGATCCCGTCGGCACGATGGCAGGACACACAATGCTGCTGCAACAATGGCGCGACTTGCGTGGCGTAGTCCGGCGCCGCACCAGCATCGGCTACTTTGGCATAGCTGATCCGGCAGCCGTGCGCGCGGGTCTTCGGAGTGGTGATTTCCTTGCCCGCCAAAAAGGCGGTCAGGGCCTGTTCGAGATACTTTTCCGTCGCGGCCGGTTTCTCCGCCCCTTCCGTCAATTGATCGTCGATCGCCCCCCGGTAAAAAATGCTCCAGTCCTTGGTGTCGATGGCTACCACTTCCGCGGTGCGCTCCACCTGCAGGGCCAGCGCCAGGCTCTGCTTGCTATCCAGCAGACAGGTCATGCTCCACAAACCCAGTTTCTGGCACTCCTTCCGCACGTCCTTTTTCGAGTCGTCCGCATAGGAGTTCACCAGCCAGAAATTCATGCCCCCGCTCTCGAAGCGGTCATTCAAGTCTCGGAATTTCAACGCGTTCTTGCGGACGATGGGGCAGCCGGTGCCGGTGAACATCAACACCACCACTCGGCCCGGGGTGCGGTGCAGCTCGTGATTGGCGTCGTCCAGGTCGAGCAACGAGAAATTGGGCACAGTGGGCCGGTCCCCGGCGCGGGCCGGCAGGTGGGACAACAGCAGCGCCGCCAGCAGAATCAGCGATTGAGGGAAGAACTTGGAGTGCGGGGTCATGGTCGATCAATCAATTATCGGTTGGGCCGGTCTGCCAGAAAATTGCTTTCAGGGGCGGGCCAACCATAGGGGTCTGCCGGATCAATGTCCACCGTAGAGAGATGCCTCAGCGGGGCGCGCG
>CAIZWU010000217.1 GCA_903936775.1 uncultured bacterium | reverse complement strand
GAGAATGGAGAGGTTGGCCCCCTTGCCTCCGGTCAGGCCGGGTTGGGTGGCGGAAGGTTCATCGAAGCGGAGGATCTGTTTCATGGGTTGGTTTCAGGTTGGTGGTTGGAAAAATCGCGATTCCCGCCTGACGCGGCGGCATGTTGCGCCCACCGGCCGGTGAGCCAGAGCGCCAGGGCGGCGAGGCCGAATCCCACGAGGACGTCCGTGAGGTAATGATAGCGCAGGTAGATCGTGGCGAGGCACAGGCCGCAGCAGGGCACCAGGAAAAGCCGGAACCGCCACCGGGCGTGCTGGCGGTCGAACCCCAGCAGAAAACACGAGACTGCGCAGTGCAGACTGGGAAACACGTCCACTCCGTTGGTGCCATGGGCGACCACAAAGTTGTTCAGCCTCGTGACCGCGAAACCGGTGAGGGGCACGGTGAATTGATCCTGCATCGCGAGGTAGGGGCCGACTGCGGGCAGGAGGGTATAACCAAGAAACCCGAAGGCATAGATTGTGAACAGCCCCACCGTCAGCTGGCGGAATACCGGCAGTCCCCGCCACGCGTAGTATCCCAGACTGAGCAGCAGATAGGGGAAGAACAGCAGGTAGCAGAAACTCAGGGTCTCGGTCAGCCAAGGCGAGACGATGGCCTGGGCCTGCAGGCTGGGGGGCACTCCGGCCAGGGCGGCGTCCATCCTTTGCAGAAACGCATCCTGACGGTGCGGCACCAGCTTCAGGGCGGTGGAGCCCATGGTCACAAACGCGACGTTCATGATCACGGGATAATACCAAAGGCGGGCATACCACCGGGCCTTGGTCGGCTGGGCGAGGCAGCGTGCCGTCAGAATTGTCCCGCCCAGCAGCAAAAAGAAATAGAGCAGGGCGCTGGGATCGAGCGGACCCACCGCGGCGAGCAGCCGCAGCCAGGTCAGGAGCAGGAATCCCCCGAAGCACCATTCGTGCGGCAGCAGACGGGGGAAGGGGCGGGCGGCATTCATGGGCGAGGGAGGGTTTGCAGGATGGATTGGCGGAATTCCCGGGCGGGCCCGGCGAGGTGCGGGCAGATCAGGCCATTCCAGACGGAGACTGCCCATTGCCGGGTGCGGTTGGTCAGGCGCAGCGCGCTCATGGTTAGAATCGCATACCCGGCCAGCCACCCTCCAAGGCCTGATCCCAGCAGCACGGCGGACACCAGGCCCCACCACAAGAGGGCCACCGGCAGCCCCGCCAGCAGCCGCCAGAGCGCGATCACATTGGGACCGTCCGCGCGTTGGCGTGCGGCCAGGTATCCTGCCAGGAGAGGGGGCAGGTTGACCAGCCCGCCTGCCAGGACCACCGGACCTGCCAACAGCAGGCGCCACGTGTCCTGCCACCATGAAACTTCAGGAAACAGCGCCACTCCCTGATACCGCAGCGCCCGGCACCCGGCGAGGCGTGACTCCAGTTCCCGTCCCTGCGCCGCCAAGGATTCGGGCACGCCGGATTCCAGCGATTTGAGGCTGGTGAAAAAGCTGCGGGACGGGTCCAGCGCCACCGTGCAGGCGAGGCGTCCGGCTTCCTCCTGCGCGGCGGCGGAGGGGAAGTTGGCCCCGACCAATTCCAGCGCGGTGGTCAGGCGCCGTTTCATTTCGCGGAGGCGGCCGGAGTCGCTCAGATCTTCCGGAAACGGCGTGGCAATGGGTTCACCCACCACGACCTCCACTCTGCTGCGGAAAGCCCACGCCTGTTCATAGTGGATTCCCAGGGGCACAATGCGCAGCGGCACCTGCCGTCCCAGCGCCTCCAACGCGATGCTCGCCGCGCCGTTGCGGAAGGGCAGATGCCGCGGACCGAGGGAGCTGGTGCCCTCCGGAAAAACCACCAACCCGCCGCCGTCCGCCAACAGCTGGACGCATTCCCGCAGCGCGGCGGTGTTTTCACTCCGGTCCCCCGCATCGCCGCGGCGTGTCACCGCGATCCCGCAAAAAAAGCAGCGGGCGAGGAAGCTGCGCCGCAATTGGCTGGAGATCAGAAACACCGCCCGCGGGACCGCCTGACGATAGACAAACCCATCCACCGCGCCATTCCGGTGCAGGGCGACATAAAGGCAGGGTCCGTCCTCCGGCAGGCGCTCCGGATGCCGCACCGTGATGCGGCTGAAATAGACGTGGGCGGCCAGCCCATGCCAGAGTCGATACCAAAGATCTTTCATGGCCAGACCTTGGCTCCCTCCGCTGCCGATGGCTTATCGATAAAACCGGTGGAGCTATTGACCTTGGCGATGACCGCCTGCCTCAGTGCCACTGTCCCCGCACACCCTTTTTATCCGGGACTTGCCTGCCAACTAACGGAAAGCGCCACTGTTGCGGCAGAGGTCCGCTGGCTTGGAGTTCGATTTCCCTCGGCCTTGGATTCCCAGGTATTTGCTTCCGGGAAAATTTCAGCCTTCAGGGTTTTTGATATTGTCAGGATTGGTGCCCCATTCCAGGGAGAAGACGTCTGTGGCTTTTCCGTTCTTCATATCCAGGATCCGGAAGTCCGGGCTCAAGTCTCCGACTTTGGCACTTCCTCCCACCGTGGCGTAGGCGCATTTGGTCCCTTTAAAGACGCCTCCTTTGCGGGACTTGTCGTCTGTGTAAACCCCGAGGGACTCGGAGAAGGCATTGGCCAACAGGGGCAGTGAGCCACGGGAGGCAAGGTTGAGTCCTGACACATAGGCGTACGCACATTCGCCGCGCTGGAGGGCCTTGGCAAAGTCCGGGGCGCTGCCGATCTCGTTGTCGGGTCTTTTGCCGTCGCCTGAAACGGAACTTTTGTGCCATGCGTCTCCTTGGATGGAGAAGGTTTTTTCAGTATCCACCAAGCCTGCCTTAAATAACTCCCGGAAGGCTTCGTTGGAGAATTGCTGGGCGGTGGGGAACTCTCCGTCATGATCCCCGGCCCATGTC
>CAIZWU010000216.1 GCA_903936775.1 uncultured bacterium | reverse complement strand
CTGACTTCTGACTTCTGACTTCTTCCCTCTGGTGGGGCTCTCTATTCCACATTCTGGACCTGTTCGCGGAGGCGTTCCACTTCGGTTTTCCCGGCGACCACGCGATGTTGAATGGCGGCATGGTTCGCTTTGGCTCCCATGGTGTTGAGTTCCCGGTGCATTTCCTGGGTCAGGAAATCGAGGGGACGGCCCGCCGGGGTATCGCTGGTCATGAGGCGCTGGAATTCGGTAAGGTGGCCGCCGAGCCGGGAAATTTCCTCGCTGATGTCACACTTGTCAGCGAACAGGGCGATTTCCTTGAGCAGCCGTTCGTCATCCAGAGGCAAAGGCAGGCCGGCTTCTTCAAGGCGGCGGTGCAGGGCGGCGCGGTGCAGCGGAGCCACTTTGGGCGCTTCCCCGGCGATCTGATCCAGCAACTGGCGGAGGGTTTCGAGGCGGGAAGTCAGGTCCGCGAAAAGGTGGGCGCCTTCGCGGGTGCGGGCTTCGTCCCAGGCCGAGAGGGCAGCGGTGACGGCCGAGTGGACCATCGGTTGCAGGACCTCCGGAGGGGCGGGCTCGCGGCCTTCCACGTTGAAGACGCCGGGGGCACGCAGCAGGGCTTCCGGGGTCATCACCATGGGACTGCCCAGCGCGGTTCCGAGTTGCGCCAGGTAGGCGGCATACTCCTTGGCGAGGGCATCATCCACCCGCAGGGTCGAAGTGGCTTCGACGGCGGTTTCATAAGTCATCACCCCATGCAGGCGCCCGCGGGACAAGGTGCCGGCGAGGAGTTGCCGCACTCCGGCTTCCAAGGCCTGCCAATCGCGCGGCATCCTCAGGTCGATATCTGCCTGCTTCCGGTTCACCGAAGACAACTCCACGGTACAGCGCCCGCCGGGGCCAGTCGCCTCGCCGCGTCCAAATCCTGTCATGCTTTTCATGGGGCGCACCGTGGCAGGCCTGGAGCCTGGGGCAATGGGGAAGCTGCAGGGCGGCGCCGGCTCATTTCGCCATGAGGTAGCCGATCAGGTCGCGGAGATCGTTCGCGTTCAACGATTCCAGCAGGCCTTCGGGCATCAGGGAAATGGGGGCGATCTCCGTCTGGCCAATGTCGCTGAGAGGCACCGTGATGGCTTCGGCAGGGGTCTGCAGGGTCAGGGTGCGGTCATTTTTCGAGCGGATGAAACCAGCGAGCACCCGGGCATCCTTCATTGTCAGGGTGGTCAACTGATAATCCTTGGCCACCACGCTGCCGGGGTCACCGATGTTCTGCAGCAGGTAGTCGAGGTTGTCCCGGTTGCTGCCGGTGAGTTCCGGCCCGATCCGCCCGCCCTCGCCATTCAGGACATGGCAGGTTGCGCAGAGGCTTTGATAGAGGAGGCGGCCTTTGGCCCGGTCGGCCTGGTCCAGCACCGGTTTGGTCAGTTGGGTTTTCCACTGGGCGATCCGGGCGGTTTTTTCGGCCGTGGATTCCCGCACGTCGCCCCAGATCCCAGTCACCATTTTGGTGAGGGCAGGGTCCTGATAGTTCCGGATCTGGCGGGCGTGAAAAGCCGTCAGGTCTTTCAAGGGGACTCGTCCATCGGTCACGCCTTGCAGCAGCCGGGCCGCCCAGGTGGCGCGCGAGATCAAGGTGCTGACCAAGCCCGCGCGGTCCTCCGGGGCCGCGCTGGGGTAGTGCTTCAGAATGAGATCAACGAGGGTGGCATCCGCTTCCAGGGCGAGTCCGCCCGCGGCGGTGGCGAGGAGCGCGGGTTCGGTGAGGAGTTGTTCACACAGGGGCCGCAGTCCATCAGCGCGGACCTCGATCAGGGAACGCAGGGCCTCGCGGCGGGCGGGTTTTCCGGCCTGCGGGTCAAGCACGGTTTTTTGCATGGCCAACAGGGCTGCGGGATCGGCGAAGATGGCCCCGAGGGTGCGGAAGGCCCCACCGACCGCCGGATCCTGACTGACTGCAAAGACCGTGGCCGCGGCTGCCCATCCTTTTGGCGGGGTGGCCTTGCGCTGGCCCTGAAGGGCGGCGGCCATGCCTTCCAACACATCGGCCTGCACGGCGGCACTGGCTCCGGCGGCATAAGCGAGCAGGGGTTCCAGCAGGGTGGCGTGGTTTTGGGATTCTGTGAGGCGGCGGGCGATGCAGCGTCTGACCAGCGGGACTTGCGCGACTTTGGCCAGAGCCGCCAGAGCGGCTGGATCGTGGTCGCCGAGGGCCTCGATCCCATACCAAAGCATTTGGGGTAAATTGTGATCCGCTGCGTCCTCTGGATGGCGCAGGAGCGGGGTGGCCAGGGCCGCACAGGCAGAAATTGGCACGCGTTGCAGGGCGGAGGTCAAGGCGAGGCGGACTGGGGCAGCGGTTTCCTGTCCGGCCAGGGCAATCAGCGCGGCCGGGGTGGCCGGGTCGCTGGCAGCGGCTGCGCGGTCGTCCAGCAGCAGCCGGATCGCCCAGATCCGGATATACTCATCCACGTGGTTGAGTTGAGCCCGCAGAAAATCGGCGTTGGTGCCTTTGATGGCGTGAAGCGCCCACAGGGTCCGCAGTTTTGTCACGGTGTCAGGGTGTCCGGCAAAGGTCCGCAGCAGGTCAGCTTTTACGGCCGTCAAATCGGTGCCGGCCACCGCCAACTCCTGGAGACGGAGCCGGGCGTGACGGGCGGAAAATTCATGTTTGGCCTCCAGCAGGGGGAGCAGGGCGGCGGGGGGAAGTTGGCCTGCGTCGGAAACCTCCGGGCGTTCCGGAGTGCCGTGCGTTATTTTGTAAATGCGCCCCGACAGCCGGTTCACGCCACTGTCATCATGGCACTCTCCGGTGTCGGACCAGTCGGCAATGAAAACGCCGCCATCTGCGGCGGACACCAGATCAATGCCGCGGAACCACGGGTCGGCCGCAAATCCGATGTCCGGCTGGCGTTTGCCCACATAACCTGAACCTTGGCGCACCACATCCTCCACGTTGAGGCGGCGCCCGTTGAAATTGACCGTCAGGAGTTTCCCCTGCCAGGATTCCGGCCAGTTGGGGCCGGAGTAAAACAGCAGTCCGGTGTGGGCATGACCTCCCCCGGCGGCGGAGGTGGCATCGGTGGTGCCCAGCTTCTGCCAGTCATTCCATTTTTCCCCCTCGGCCCAGTGCACGTGGTCGGCATGCTGCTCGATGATTTCATAGGTATGGGGATTGAGGTCGCTGCCATACATGCGCCGGTAGTGCGCTCCGGGAATCACCTGCCAAAGATGGCCGATCACGGTGTTGATGAAAAAGGCATCGCCGAACTCATTCCAGTCCATGCCCCAGGGATTGGTGGTGCCCACGCACACCACTTCCAGTGACTCGCGCTGCGGATGATAGCGCCAGATGCCCACATTCATTTCCATCCGGGCGGATTCATCGGTGCCGGGTTTTCCCAGGGAGGAAACCGCCTGAATGCCATGTCGGCCGTAGAGCCAGCCATCCGGCCCCCAGC
Organism: uncultured bacterium; assembly: GCA_903936775.1. Classification (GTDB taxonomy): domain Bacteria; phylum Verrucomicrobiota; class Verrucomicrobiia; order Verrucomicrobiales; family V1-33; genus CAIZWU01. Next base: position 24,532 of record CAIZWU010000216.1, on the reverse strand, counting down.
GCAGGCCGTTGGCGACGGTGTGATGATTCACCTTCCATTCGAATCCGTCGAGTTTCGGCACCGCCGGGCCATCCGGGCGGTCATCACCATTGGCGTCCGGAATGAATACCAGTTCCGGCAGAGTGAGGGCCCAGACCCCGCCGAATCCGATTTCGAGACTGGTCAGCTTGTGGAGTCCCTCACAGAAAACGGTGCGCCGGTCATGACGGCCATCGCCATCGGTGTCCTCGAAAATCACGATCCGGTCCCGTAGTTCCGTTTCCCAGCCCACCTTGTGTTCTGCGTAGGTATAACATTCCGCCACCCAGAGCCGGCCCCGGTGGTCCACGGTCATGGCGATGGGCTGCTGGACGTCCGGTTCCGCGGCAAACACGGTGGGGGTGAAGCCCTCAGGCCACTTCCATTGCTGTGCCGCCTCCTGCGCCGTCAGGGGCCGGGTAGGCGAAGGTTCGGTGTTGAATGGAGCCCGTTCCGCGGCCTCCGCCGCAGCGTGGACTCCACGCAGCAACAGCAGCGCAGCTAAAACAAAAATGATTCTCATGGTGGCTCCCAGATAAAGCCGGAATCAGGGAACTCTTCCACCGTTCACGCGATGATTTCACGGATCGGCTTTCCGTGATCGATTTCGAGCCGTTTGCGTCCGGGGATTTCGAGGCGGCGGGAGTCGAGGCCTAGCTGCTGCAGGATGGTGGCGTGGATGTCTGTGACATAGTGGCGGTTTTCCACGGCGTGGAAGCCGATTTCATCCGTCGCCCCATGCACCACTCCACCTTTGATGCCGCCACCGGCCATCCATACGCTGAAGCCATAAATGTGGTGGTCGCGGCCGTCTGCTCCCTGGGAGCCGGGGGTGCGTCCGAATTCGGTAGCAAAAACCACGAGAGTTTCCTCCAGCAGTCCCCGGCGGCTGAGGTCGGCCAGCAGTCCCCCGATCGGTTGGTCCACGGCGAGGGCGAGGCTGGAGTGATTGGCTTTCAATCCACTGTGGGCATCCCACGCGCCGGCCCCGCCACCACCATGTTGGATCTGGATGAAACGGACTCCGCGCTCCACCAGCCGCCGGGCACTGAGCAGTTGAGCGCCGAAGTCGCGGCAAGGGGCGAGATCGAGACCGTAGAGGGCTTTGGTTTCGTCGGTTTCCCTGGAGAAATCGAGGGCGTCCGGCAGGGCGTGCTGCATGCGGTAAGCCAGTTCGTAGGAGGCCACCCGGGCGGCCATGGCGGGATCGTCAGGGTATTCCACGCCCCGGAGGCCATTCAGTTCGCGGATCAGGTCCATGGAGACATTTTGTGCGGCAGTGGAAAGCGGGCGGGCCGATTTTCCGAAATCCAGCGGATTGGCAGGATCGATCCGCAAAGGCACGGCATCATGAGCGGGGCCAAGGTAGAGGCCGTCCTTTTTGATCCAGTATTCGCGGGTCCCAAGGGAGATGAATTGCGGCAAGTTGTCGTTGAGGCTGCCGAGACCGTAATGGACCCAGGCGCCGAGGGTGGGAAATTCGCCGTCCAGCATGTTGCGCCCGGTGTGGAACTGGGCCTGGGCTCCATGGTTGCTGTCCGTGGTATACATGGACCGCACGATGCTCATGCGGTCCACGTGCTGGGCGATGTGAGGGAACCAATCGCTGACTTCGATGCCGCTCTGGCCGTGCTTTTTGAATCCGGTCTGCAGGGGATAAAGCAGGTTGCGCTGATTCCCGTTGGCGTCGGGAACGAGGAGCCGCTCCAGCGCCAGTTTCGCCGGATCCTGGGCACTGGCAAAAGGGGTTTCGGCGATAGTCTTGCCGGCGTATTGGGTCAGCATCGGCTTCGGATCGAAGCTTTCCATATGGCTCACCCCGCCATTCATGAAGAGCCAGATCACACTCTTGGCCTTGGGCGGAAAATGTGGCATCCCGGTGGGTGGGTGCCAGCCGGGACTGCTGGCAAGACTGTCGCGCTGCAGCATGGCGCCGAGGGCGAGGCCGGTGAAGCCCATGCCCATGTCCGAGAGGAAGGTGCGTCGGGTGAAGGGTGACCGGTTCATGGGTTAGCGGAGGGTGACAAAATCGTTATGGTTGAGCAGGCTCCGGATGAGCTGGAGGCGGGCGTCACCGCCGGTGCCGGATGGAAGCGCCCGCCAGGCCTCCAGGGCGCGGGCGCAGGCCGCAGTCTCGGAGTCGCTGGCGGACATCCCCAGCAGGAGCAGGAAGGCATGGCGGATGAAAGCGGGATCGTCCGGGGCGGCGGCACCGGGCCCTGCGGGTTGGGCGAGGCGGGCCGCGATCTTTTCCGCGGCATCCTGGACGAGGTCGCTGTTGGTCAGGGCGAGAGCCTGCTGCGGCACGATACTTTGGTCGCGTCGATAACATTCCTTCACGGCCGCAGCATCGAAAGTAGTCAGGAACAGATTTCTTTCATTGTTGGAATTGAAGAAGTATAGGCTGCGGCGCTTTGAGGCGTTTTGTTCCGCCGGCGGGACCGGAGGGCCGCCGGGGGCCGGGTCGAGTCCGCCGGACAAGGCGAGCAGCGAATCGCGCAGCACCTCTGCTTCCAGCCGGACCGGGTGGCGCCGCCACAGGTGTATGTTGTCAGGATCCTTCGCGGCATTGGCGGCCGCCCCGGCGGCCGAGGAGGACAGTCGCCATGTGGCGGAAGTGACGATCAATCGGTGCAGATGCTTCATGTTCCAGCCACTCGAAATCAGTTCAGAGGCCAGCCAGTCGAGCAATTCCGGGTGGGAGGGCAGGGCGCCGTTGCGTCCGAAATCAAAGACGGTGGCGACTAGCGGCGTGCCGAGGTGGCGCGCCCAGAGATGGTTGGCCGCGACGCGGGCGGTGAGGGGATTCCGGGCATCGGTAATCCAGGCGGCGAGGGCACGGCGGCGTCCGGTGCTTTTTTCCGGGAACGGAATGGACGGGTCGTCAGCGGAGGAGTTCAGAAAACGGGTCGGGGTCCAGCGGGCTCCGGGGATCGGGGTGAAGGCGGCATCGGGCTCCATCGGTCCGGCGGCGGTTTTCTCTGCCGCGGCGAATACTTCGCGGGCCGTGGTTACCGCTTTTTCCACTTCGGGTTTTTTGTCGGAAGCAGCCCGGGCCAACTGTGCTTCCGCTTCCGCGAGGCTGTGTCCGGCTTTGGCGGCGGCCGCCAGACGTTCCGCCCGCACCGCAGCCCGCCGTTTGTCAGGTCCGCCGGTGGCTTGTTCCCAGACGGCCCGCATGGCATCCGCCCGGCACCGCACACTCTCCCATTCGGCAGTCGCCCAGGCGACGCGTTGCCGGGCGGTATTCAACCCGGCCCCGGCCACGGATGCAGCGGCCGGGTCGGCCGCTGGAGTTCCGCTGTTTTTCTGCACCGCCAGGGCCGCCGCTTCCACGGCTTCGGTCATGTTCCGCTGCGCGCTGGCCAGCTGGGTGGGGATCACCCAGGGCTGTCGTTCCGGTTGCCAGGCTTCCGGCGGCAGGGTCACCGGGCGAATGTCAGGTTGTGGGATGGCGAGGAAGGCCGGCACCGCGGGGGGGATCACCGCAGACTTGTCGGGCCGGTTTTCCTCGCCCCGGATAAAACGCCAGGTAGGCAGGTCCGGCTGGCCATCGAACACCCGCGGGATGCCGTCGATGTTGGGATCAGTCACCCCTTCCACGGCATCCAGCCGCACCTGATAGGGTTCGAAGAAGGCGCGCAGCCGGTAGTAATCGTTCTGGGGGATCGGGTCGTATTTGTGGTCGTGGCACTTGCTGCAGTTCATGGTCAGGCCGAGCAGGCCCTTGCCCACGTGCTCCACGGTTTCCTCCATCCAGGGGTTCCGGTTGAAGAGGAAAAAATTGCGCGCCAGAAACCCGGTGGCCCTGACTTTTTTAAGATCCCCCGGATACAGCTCATCCGCGGCCAGCATCTGTCGCAGCATCTCATCGTAAGGCAGGCCCGCGTTGAGGGACTCCACGATCCAGTCGCGCCAGTGCCACATGTGTTTCTGGCTGTTCCGGAGCTGGTCGCCGAGGCCCCACCAGTCGCTGTAGCGCCAGATGTCCATCCAATGCCGCGCCCAGCGTTCGCCATGGCGGGGGTCCCCGAGGAGTTGTTGGACAATCCCGGGATACCCGTCCGTTGAAACTTCCCGCAACAGTCCGTCCATGGCCGCCAAGTCCGGCGGCAGGCCAATCAAATCAAGATAGAGCCGGCGGAGCAGCACCTCCGGTGGCGCTTCGCTTTGCGGGGTGAGGCCCTGTAATTCCTGCTGTTTTGCGACAAAGGCATCGATCGGATTGCGCACCCAGGCGGCATTGGCCACCACCGGCACGGCGGGCCGCACCAAGGGACGGAAGGCCCACTGGTCGCGGGGGTCCGTCTCGGCGCGGTCATCGGCGGGAGCAGGGGCCCCGTCGGCGATCCATTCCTGCAGCAGCCGGACTTGCGCCGCCGTGAAGGGCTCGCCTTCATGCGCAGGGGGCATTCTTTCGTCGGGGTCTGCGGACACGATCCTTTGCAGGATCAGGCTGGTTCCCGCGTCGCCCCGCTTCAGGGCCGGACCGGATTTCCCGCCTTGGATGATCGACTCCGCCGTATCCAGCCTCAGATCTGCTTTTTGTTTAAGGGCCCCATGGCAGGCAAAACACCGTTCCTTGAGCAGCGGTTTGATCTCCTTCACATAGTCCACCCCAGCCTGCAGGGGAGCACTCAGCAACAGCCAGCCCCATGCGGCCACGATCGATCGGGGCGGCAGGCCGTGGAAAGGATTATAAATCATGAAGGACGGATGGAAGGGGATCAGGGAATGGCCGGAATCTGCTGAAAGCGGGGATTTATCCGGGGGCGGCAGCCTTCAGACAAAAGACGTCGGTCCGGGGTAATCTCTTACTGCCTGGAATGATTTGAATCTGCTTCCGGCAATGCCACGATCTGCTGTTGATGACGCCAGGCTGGCGGGGAGCGGTTTTGGAGTATGATTTGCCTGCGCGCAGGAGGATATTGCTTTTATTCCGCCGCGGGAATAATTAACAATATTCCGCAGCAGGTCCGACCTCTCCCGGAGTTTGACGCTGGGGTGGCCCGTCATGGCCCTGCTCAGCCGCTCCGGGGCATTTCTCTCTATTTTATGAAACCAAGATTCCTTTCTCTTTGGTGGCTTTCTCTGATGCTGGTGCTGGTGGTGCCTGCCGGGTTCGCCCAGAAGTCCCCGGTGCCCGAAGCCCTCCAGCCCTGGGCGGGATGGGCCCTTCGCGGGGTGAAGGACCTGAACAGCCCGCCGGTCTATTCGGACGCAGCGCAGCGGCTGAAGTTATGGCCTTCCGTCCTCTCTCTCGAAACAGGACCGGAAGGCGGAACCTTCAAAGGCACCGTGCGGGTCTATGACCAAAGCTGGTTGACCCTGCCGGGCGGCGCCGGGACCTGGCCGCAGGAGGTCATGATCAATGGCCAAGCGGTCCCCGTGCTGACCCGCGACCAGTTGCCGTCCGTGCTGCTGGCGGCGGGGGAATATGAGCTGTCAGGGCGGTTCCGCTGGCAGGGGCTTCCCGAAAAACTTCCCGTGCCTCCGGGCTTCGGAATGCTCTCATTGATGGTGGACGGCAAGCTGGTGGAAAGTCCGGATCAGGAAGCGGACGGGACGGTGTGGTTGAAGCGCACACGGTCGGAATCCGCCGGACGCGATTTTCTTTCCCTGCAGGTCTATCGCCTGATCGAGGATGGGATTCCGGTGGTGCTGCATACGGAAATCGAATTGAGCGTGGCCGGAAAAAGTCGTGAGGAAGAGTTGGGGCAGGCCCTGCCGGAAGGCTGGCTGCTGAGCGCTGTGGAGTCACCGATTCCCTGTGCCGTGGAGGAAAACGGACGCATCAAGGCCCAGGTGCGCGCCGGGAAATGGCAGATCCGGCTCACCGCTTTCCGCAACGATCCGCCTGCGGAATTCCGTTATGCCGCCGGGGTGAACCCCCTCACAGAGACCGAGCTCATCGGTCTCAAAGCCGCTCCGGAGCTGCGCGTGATTGAGTTGCGCGGCATCACTTCGGTGGATGTCTCCCAGACCACTTTCCCGGAAGCGTGGCGGCAGTTGCCGGTGCATCTGTGGGAGACCCAAACGCCCTTCGGAATTGAGGAAAAGATGCGCGGCATGGGCGCAGAGCGGCCTCCAGGTTTGAATTTCACCCGGGAATTTTGGTTGGATGAATCCGGCGGCATGGCCACTTACCGCGATATCCTGACCGGAATCTCCCAGCGCACCTGGCGGCTCGATGCCGCGCCCGGCAATGAACTGGGCGCCGTGAAAATCGCGGGGCAGGGGCAATTGATTACCCGCAATCCGCTGACGCAGGCGCATGGGGTGGAGGTGCGCACGAGGCAGCTTCGGCTGGAGGCAACCGGCCGGGTGCCGTTCGGGTCCGCCATTCCGGCCACCGGTTGGATGAGTGATGCCGACGGGCTGGCGGCCACGCTGCACCTGCCACCGGGCTGGCGTCTGCTGGCGGTGTCAGGACCCGAATGGTCGAGCGGTGATTGGCTTACGGCCTGGTCGTTGTTGGACGTTTTTCTGCTGCTGATTTTCTCCATGGCGGTGATGCGGCTGTGGGGCTGGCTGCCGGGGGTGGTCGCTTTGGCCGGATTGATCCTTTCGTGGCAGGAACCCGGCGCCCCGCGCTGGACGTGGTTTGCCCTGATCGGGCTGCTCGCCTTGTGGCGGGTGGTGCCGCGCGGAGGCTGGGCGGCCCGCAGTGTGCTGGCGGGGATCGGGGTGGCGGTGCTGGCGTTTGCCTCGGTGGCGGTGCCTTTTCTCAGTCAGCAGCTCACCGGGATGATGTTCCCGCAGGTGGAAACGGTGGGCCGGCCGGGACGGTCGGTGATCATGGCCGCGACGGCCAGGGAGGGGCAGATCGAAGGCAGGGCGGAGAGCCGTGACGACTTTTCGAACAGCCGCAGTGCCGGCCTCGAGGTGGTTTCGGCGGGCCAAAAACCTTCCATCAAATCGAACATGATCTATGACAAAAAAGCCCAGATCCAAACGGGTCCCGCGCTGCCGGAGTGGGAGTGGCGCCGGGTGCAATTTGGCTGGAATGGTCCGGTCGCGGCCGGGCAGACCATCCGGCCTATCCTGATTTCCTCCGGGGTGCAGCGGGTGTTGGTGGGGGTGCGGCTGGGATTGCTGGGGCTGCTGGCTTGGTTCCTCTGGCGGCGGCGCGGTGGAAGTCCTGACAAACCAGTGTCGTCGCCTTCCGCGTCGCCGTCCCCGGTCGTGGTCCTGATGCTGGCGGGCTGGTTGATGGGCGCCCTGACCCCGCAAAGCCATGCCCAGGCCGCCGCGCCGCCGGTGGCCGCACCGGCCGAGGTTTTCCCTGATCCCATGCTGCTCGAGACGCTGCGTGAGGAATTGCTGAAGCCGCCGGAGGGCTTTCCCGGGGCGGCGGAAATTCCTTTGGTGAAACTCACCCTGACAGACCGCCTTCTCACCATGGAGGCCACTATTCATACCGCGGCTTTTTGCGCCGTGCCGCTGCCTGGACGGTTGCCGGCGTGGTCGCCTGTCTCCGTGATGCTGGGTGGTCAGCCGGCCCAGGCGGTGGCCCGGCGCGAAAATTATTTATGGATCGCGCTGCCGCCTGGCACCCATCAGGTCTCGGTGCGGGGGGCGATTCCCTCTTCCAGTGAATGGCTATGGGCCTTCCTGCTGCCACCGAGGGTGGTGGAGATCGAGGCTCCGGGCTGGGCCGTCACCGGTGTCAAGCCCGGCGGCATTCCGGAAGCACAGGTCTTTTTTGCCCGGCAGCAAGCCGCCCCCGGCGCGGCGGCGGCTTACGACCGGCGGGACTTCAATGCCCGGGTGTTGGTGGAACGCCATCTGGAGCTGGGTCTGATCTGGCAGGTCCGCACCACGGTGCGCCGCCTCTCGGCCCCGGGGAAGGCCCTCGCTTTTTCCCTGCCGCTCCTGCCAGGGGAACGCATTCTGACCGGTGAGGTGGTCCCCGCCGAGGGTCGGGTGCAGGTGCGTCTCGGCGCCCAGGACGAGGAATTCCGGTGGGAGAGTGAACTGCCGGTACAACCGGTCCTGACGCTCGCTGCGGAAAAAACCGACCGCTGGACGGAGCGCTGGCATCTCGAAGCTTCGCCGGTCTGGAATGTGGCCTTGTCAGGACTCGCGCCGGTCTTCACTCCGGGCGGGAGCGACCTGATTCCCTCGTGGCAGCCGTGGCCCGGCGAGACTGTGATCCTGACCGTAAACCGGCCGGAGCCTATCAGCGGGGAAACCGCCACCGTCCGCCGGGTGGGCCATGTCGTCAGCCTGGGCGCGCAACGCCGCAGCACCACCCTGACCCTGGACGTGGAGGCCAGTGTGGGACGTGATTTTCCGGTGACGCTCCCGCCCGGCGCTGAGATCAAAGTGCTGGAACACCTCGGTAAATCCGCTCCGGTGCGCCGCGAAGGCGACCGCGTCATCATCCCGGTGCGCCCGGGGGATCAGACGATCGAACTCCAGTGGCAGGAGATGGCTGGATTGCCCTTCACCGCCAGCGCAGGTTCCGTGACGCTTCCGGTCGAAAGCTCCAATATCACCACCACCCTGAAACTGCCGGAGAACCGCTGGCTGCTCTGGGCGCGGGGTCCGCGGCAAGGGCCAGCGATCCGCTTTTGGGCGGTGCTGGCGGCCGCGTTGCTGGTCGCACTGGTGCTGGGCCGGATTCCGCTCTCGCCGCTGAAACCCGCGCAGTGGTTGTTGCTTCTGCCGGGCCTGACTCAAATCCATGTCGCGGCCGGCAGTTTTTTTGTGGTATGGCTGTTCTGGATGGCGTGGCGTGGAAAACATGGCCCCGCCTTGCCGCGGGGGCTGTTCAACTTGAACCAGCTCGCCCTGCTCGGCGGTGCTGGCGGGGCGGCCCTGACCCTTATGGCGGTGCTCCATACCGGGCTGCTGGGGCACCCCACCATGTTCATCCTCGGTGAGGGTTCCTGGCGCAATTCCCTGCAGTGGTTCGAAGGCCGCAGTCCGGTCTTGCTGCCCGCCCCGGAAGTCTTCTCTGTCTCCATCTGGGTCTACCGCGGCCTGATGCTGGCCTGGTCCCTCTGGCTCGCCGTCACCCTCCTCCATTACATCCGCCGGGCCTGGCAGGATTACAGCAGCGGGGGGCTCTGGAAGGCAGCTCCGCCGCACGCCAACCCGGCAACTCCCCACGACATTATTACGGAGCATCCCAAGTCCAGGCTCAACCCTCCCCCCATGCCCCCAGCGCCGGTTGATTGATGAGAGATCAAGGCCGCAAGATGCGGCGGCTGAGGCCCTGAAATCCGGCGCTAATTCCGGAAGCAATGCTGGTTTTTGGCCGCGGGGCCGGCCGTTTCCGGTAAAAGAAAAACCCGCAGCAAAGCGGTCAGGCTCTGCTGCGGGCGGATCAGGCTGGGATTGCCTCAGGGCACTTTGGTGCGGAAGAACCGGGCGGGGCCGGTGGGGTTGATGGGGAAGGGCGAGGTGGCACCGGGCACCGGCGTCCATGGATCGGATGCCTGCATGGTGGTGGAGGATTCCAGGACACCGAAGGGCCACGTCAGAGTCAGACCACTGCCGGCGGTGGCGAAGTCATAACGCACTTGGAGGGCCGCAGGCACCACGACATCACCGGAGGTTTTGATCTGGGCGATTTCCGCGGCAGAGAGGCTCTGGCTGTAGAAGCGGAAGTCATCCAGTTGGCCACCGTATTTCCGCCAGTAAGGATCGTGCGAGGTGCCCAGTTCGAGGGGTTGGGCCGCAGGCCACGACCAGGCGCCGCCGTTGGGATTGGAAGTGGCGAGGGTGCCATCCACATAGACATCAATGGTGCCGGCCGCATCCTGGTTGTAGGATATGGCCACATGGTGCCAGAGGTCGTCGGCCACAAAGGAGGAGGTGAAGGTATTGATGGGCTGCGGGAAGACCTGCACAAACAGGTTGCCAGTATCCTCCAACACCACCACAACCCCATTTGAGGTCCGGTGATCGAACAGCATGGAACCGGAGTTGCCGGTTCCTTCCGGGAGTCCGGCTTTCATCCAGAACATGACGGTTCCGGTGGGACTGTCGAAGGCAGGGTTGGCTGGAATCTGGATCTGATCACTCTCAATCGTGGTGAACTGCTGGACCCCGGTGCGGGTCACGGTGCCATCCGGGCTGCTGGCCACCCACGAAGTGCCATAGTTGAGGCCCGGAATGGGGGTGCCGGAGGGTTTGGTATCGTCCATGATGCCGCCTGAGGCGATGTCGAGCGTCAAGGGGATTCCGGTTCCGGTGGCGAAGAGGGTGAACAATTCCGTTTCGGAAAGGGCCCTGTCGTATACCGCAGATTCATCGAGTTGGCCGATGAAGTTGCGGCCGGTATTACCGGCCTGATTCCCGCCGAAGGCATGGGCCTGATTGAGCAGGTGGGCGGTGTGGGTGGCATTGACGGTGGATTTCCGGAGGCTATTGCCATCCCCCATGTAGACGGTGGCGCGGGTGGGTTCGATGACGAGGGCGCAGAAGGTCCAGATGTCGGCCGGAACCTGGAGGCCGGAACCCCATCCCCATTGACCGCCGTCCCAGTGATAGCGGAGTTCGCCGTAAGGACGGCCGCCGGTGCCATCAATGTGGAAACCGCCGCCGGCTCCCAGCCAGGCGGGCCAGCCAAGGTCGCTGGTGGTGAAGGTTTCCGCCCGCTTCATCCAGGTGGTGACGGTGATGGTATTGGTGGTGATGCCCAAGGGTGGCACCGCATTGTAGCCATTGGCGGTGGTGCCTACGGAGAGATTGCTGGCCTCGAAGCCGGGGTCATCCGGAGGCTGTGGGCCGGCCAGGGCGGGCAGCATGTCGCCGCCATAGGCGCCCTTGAAGGCCGTGCCTGAGGTGCCGCTGTTCACCAGCGCCGGAGCGGTGGGGCCGGCGGGGTCATCCATTCTCCAGTAGCCTGCCGGGGTGCTGGATTGCACGAGAGTGGAGTAAGGGGTGGGCCGGGTGGCATTGGTGCCGTTTTGATAGTGGGAGAGGACCTCGGCTGCCGTGAGGGCGGCAGGGTAAATCGCTACTTCATCCAGCCCACCGCCCGCAAAGCTGCCACCGCCGACGTCGCCGTTGTCGTTGGGGAAAGCCCCGAGGCGCAGGGGGAGAGCGCTGTTGGGCGTGTATCCAGCAGTGGGACTGATGCCGGTGCCCTGTTCGGCTCCATTGACGTAGAATCGCTGGGTGTCGGTGGCGGCATCATAGGTTCCGACGAGGTGGGTCCAGACGTTGGGCTCGATGTCCACCGTCGAGGCGATCTGATTGCGGGTGGTGCCGTTATAAGTCCGGAACTGCCATTTGGTGACCCCGTTGCCACCGAAGAAGAGGAAGCCATCACTGGCATTGGCACCCCGGTTGATGAGAGGGTCAAACCGGACCGTCTTACCGCTGGGGGGGGCTTTCACCCAGAGCTCAGCGGTGAAGGAAGGGGTGTTCAGGCCCGCATCGTAAGGGATATCGATGAACTGGCTGTTGGTCTTGATGCCGGCAGATTTATTGGCAGCATCACCCACGAGGGCCCCGGGTTCCTGGAACGCGAGATAACGCTTGGCGGTGCCGATCCCGGCAGCTCCGGTGCTGCCGCTGTTGGCGACGGAACTGGTATTCACCGCAGGGATGGTCGTTTCGCTATAGCGATACCAAAGCAGTGGTTTTTGGGAGGCCTGCACCGCCTCGTAGGTGCCGGGAACCGGGGCGTTGACGGTGAGGACGGCGGAGGTGGAGACGCTGCCGACGGCATTGGCGGCGGTTACCGTGTAGGTGCCGGCATCAGCGGCGGTGATGGCGGGGAGCGTAAGCGTCTCTCCGGTGCCTACGGTGGTGGGTCCTTTTTTCCAGGTGTAAGTCAGTTCGCCTCCGGTGGCGGCAGCGGTAAAGGTGGCCGGGTAGCCTGCATAAAAAGTCTGCGCGACCGGAGTGGTGGTGAAGACGGGCTGCACCAGCGCCGAGATCGCGATGGTAACCGGCAGGCTGGTAGCCGGGGCGCCGGTTCCGGAAACCACCACATCGTAATTGCCGCTATCACCGGTGGTGGTGTTGGTTTTTGTTAGGGTGGGGTTGGTTTCGCCGGTGAGGTTGGTGCCTCCCTTGCGCCATTGGTATGTCAGATTGGAGCCGGTGGCGCTGACGCTGAGGGTGAAGCTCTGGCCAGTGAAAATGGTGCTGACCGGAGCCGTTGGTTCCACCTCGATGACCGGGACGTTGGTGGTGGAGGGAGTGTAATCAATGATGATACCGGCCAGGGTGGACCGAAGGCTGCCGCTGCGGGTCACGCCGGAAATATTGATCGTATTGTTAGCGGTTGCTGCGTCGATTGCCGGGGTTTCGGGGGAAATGGCGTAGATCCCTCCTCCAAGGGCGGATACCACGTCACCAGGGTTGGGCAGTCCATAAGTTAGGGTGTCCGTAGCACTGGAGTGGGCGACGTTGGCATCGGTAAAACCGGTGCCCCCATCGGTGGAGGCAATCAGGCTTACTTTGTAGCTGGAGACGGAATTGCGGAAACCACTGATGCGCACCCGGTAGCCGGTGCCGGTATCATCCAGATAACCATAAACCACCTGGTCCGCCCCAGGCGGATCTCCCGGGGTCGCAGGGGCTTCCCCCGTAAGGCTGTAAGTATTCACCGCCGACCATTCCACCGTAAGCGGACCCGCCCCTGGCAGGTTGATGGTGCTGCTGGTGGAAAAGGGAGTGGCGATTGAGTTCACCACGCGTGGCATATTGAACCAATTGGCAGGGGATATATCAAAGGATGTATCGGTCACCGGAGCCCCGCCGCCGTCGTTCCAGTCATCCTGGAAATTGATGCCGATTTTTGCCGCCCGGCTGAAACTGGGATCGGTGAGCCACGCCAAGGCGACCAGGGTAGTGATGGGTAAAGGGGAGGCGAACGGGTTTTTCATGGGTTTTCCTGATGGGTTGAGCCGGCTGGACTGGAGTGAGAGGTCTGAAAGAGTTGCCTCCCATCCAGAGCAGCTTCCAAGCCACGATATAAACCAGCCATGGAAAGTTCTACCCATCTATCTTTCCAATGTTGATACTTTTCAGGCTTGGGCTCCTGTGCTTGACAGGAAGGCGTGACCGGGACCGGCGCGGGGTATCTCTGGGATGGGATGATTTGTCATGGGGATGGGGTGAGCGGTGCCAGATCTGCCAACGGGTGGGCGGCAGAGGCAACCAGGGTTCCCATTTTGTTTCCAAGGCAGAACAGGCAAATCCGGACTGGCCTGGGGATGATTCCTCTGATAGATCGAAATGGAGCAGATTGCCTAAGATTGATGAACGTCGCCGTTTTCACCGCCTCCCTGCTGGTTTCCAGCCTGCTGGCCAGCCAGGCGCAGACTTTGCCGGAGGCGCTGGACAGTCCACCCCTCGTATGGTCCGTGGGCGGGGAGACGCCATGGCGGGGCGTGGTTTCGGATACGGCGAAAAATGGCGGGGATCTGGCGCGCTGCGGGCCCTTCACGGAGGCGCCCTATGCCTGGGTCGAAGGATCCGCCGGCTGGATGGAGACGACGGTCACCGGCCCGGGCACGTTCCGGATTTATGTCAGGTCAAACGGCAATCCTTACCTGACGGCTTCGCTGTCGGTGGACGGTGCGATCACAGACACGTGGAATTGGTTTGATTCATTTGCGCTTCCCGCAGTGGTGTCCCCGTGGAAGGCGCTCACGGCTCCGCTGGGCGCCGGCCCGCACACGGTCCGGCTGGCGGGCTGTTTTCTGTGCCATGATGGTGGGACCATTCCGCTCAGTTCTCCGATGCTGGAGGCGGATGCCGCCTCGGTTCTGCCTCCGTTGGTGGCCGCAGGCGATGCCTTGGAGGCAATGGAGCAAATCTGGCTGACGGGAGGAGAGACCGGATTTTCTGCGGTGACGGATGTGACCCATGACGGGGTGGATGCCCTGTATGGCCCTGCCCAGAACGGAACCGGTTGGCTGGAGACCCGGGTGACGGGACCGGCCACGGTGAGCTGGTGGAGGAAAGGGAGGTCGGAGATTTTTCTGGACGGCCTGAGGTTTGCTTCGGAAATCAAAGAGGCTTGGACCCAGGAAACGGCCTTTTTTCCGGCCAGCGATGCCATCATCCGCTGGGATGAGTTGGATTATGGAACGGGAGGAGTCTGGTTGGATGAATTTGGCGTGCAGCCCGCGGCGACGGTGACATTGGCAGAGGGATTGGACACCCCAGGGCGCCTCTTCACTTCCAATAATTGGCAGGCCCACACCAGTGCGGCGGCACCGGACGGCAATGACATGGTATGGAGCCGCACCGCCTCCGGGTCAGGGGCCTGGCTGGAGACGGTCATCGACGGGCCGGTGCTGGTGGAATTTGAGGCTCAGGGGCGTGGGTTCAGTCTGCTTGAAGTGAACGTCGACGGGCTCGGTCTGCTCAATCTCCAAGGCGGATACAATGAGACCCGCAGCAGCGAGTCCTTTTTTCTGACGGCCGGCAGCCATGTCGTCCGCTGGCAGGTGCCGGTGGATCCTCCGTATTCCGGCGGTGCCCTGTTCATGCTGGACCGTTTGCGGATCTCCTCCGCTGTGGCGATGCCGTTGGCGGAGGCCCTGGATGGTCCGGGCCTGACATGGAGTAGTCCGGGGACGGTATCGTGGCAGGCGGCCGCGGCGGGCCTTTCCCAGGATGGCACCGATACCACTTACAGCCCGCCCTTGGCAGAAGATCAGACCGCGATGCTGGAAACCACCCTGACAGGTCCGGGAACGTTTTCCTTTTTCTGGACGACCAAGGTCAAGGGCGGGGCGGTCCGCCTCACGATGGATGGCATGGTCCTTCAGCGCACCGTTCCCACCAGGGGCCCGCTCAATCATTGGCGGAGGGAAGCGGTGGAGGTTCCGGCCGGACTGCACACGTTCCGCGGTGAAGTGACAGGGCCCTGCGGAGCCGGGGCCTTGCTGGTGGATCAGGTGTTGTGGACTCCGGAGGTGGGGCCCCCTCTGGCGCTCGCGCTGGACCTGCAGCCGACGATCCTGCAGGCCTCGGCGCTGGGAGGCATCGGGCTTGATGGCTCGATCCATTCGGACGGCACTGACTCACTGCGTCTGGCCGCTTTCAGTCCCGGTGACACGTCAGGATTTTTGGGAATGTGGATTGCGGGGCCTGCCAACGTGACCTTCCGCACCCGCAGTGTCCATGGCTCGCTGGTGGTGCAGGGGGAGGAAGTCTCCGGTCAACAATTCGCGCAGACCGAGTGGACGAACGGCGGAGTTCTCGTGCCTCCGGGCATGCGACGGCTTCAGTTTTTTCCGCGGGCCAACCACAACGCTCCATCATCCCCATTTTCATGGATCGATGCCCTGACGATTACTTCCACTGCCATTTCCTTGGCGGAGGGCCTCACCGCCCAGGCCTGGACGTGGCGGACGAACCCGGCAAATCCCTGGTCCGGCATCTCCGCCAGCGGCACCTTGCCCTCCCGCGTCAGCCCGGGCCTGACGGATACGGCCGATTCCTCCTGGCTGGAGACCACCCTCACCGGTCCGGCGGTGGTCGAATTCACCGCCGCCGGATTTCTTGATCTATGGCTGGACGGGGAACTTTTTTCCAAGGTGAACTATCCCTATGAAGCTGCGGCGCGGCGGTCCGTCTGGGTTCCCGGCGGTGAGCATACCTTGCGCTGGTTGCGTTCCGATTACTCGCCGGTAATTCCCTGGCTGGCGTCTTTTTCGGCAGCTTCCATGAAAGGTGGGCCTACGCTGAAACAGGAAAATGGCATTTGGCTCTACACCGTGCCCCGCCCGGCAGGCTTTGCGGACTCCCGCGTTTCATTGGAATCCGGCACTTCCCCGGCAGCCATGTATTCCTTCACCAACTTCACGGTGGAGCGCAGCACTCCTGACGAAATCGTTTTCCGTATCCAACCTGACGTGGGGGCCGCGAAATTCTTCCTGCGGGCAAAATTCCGTCCGTAAAGCTCGGGCCATGCGGCTGGGGTGTATTTTGTCAGGATTGTTCCTGAAGAGCCGCCAGTACGGCCTCGAGCAGGCTGAGGCTTTTTTCGTTGGGGAGCACGCCGGGTTCCATCTGATTCATGACGTAGGCGAAGGCGAGGCCGGTTTCCGGGTCGGCGAAGGCATGGCTGCCGCCGGCCCCGGGGTGGCCGAAGGCAGTGAGGGAAGGGCCGAAGCGGGAACGGACTTTGGTGCCATCCGGGGCCAGCGGATCCATCATGAATCCAGCGGAAAAACGGGTGGGGAGCTGGAGGACGAGGTCGTGGCCGCTGGTGAGCGGGGTGGTCAGGGCGGGTAGGATTTCCTCCGGGATGATCTGCTGGTCTTGCCAGACCCCGTGGTTGGCGAGGATGGCATAAAACTTCCCAAGGGCACGGGCACTACCGACGCCGCCGAAGGCCGGAAGAGCCGCTTGCCAGGCGGGAGGCTGGTTCATTTCGGCGACGGCGTGGAGGCCGGCGGGGGATTGGAACGCGCGACGCGTCAGGCTGGCGGGATCGGCCATGGTCTGGAAGAAGCCGGTTTCGTCAGGATGCGGCGGTTTGGGGCGTCCGGGATAGAGCCGGGCGATCTCGGGATAACGGGATTCCGGGAGACCGCCGATCCAGAAGTCGAGGGCGAGGGGTGCGGCGATGCGATCACGCCAGACCTGGCCTAACGGGATGCCTCCGGTGAGGCGGCGGACACATTCATCAAGGAGGAAACCGAAGGTGCGCGGGTGATAACCGTGGGCGGTGCCGGGAGTCCACGCGGTCGCCTGCTGCTCCAGGGCGCGGATCACTGCGGGGTGATCATAAACGGAAGGAGGGTGATCGAGGGCGGGGAGGCCGGCCTGGTGGGACAGGAGTTCACCGAAGGTGAGGGGGAGGGCGAGCTGCGGCCACAGGGAGCGGACTGGGGCGTCCAGCGGCAGGTGGGCTTCGTGAAGGGTCAGCAGCAGCGTCAGGGCGGCCGGGCCTTTGGTGGCCGAATACACGGGGACCAGCGTTTCCGGGGTCCAGGGGGCGCCGCCGTCCTTGGTCAGGGTGCCGCCGCTGAGGTGCAGGATTTCGACGCCATGCCGCCACACCGAGAGCGCGGCCCCGACTTCCCCGCGCTGGGTGAAGTTTTCATGGAAGCGTTCAGTGACGGAGGAAAACATGGCGGCAATCGCTTTTTAGCCGGAGTCCGGCAACCCATGGGAGAGGGAACCAAGTGGCCCGGATTTCCCGGAGTCGCGCCTCCCGGAACTTTCCGGTCCGGTCATTCTCCTAGCGTTTATCCTTGGAGGCGGGCTTGGCAGGATTCGCTGGTTTGGCGGGTGTCTCCTTGGCTTTCGGTTTTTCCGTGGCTTCGGATTTGTCCGGAGCGGCGGCGGGCACTCCGGCGGCGGGGGTGGCGCGGTTGGCCAGTACGAAGGCCTCGGCTTCCTTGAGCTGTTCGGGACTGAGGCGCTTTTTGAAATTGGTGAGACGTTCTTTGGCGGCTTCGATTTTGGCTTCGGCCCCGGCGGTGTAGAGGAGGAAGACCTGTTTGAAGTCGCCCTGCACGCCCCGGCCATCCTCGATCATGGCTCCGAGCGAGGCCATGGCGAGTGGGTTGCCCTTGGAGGCGGCCTCCTTGTAGATTTCGCCGGCGGTTTTGTTGTCCACGGCGCCGGTGCTGCCGTTTTCCAGAATGGCGGCCACGTTGAGGGCGCCAGTCATGTCGCCATTCTGCATGGCCCGCTGGAACCAGGCGAGGGCGGCCTGGGCATCGGTGGTGGTGCCTTTGCCGTCGCGGTATCGGGTGCCGAGGGCGAGTTGGGACGGGACAAAGGCGGACATGGCGGCCTTGTAATGCCAGTCGAATGCGGCGGCCGGGTCCTTTTGCAGGCCGCCTTTTCCTTCGTCATGAAAGACGGCCAGATTGAACAGGCACATGCCTACCTTTTTGTCCGCTCCGGCTTGATAGGCGGCGAGCGCTTTCTGCTCGTCCTTGGGCACGCCCAGTCCGTTTTCATGGAAATACCCGAGTTTGTTGTAGGCGGAGAATTCGTTTTTGGCGACGGCCTCGCTGTAGAGATCGAAGGCTTTTTTCGGATCTTTTGTGACGCCGCTGCCGGCTTCATAAAGCCCGCCGAGGGTCATGATCGCCTGGGTGGACCCCATGCCGATGGCTTTTTGGAGCAGGGAAAGGCCGCGGTCCAGATCTGGTTTGAGGCCGTTGCCGGAAACGAGCCGGCGGCCGTATTCCACCAGCGCCGGCAGGTGGCCGGCCTGGACGGCCTGTTCCATCAGGGCAAGGGCCTGTTTGGCCTGGGTTTCGGTCAGTTGGGGCTGGTTGCCGATCATCAGGGCCAGCGTCCAGGTGGCATCCGGGTCGCCACTGGCGGCGGCGCGTTCGAACCAGACCCGGGCTTTGTCGGCATCCTTGGCAATTCCGGCAGCGGGAATGCCATCCAGGTAAAGCTGACCCATGGACGTCTGGGCGGTAGCATTGCCGGTGTTGGCGAGGTCTTCCACCATGGCCACCGCTTTGGCGGGGTCGCCGCCGCTGGCGAGCTGGAGCAGACCGAGGTTGTTTTTGGCGGGGGCATATCCCGCATCGGCCGCTTTTTGATAGGCCTCCCGGGCTTTTTCAAGGGAGGCGGTGGTGCCCAGACCATATTGATGGAGATAACCGAGGAAAAACTGACGCTCCGGGGAGGAGGCGTCCGTGGCCAGTTTGTCGGCGGCCTCGAAAGCGGGTTTGGATTCCTCAGGGGATTTGGCCTTTTTCAGGGTCTCGACGATGGCGGTGAGTTCCGGCTCCTTGACCACATCGGGGGGGCTGAGGAATTTGGCCCGCGCCGCGGGGGCCGTCCACAGCCCGAGCGCGACGGTCGCTGCGAGTGGGAGCAAGGAAGAGCGGAAGTTCATAAAAGGAGGGATTTTACGCAGAGGCGTCCGGTAAAGTCAATGCCCGCCAATCAGGGGAAACACTGGATCGTGAGCCCGGGCGGGGTCCTGTGTCCGTGAAGGGAGGCGGAACTGGCCGGCTGATTCCTGCATTGCGCCTGGCGCGGGCTGTGGTCCTGTTTGCGTTATGGATTATGCGACTGATTCGGAAATCGCGGCGGCGGCACCGGCGGTGCAGGCCTTGCGCGGGGCGATGCAGCAGGTGTTGTTCGGGAAGGAGGAGTTGATCGACCTGACGATCTGCGGGCTGCTGGCGCGGGGACACATTTTGTTGGAAGGGCTGCCGGGGCTGGGCAAGACGGAATTGGTGAAGGGGTTGGCGAAGGCGCTGCAATTGGAGACCAAACGTATCCAGTTTACTCCCGATCTGCTGCCGGGGGACATCACGGGAAACCCGGTGCTGCAGGAAACGCCGCAGGGCCGGGCGTTTGTGTTCCAGCCGGGGCCGGTTTTTGCCAATCTGGTGTTGGCAGATGAAATCAACCGGGCCAGCCCGAAAACGCAGAGCGCCCTGCTGGAGGCGATGCAGGAACGCCGGGTCACGGTGCTCGGCCAGACCCATGTGCTGCCGGATCCGTTCTTTGTCCTCGCCACCCAGAATCCCATCGAACTGGAGGGCACCTATCCGCTGCCGGAAGCGCAAGTGGACCGGTTTTTGTTCAAACTCGAAGTCCGCCGCAACGATGCCGCGACGCTGGAGCAGATCGTCAAAGACCGCGAACTTGGCGTGGAGCCGGTGGTGCATGCGGTGATGACGCGGGAGACTCTGGCCCAACTGCACGCCTTGGTGCGCCGGGTGTTTCTGCCGGATGTGGTGGCGAATTATATTGCCAGGATTGTCGATGCCACCCACCCCGGCCAGTCGGCGGCGGCGCAGCCGGTGAAGTTCGGGGCCAGTCCCCGGGCGGCGTTGAGTCTTGCTTCGGCCGTGAAGGCCCGGGCGTTGATGCAGGGCCGGTGCCACGCCAGTTTTGAGGACACCCAGGCGCTGGCGCAGGCGGTGCTGGGGCACCGGTTGGTGCTGGATTACAGCGCCAGGATCGAGGGAAAAACCACCCGGGATATTGTAGCTGCGATCCTCGAGGAAGTGCCGGTCACGGCCGGGGCGGTGCCGCGCCCCCTGCAACGTGTGGCAGTTGGTTAGAATTTTTACGACCGGACGCATGGCCTCTTTGAATTCTCCCTCTGTGATGAGCCTCTCCCGGCCTGCTCTGCTGTGGTGCCTTTTTCTTTCGTTCGCGGGGTTCCGGTCCGCCCCGGCCCAGCAAAGTCAGAATTTCCCTTTGAATGAGGAAAATGGTTCGACCGTGCAGCTGACCCACGTGTTCAGCAGCGTGCCGCCGGGTGGTTATACCGCGATCCGGGTCAGCGTTAACAACCAGGGCAAGGAACTGATTTCCTTGGTGGTGGGCACTTCCAGCACCACACCTTCGAATCGGAGTGAGCACGTGCTGACGGGGCCTGCCGTGACGTTGGCCTGTCCGCCGGGATCGACCACGGTGCGGGAACTCATCGTGCCCTTGATGACGGAATTTTCCTCCAGCCGGAGTTATCGGGGCAGTTTCCTGGGGGTGACGCTGAGCGGGGCCGGCCGGACCCATCAGGCCAGGTTTGACTCCATGATTTCAACCACCCAACCGTTTTGGGCAATCAGTCAATCCATCGGTGGTGCCGCGGCTTCGGCATTGAATGATGCCGCGCGGCCCAAAGCTGGCAAGGGTGGCTCGGGCTACAGCAGTGGAGAGTCGTTTGCCGGCAGTTTTCTTCCGGTGGATTTGCCGGCTGACTGGCGCGGTTACATGGGGCTGGATGGCTTGGCCCTGACCGATGAGGAATGGACAGCCCTTCCGCCGGGTGTCCGTACTGCCATCCGCCACTGGATGCTGCTGGGCGGCATGCTCGATTTGTATCATAGTGGGGCCGCCCCGGTGGGGGTTTTGCAGGAGCTGAAAGCCGGACCGGCCGAACCGGATCCCGCCGGTGGAGTGCTGGGCGGGATGCCGGTGGGAGCAGGCAGAGTCCGGGTTTTTGCCTGGGACGGGGTCGTGCCCGGCGCGCCCGCCATGAGCCGCTTTTTTTCCGGGGCCGGCCTTTCCATCCGCCACGTGGCGGCCCGGGAGGCGATGTTGCCCGGCCCCCCAGGCAACAGGGCAGGATCCACCCTGCGGGACACGCTCGGAGTCCGTAGTTTCGCGGCCTGGCAAGTAGGGGTCATTTTACTGTGCTTCGGCATCCTCGTCGGGCCGGTAAACTTGTTTTACCTCGCTGGCCCCGGGCGGCGGCACCGGTTGTTTGTGACCACTCCCTTGATCGCGCTGGGGGCTTCGCTGGTTCTGATAGCGGTGATTTTTCTTCAGGACGGGGCTGGAGGGAAAGGCCAACGGGCGGCCCTGCTGGAATTGTTTCCCGACGAGAATCTGAGCACGGTCCGGCAGTATCAGATCAGCCGCACCGGCGTCCTGTTCGGGGGCGGTTTTGTTATGAATGAATTGTCCGCCCTGACTCCGCTGCTGCTTGAAAATAGCCGCTGGACCCGGCTCAAGTCCGGCGGCAGCAGTGAGTCCGAAGGCCAGCGCTTCAACCAGCCCGAGGCGCAGGCGTATGCCGGCGACTGGTTCCAGAGCCGCAGCGAGCAGGCGCAATTGGTGGAAACAATCCGGCCCGGCCGCGGCCGGTTGGAACTCAAGCCCGGAACCGGTGATCCGGTGCTGGTGTCGAGCCTTGCCGGAGCCTTGGAATCCGTTTTTTATCAGGATCCCGGCGGGCAGTGGTGGTCAGCGTCGACCCCTCTCGCCACCGGAGGCAGCCTGACGCTGCAGAAAACCGACGAGGCGGGTTTCGCGGCATGGTCCGCGGAGCAACTTGCGCCTTTTCCTCCAGGCGTGGCGGCGCCTCTCCAGTCCGGCCGCCACGCCGGCCGGTTCTATGCCGTCTCCCGCGATCCGGCCATTGGTTTCGCCGGAACCCTCCAATCCATCGGCTGGGCCAATGACCATGCTTTTCTTCATGGCCGGCTGGCTCCGGTGCCCTGAATTTTTCAACCCATGTCTGTTGCTATCGCCGTCCATAATCTGCACCGGTCCTTCGGCCATCTGAAGGCGGTGAATGGCGTGTCCTTCGAGATCAAGCAGGGCAGCGTGGTCGGCTTTGTGGGAGCCAACGGGGCTGGTAAAACCACCACCATGCGCATCCTCGCCACCCTGGATTATCCCACCGCCGGCACCGCCAGCATCCTGGGCCGGAGTGTGGTGCAGTATCCCGCCGAAGTGCGGCGCCTGCTCGGCTGGGTCCCTGACAGTTTCGGCACCTATGAAAACATGACGGTGCTGGAGTATCTGGATTTCTACGCCCGGGCGCTCGGATTCAAAGGCCAGGAACGGGTCCAGCGCATTCAGGACGTGATGGATTTCACCGATCTCGGCCCGCTCTCCGGCCGACTGATCAACCAGATGTCCAAAGGCCAGGGCCAGCGCCTCTGCCTCGGCCGCGCCCTGATCCACGATCCCCAGGTGCTCATCATGGATGAACCGGCCGCCGGGCTCGACCCCAAAGCCCGCGTGGAGCTGAAGCGCCTCATCCGCATCCTTGCCGAAGAAGGCAAAACGATCCTGATTTCCTCCCATATCCTCTCGGAACTCGGGGAAATGTGCGACACCCTCCTCTTCATCGATAAAGGCAAAATTGTCCACCACGGCACCGCCCAGAGCCTCCAGCGCACCGATCATTCGGTCACTCTGGTGGATGTAAAACTCGCCCACAGTCCGGAAAAGCTGGTCCCATGGGCGCTGGTTTCGCCGCATGTGAAAATCCTCGAAGAGCGCAAATCCGGCGCCCGCCTCAGCATTGATAGTGCGGACCCCGGAGTCATCGCCGGAGTGCTCCGCCGCATGATCACTGACGGTCTCCCGGTGGTGGAATTCCACCAGGAGCAGCAAAACCTTGAAGACGCCTTCATCGACATGCTTGGCCGCATCGAGTCCGGCGAGGTGATGCCTTTGCACGCCGTGCCCTCCGTTCCCGGTCAGGCCCCTGAGCGGCCACCCCTGCCGGTGGAGGATCCCGCGCGGTGGGGTGGATAGTAGCCATCATCGCTCCGCGTGATGAGCAAAGCATCTTGCCTCTTCGGACTGCCATCCTTCCGGGTCCTTCGGAGGTAAACCGCGATCCCGGCCGGATGAAACTACCGGATTCCAATTATGACTGGAACTACTCCGGCTGCTTCACCGTCACAAACAAAAGCCAGGTGCGGTCCACCTCGTTCCCGCCGGGAACGCTTGTATTCACTGGCGGGCTGAAGGTGCTGATAAGCATGGGCTGGCCGATCAAGCCTGATGCCTGGGCGGTGCATTTCTGGGTTTCGTAGATAGGCTGATAGACGTCCTCCTGCAGGCCGGATTTGGCGATGCCCACCCGGCGGCTGGTCCCGGGTGCCAAGTTGAGGTCCACTGTTTTGCCATCATCTCCGAAGGTCAGTTCCACCTCGAAGGTGTCGCCGGCGTTGCGGAACTCAATGGAATCCGGCTTGGGTTCGGTGCGGGGCCATGGAGCGTAGGTGGCGTTGTTGGTGGGAGTTGTGGTGGAGGTGGCAGCCACGGGCAGGCTGACGTTTTGCGGGATCGCCGGAGGATCGAATTCCGTGGGATGCGGTATTTCGTTGATGCCCTCGGTTTTCGATTTTTGGCCGCCGCGCACGATGGTGATGCTATGGCGCTCCAGTTTCACAGAGCTGTCCGGTTTGGCTAGTTCAGCCTCGATCCAGGTGTATAGATCGCTTTCTTTGGGGTGGGCTAAGAGGGATTTACGGGCGACCAAGGGCGGCATGGAGAAGACTTCCAGATGAACCTGGCCTTGGCGGGGAGGTCCCTGACCGAATTTTTGATAGAGAACAGTTTCAGTGTTGTGCAGTTGTTCCTTCGTGTTGGTCACGGTGATCTCATTACGGCCCGGGCCACGGATTACCTTTGAACCAGGCGTGGTGAATTCGATTCCAAGCTGTTCGAGGACTACTTTGAATGTTGGTTTGGCGGGAGGAGAATCCGCGACGAATGGATCGTTTGGATCGCTTTGGCCGCTTCCTTTGCTCAAGAAATCGGGCCAAATCTCAAACACGCGGGTTTCCAGAGGCGGACCGCCCGGGATGGGAGAGGTGGTGGGACCGGGAAGCTGAGCAGACGGCGGGGTCTGCGGATTTTGAGCATGACAGGCCAAACCGCTCAAAAGCAGCAGTGCGGCACCGGTGGCGGAAGGAGACAGGATTTGCATGCGGATGGCGGAAGGTTAGCGGGGCTCGGTGACCGTGAGGAAAAGCAGTCGGGTCACGGTTTCCACATTTCCACCTGCCACTCCGGCATCGACTGGCGGGCTGAAGGTCCCGGCGAGGGTGGCCTGACCGATTTTTGTCAGGATCTGGGTGGCGATCCTGCTGGTCTCAAAGACCGGCTGCACGACCTCGCCGCTGGGACTCTGGCTTTCCAGTCCGCAGAGGCGGATGAATTCGGGGGCGATATTCAAGTCCACCGTCTCGCCGTCATCACTCATGGTCAGTTCGATCTCTACCGTCCAGCCGGTCTCTTTGAACTGGAAAGAGTGGGGGGTGGTTGCGGTGTAGGGCCAAGGAGAAAAGACACTGTCTGATGGGGAGGAACCGGCTGGGCGAGGAAGGGCGGCGGCTGG
>CAIZWU010000215.1 GCA_903936775.1 uncultured bacterium | reverse complement strand
TGACATTGTTGAGGCTCAGACTGGTCACTGCAAAGTCCCCTCCAGGAGGAATGGTGTGGCTGCCGCCAAAAAATGTCAGGGCACCGGCCCCATTCACCACTCCACCCAGCGATGACCCTCCATTGAGGCGCAGTTCCCCGCTTTCAACCGCTACGGTGCCGGTCGATCCAAAAAAGATAGGACTATTGATGATGGTGACCGTACCTGGCCCGCGTTTGATGAAGGTCCCAGGGTTGTCGATCCGGTAGTTCGGGCTGCCGTTGAACTGCGTGAAGTCCCCTTCCCCCTCTACGATCCACGTGCCCCCGGCCGCGTTTTCAATCCGGGCCGGAAGATTGCCGGCATCCCGCCCAAAGAGGAAGCCCGTTCCAGTATAGTGGGTCGTGCCACGGTTTTCGAAGACACCATCAAGGAACTTGCCGCCGGCGGTCGTGAGATTGGCCACGCCCCGGGGCGCGATGATCAGACGGCCATCCCGGCTCAGCGTCCCCGCCGACCAGTCCAAGGTTCCGGTCACGTTTACGGATTTACCTGCGGCCAAAGTCAGACGGCCATCCCCGTCGATGTGGAGGATGGAGCCGGGAGCAATCGTGCCTCCCTGGTTCAGGGCTAGACTGCGCCCGTTGAGCCTGAGCGTTTGCACGCCATTGATGGCTCCGCCCGTGCTGAGCGCGAGCACGGTGGCATTCACGTCGAGGCTAACCGTGTAGGTGCCCGGTAGATCAATCGTGGCGACATCATCCACGCCCGGCACCCGGGCGGGAGTCCAGTTGGCGGCGTTATTCCAGTTGCCCCCCGCCGGATTATTCCATGCCACCACACCTACCGCGTTCACCGTGATGGTCACGGTGCCCGCCGCTCCGGTCTGGAAGCCATCGGAGGCCCGGTAGGTGAAAGTGTCCTCCCCTACGAAGCCGACGGACGGCGTATAGGTGAAGCTCCCGTTTCCATTGGCGGCCACGGTGCCGCCATTGGCCGAGGCCGCATCGAAACTGGCCACGCTGAGGGCATCGCCTTCGGAATCAATATCGTTGGCGAGCACGTTCGGCGTCACCACGGCAAAACCGGCGCTGGTGATGGCAGTGTCGTTGACCGGTTGCGGGGCGCGGTTCGGCTGTTCCTCGAGACCTTCGGCGCGGACCGTGAATTCGGCGAGCACCCAATTGCCGTGCCCTACCCGGCCGGGGCCGTTATTGGGCAGGGAGGGTTCCTCCAACATTTCGAGACGGAACCCGGTGACGCCACCGGCGATGCCGCGGGTCTCCACGGTATAACTGGTCGTGGCTGGCATGGCGCCTCCGACGAGGACCGAACCATTGGCCAATACCGTCAGGGTTTCCCCGCCGGTGCTGGTAACCGCCGTCACTTCCAGCACCGTCCAGTTGGCACTGATATCACCTCCGTTATTCAATCCGTCGGCAAAGGCATCACGCGAATCTGTCGTCGCGGAAATCCGGAAGTTTCCCACGAAATGCTGACTGCCAAACGGCTGCGGCAAATCAAAGACAAACTTGGTAGCGACGGTGGCCTGAATGGTTTGTGAAGTCTCGAAGACCGCTGTCATCGGAGGGGTGCCACCGACATCACCCGCCCAGCCGCGGGCTCCTCCCACCACGATCCCATCAATCAACTGCGCCACATTGAAGCTCCCTTGAGTCCGGTCAGCGGTAGCATTTTTGAGGGTCACCGCCGAGGGCACAGGCACCATCACCACGGTTTCGCCGACGGCATCCAACTCTGCCACACGCGGGCCTCCGGCCGTGGCACTGCCAAACTGGTCGAATTCCGCACGGAATTGTTTACCGACGACGGATGGAAAGACCAGTGCTTCCGAAATCGCGTTGGCCGGGTAGGGATGGGAGGCGGGCCGGAAGGTGTTGAAGAGAGTGAAAGGGACCGTGGAATCCGCACGGGTGAAGAGCCGCATCTCCGTGAAACCACGCTGCCCGGTGCCGCTGTCATCCTGGGCAAACAGCCGGGCGCCATTCAAGAGCAGGAACGACGGAGTTTCCCATTCGACAAAGTGGGTGAAGCCCGGAACCTGGCCATCCGTAAAGAGCGCGTCAGGGAACGGATCTCCGGCAGGTCCTCCAAACAAATTGGAACCCGGATTGGCTGCAGCAAATCCGGAACTGGAGGCCAGCACGTTCCCCTGGCTCACATCCCACAGATCATCCACCCGCGGCGCGAAACCCGGGAACACGTTGAGTGAGGCTTCCGCCGGGAGCGAATCATCCAATCCATCATTCACCGCAAAGAAGAAAGCATCGGAACCGGTGAAGCCCGCAGCCGGCTTCAGCACGATCCGGCGCTGCACGTCCGTGACCGCCGCAGGCACTGTGAGGATGGGCGCCCCAGCCGTTCCCCCGGGACCGAACTGAAAGATACTGACATTGGCCGGCAGGGAGAGGATTTTCGCAGTGAGGAAATTCCCATCCGCATCCGATCCGCTCAACCGCACCACAGTGGCGGCATCCTGAGCCAGACCAAATTGCTGGCGGCGGATCGGCGTCAGGGGCGCATCCGACGCCACCCACTGCGGAGCCGCCGCCACCGTCCCAGCCCCGAAAGCAGCGGTCGAGGCATGGGTGGAGGCGTCATCCGTCGTCACGCCCGTTCCCTCTTCAAACGGCCAATAACCAATCAGCCCGGCTTCGCTGCCGCCCAACACTTCCGTCCGCCCGGAGGCGATTTCAGCCTCTGTCAGAGCCCGGCTCCACACCCGCACTTCATCCATGGTTCCTTTAAAGAAACTGCGGGGATCGGGGCTGGCAAATCCTGCCGCACCGATGCGGGTAGGATCCCCGCTCTGGGTCACCGGACCATTGGCCGCTTCCGTGGCAACCACCGTGCCATTGACCACGAACCGCCGTTCCGTTCCCGTAAAGACCAAGGCGATATGCGTCCAGTCATTCAACGGAACCGCGGCCGGGGACTTGATCTGACTGGTGTCGTTGATCCAACTGTCGAGCTTCCCGGTGGAGGCTTCAAACCCGAGCGAAGCGCGCCATTTGCCCATCGCATAGACGGCCGGGAAGGAAACGTGATTGAACTGCGATGGCTTCACCCAGGCCTCCATGGTCCAGGCAGCATGGCTGGCGAGGTTTAACGACGGACTGGTGGCCATGGCTAGAAAGTCATTGGTCCCGTCAAATTGAAGCGCGAAACGCGATCCGGCCCGCAGCTCGGTGCCGGCGAGGGGGCGGGTATTCTCACCGGTAAAGACGGTGACGGACACCGTGGCTTCGGCCCCGGCAGGATCGGTAACAGTGTAGGCAAAGGTGTCATTCCCGGAAAAACCGACTTCCGGCGTGTAAACCAGCGAACCGCCCAACTGGACGACGCTGCCATGGGTTCCCTGGGTGAAGGAAACGAACCCCAGCGGATCGTTGTCAGGATCGCTATCATTCGCCAACAAGGCGGCGAGGGTGAAGCTGACCGTTTCACCGGCAAGGGCCGCCCCGCCATCGTTAAAGGCTAGCGGTGCCCGGTTGATCTGGCCGG
>CAIZWU010000214.1 GCA_903936775.1 uncultured bacterium | reverse complement strand
CCGTAGGGAATCACCGGAAAATCCGTCAGGACCAGCCGGCGGGTGCCCGTGGGCGGGGCGGACTTCAGATTGGCCGCCAGAATCAGACCGGCCCCAAATCCCTGACTGACATAATGAACGATCAATTCCTGATTCGGCACTTCGAGGCTGGGGAACCACTCCACTTTGCGCTTCGCCAGTTCCGCCTGGAATAGCCGGCACACCGGTTCGTCCTCACAGAGCGCGATCAGCGGCAGGTCGATGCGGTCACGCTCCCAGAAGGAGGCGGCCTTGGTATAGCCGCTTTTTTCCGGCACCAGCAGGGACATGCCCACCTGGAGTAATTCCTCCTGCCGCACGCCGGTCAGGCGTTTGCCAATCAGCGACCCGAGGCCAATATCAATTTCCTGGTCCAGCAAAGCTTTTTCCATCCAATCCGCCCGCCCGGTAGCCAGAGTAAAGCGCATCCGGGGAAACCGGCGCTTCAGCCGCTTCAGGATGCGCGGCATGTAATCGCGCTGCACCGTCTCCGGCGCGCCGATCCGCAGGTGCACCGGCTGATTGCCCCGCAGCCGCGCCGTCACCTCCGGCAGGCCCTCAAAAAAGGGCCGGAGATGCGCATATAAATCCGTCCCGCTTTTGGTCAGGGAAAAAGGACGCCGGTGGAACAGGGTGGTCCCCAGCGAGTCCTCCAACTGGATGATCTGCGCACTCACCGCCGGCTGCTGGATGCCATACGGAATATGCCGTGCGGCTGCACTCACCCCGCCATGCCTCGCCACATAATAAAAAAGCTCCAGGTGATGCACGTTCATGCCCCGAGAATGCAACACCCGCCCGCTCTGGCAAGCTCCAATCCCCGGAAGGGGCATGGTTGGCCCCCACAAGAAACTAATACCCCAGGGTATGCAGCACGGATTCCATGCTGTTCGCCGCCTGGAGGGGAGCGAACGCGCGATGCTTCAACGGAGCGTCGATGTCCTTCAAACCATGGCCGGTGACCGTCAGCACGAGGGTGCTGCCTTCCGGGATGCCACGCACCGGACAGGTGGCGCAGGGCTCCCGATTGCAGTCGAGGCACTTCAGCAGGCCCGCCACCGACGCGGCGCTGCCGGGCTCGATGAAGATACCTTCGTTCGCCGCCAACCAAGCCTGGGCGTCGAGGATTTCCTGATCGGTCACGATATCGATGGACCCCTTGGAGTCACGGATCGCGGCCTTGGCTTGAGCCCAACTGGCAGGATTGCCGATGCGGATGGCGGTGGCCACCGTCTCGGGATTTTCGATAATTTTGTCGAAATAAATCGGCGCGGACCCGGCGGCCTGGAACCCGGTCATGCGCGGCTTTTTGGTGGACCTGCCCAAAGCGGCATATTCTTCATAACCCTTCCAGTAAGCAGTGATGTTCCCGGCATTGCCGACGGGAAGGATGTGGATATCGGGGGCATCGCCGAGTTCGTCGATGATCTCGAAGGCCGCGGTCTTCTGGCCTTCGATGCGGAAGGGGTTGATGGAATTGACGACTTCGAAGTCGTCGCGCTCCCCGATTTTCCTGACAAGGTCGAGGGCGTCATCGAAATTGCCGTCGATCGCGATCACCTTGGAGCCATAAACAAAGGCCTGCGCCAATTTCCCGGCGGAGATTTTCCCGGCGGGCAGGAGCACCACGCAATCCATCCCGGCGCGGGTGGCATAGGCGGCCGCGGCGGCAGAAGTGTTGCCCGTGCTGGCACAGATCACCGCTTTTTTGCCGGCTTCGGCGGCCTTGGACATGGCCATGGTCATGCCGCGGTCCTTGAACGAACCCGTGGGATTCAGTCCTTCGTATTTGATATAAACCTCACAGCCCCGGCCGATTTTGGCACTTAGCTTGGCGGAGTGAATCAGTGGCGTGCTGCCTTCGTTCAGAGAGACCACCGGAGTGGCCGCGCTGACAGGCAGGAGGGAGCGGTAGCGGGAAATGACCCCGCGGTCGTGGAGCGGCTGGCGGAACATGGAGCGTTTTAGTAGGACTTCAGGGTGGATATTCAAGCGCGGGATGCACCGGGCTTCAGGGTTCCCTGGCTCCGGCGGAGTCGGGTTTGGCCTTCAGGGTTTCCAGATAAGCCACCACATCGCGGATCTGGCGGGGAGTCAGGATCCCGTGCATGGGTGGCATCACGGAAATGGGCGGGGTGCGCCCTTCTATCGCAGAGGGGGCCGCACTGACCTCCACGCCATCCGGTTGCCGCAGCAAAATCCTGTCAGAAGTTTCTGACAAAATTGTGCCCGCCAGAGTGGTGCCATCCTTCAAGGTCACCGTGGCCATGCCATAACCGGGCGCGATGACCGCCGAAGGATTGGCGAGGGCTTCCAGCAGATACGGGGCGGGATGCAGCCGCCCGATGCTTTCCAGCGGCGGCCCGACCGAGCTGCCCGCTCCCTTTTGGAACCGGTGGCAGGCCACACAGTTGGCGGCCAGATGATTCAGGGCAATTTCCTTGCCGGCCGCCGGATCACCGCCGGTGACACAATCCGTCAGGGCGGCCAATAGATCAGTGGAGGCCTCCAGCGTTTTTGCCCGTGCGGCGAGCGCAGCCGCCAGCGCTGGCGCGGTGGCGGCGCGGACGGCCGCGGCCTCCAACACATCCAAACGGATGCCGGGCGCAGCGCCGGAGGCATCCCCGGCCGGCGTGAGCAGGGCAGCGAGCCGGACATCGGCCTCAGGGT
>CAIZWU010000213.1 GCA_903936775.1 uncultured bacterium | reverse complement strand
TGTCCATCACATCCTCATCCGCGAACAGCGGCAGCGGCGACCGCTCCCGCAGCCACGCCACCTCCTCCAGCCGTCCCGCCGGCAGGGGTTGTTCGATCAGTTCCACCCCCTGCCCCGCCAGCCGATCAATGTGCCGCAGCGCCGTTTCCGGGTCCTTCCAACCCTCATTCGCATCCACCCGCAGGGGCTGATCCGTCACTTCACGCACCGCAGCCATGATCGCCTCATCGCGGTCCGTGCCCAGCTTGATCTTCAAAACCGCGTAATCCCCCGCTGCCAACACCTTTGCCCGGATCGTGTCCAGATCGTCAATTCCAATGCTGAAACTCGTCACTGGCGGCACGGTTTCCACGATACCCCATACGGCCCGGGCCGGAAGCCCGCGCTGCTTGCCCTCCAGATCCAGCAAGGCCATATCCAGCGCTGCCTTGGCAGACCGCGGAATCGCCGGGTCCGCAAAAATCCGCCCAGCCGCCCCAGCCAGATCCGTCGGGTTTTCCAAAATCCAGGCCATCCCCAACTCCAATCCCGCCCGAACCGATTCCAGCGATTCCCCATACCGTGAATTGTGCGCCGCCTCTCCCCACCCCGTCAGCCCGCCACTTTCCAACTTCAGATAGGCATACTCCTTCTGCGCCGCTGTCCCCCGCGAAATCGTCCACGGATTCGTCAACTCCAAGCGTTGCGTGAAAATCTGATAGCAGTCTTCCATCCCCGCATTCTGCCGATCCCACCCGGCTTGTCCATCACCTCTATCCCTGCTTTCCCATGCTTCAGGGGCATGCGGTGCCCATACTGAAGCCCAAAATCACCTTTGACACCCCCCTGCCCCCCCCTACTTTCACCCTCCCAATTTACCCGGCCTCCCCGCCCTATCTGCCGCCCTGCGGCACCCCCTCTATGGAAAAGAAAAAAGTCCTCGTCGCCGACCCGATCGCTCAAAAAGGGATCGAAGAACTTCAAGCCACGCCCGAACTCGAAGTCGTCGTCCAGCTCGGCATCAAACCCGAGGAACTGCTCGCCACCGCGCACGAATACGCCGGGATCGTGGTCCGCTCCGAAACCAAAATCACTGCAGAGGTCATGGCCAAAGCCACCAAGCTCAAGGCCGTGGGCCGCGCCGGCGTGGGTATTGACAATATCGACGTCGCTGCCGCCAACAAACATGGCGTCATTGTGATGAACACCCCGGCGGGCAACACCATTTCCACCGCCGAACACACTTTCGCCCTGCTCATGAGCATGGCCCGCAGCATCCCCCAAGCCCACGCCAGCACCACCGCCGGCAAATGGGAACGCAAGAAATTCCAAGGCACCGAACTCAACGGGAAAACCCTCGCCATTCTCGGCATGGGCCGCATCGGCAGCGAAGTCGCCCGCCGCGCCATGGCCTTCGGCATGCGCGTCATGGCCTACGATCCCTACCTCAGCCCCAGCCGCGCCCACGTCCTGCGCGTCGAGTTGATGCAGACCGTGGAGGAAGCCATCAAGGAAGCCGACTTCATCACCGTCCACATGCCGATGACCAAGGAGACCAAGTATCTCCTGAACAAGGAACGCATCGCCCTCTGCAAACGCGGCGTCCGCATCGTCAACTGCGCCCGTGGCGGCCTCGTGGAGGAAGCCGCTCTCGTGGAAGCCCTCGCCAGCGGCCAGGTCGCCGGCGCTGCCCTCGACGTCTTCGAAGTCGAACCCCCCACCGCGGATAATCCCCTGCTTTCCAACCCCAACGTCGTCCTGACTCCCCACCTTGGCGCCTCCACCCTCGAAGCCCAGGAAAGCGTTGGCATTGAAATCGCCCGTGCCATCAAGGACGCCCTCGTCGATGGCATCGTCAACAACGCCGTCAACATGCCGAGCGTGGACCGCAAGACCCTCGACGCCATCGGCCGTTACCTCACCTTCGCGGAAACCCTCGGCCGCCTCGCTGCCCAGCTCGCGCCCAACCAGCCGGAGTTCCTCAGCGTGAACTACAGTGGCCAGGTCGGCGAGGGCGATACTACCCTCATCTCCCGCGCCATTCTCAAAGGCTATCTCGACATCGCCCGCAGCGATGGCTCCGTGAACTGGGTCAACGCCCCAGGCGTGGCTGAATCCATGGGCCTGCGCTTCAGCGAAAGCCGCCTCGCCAACCCCGCCGACTTCACCGAACTCATCGAAGTCACCGCCGGCCGCGACGCCGCGCAGGGTTCTGTCAGCGGCACCTTCTTCGGCAAGAGCCCCCGCATCGTGGGCATCAACGGGAACCGGGTCGAAGCCGCCCCGGAAGGCTGCCTCCTCATCTACGAAAACAAGGACGAACCCGGCATCGTCGGCGCCATCGGCACGGTGTTGGGCAAGATGAACGTCAACATAGCCAACATGTCCCTCAGCCGCGATGCCAGCGGGGGCAAAGCCCTCGGCCTCCTCACCCTTGACGGTTGCCCGGAAGACGAAGTCATCGCCGAGCTCCTCAAGCACCCCGCCATCCTCAGCGCCCGCATCCTGCGGGTGTAGCGTGGTCCGCCACAGCAAGCCCTGGCAGCCATTCAACAGGCCCTATAGGTCCCATGGGACTTATAGGGCCTGCTTTTTTGCCCGCAGCTATCAGGACGGCGCCCCCCTTTTCCCATTTCCACCGCCCGGAAAACCATCTATTCTTCTGGATCACCGCCCCCTTCGTCATGCACTTCCCCCTCCTGCCTGCCACGGTCTTCGACCCGCCGCCGGTCGTGTGTCCGGGATGCCATGCGCCCTTGCAGGACCCCCATCCCGCCTGCCCGCATTGTGGTTATAACGGCTGGACCTGCGTTGAAAAATTTCCTTGGATTCCACCGCCCCTTCAACGCGTCATGGACGTGGATAACCGGCTTTCCGCAGCCGACCGGCTCCTCCTCGACAGGGTCATCGAACCCCTCGAGCAATGCCTCCCGCAAATCCGCGTCCACGTCTGCCTCGGCCGCCTCCACGCCGATACCGATCCGCGCGAATTCGGGTTCTGGCTCTTCAATGCCAGCGTCCCGCCTGATGCCGATGCCGCCAGCCACCGTCCATGGAGCGTCCTTCTTGTGATCGACCGCGCCTCCCGCCGCGCCAGCCTGACGATCGGTTATGGCCTCGACCCCTTCGTGAGTGACCGCCACCTCACCACCTGCCTCGAAGCCGCCCAGCGGGAATTCCAACGCCGCCGCTATGGCCCCGGTGCCGCCACCTGCCTCAAAAAGCTCCATACCCTCCTGAGCACCACGCAGCGCCATTCCACCGCTACCGCCACCAGGTTCCGCCAAAGCATCAAGGATGGCACCGTGCCGCCCGCCATGCTCCGCGACTGCACCAGCCTCGCCCGCCGCAACGCTTATTAAACCAGGGACTCTTCCGATGGTCCAAGCTCATTCCCGCTGGCGGGTTCCGCGGCTTCCTCGGCAGCAACCTCTTGCGATGCGGCTCCCTCTTCTGCCTCCGCCGGCATTTCAGCCACTGGTTCCCCTGAACCTTCCGTGGCCGGATTCCCCGCCGGGGCAGCTTCTTCGGTGCTCTTCGCCTCACCGGCAGGCCCGGCCGTTTCACCCCCAGCCGCCAGCAGGCGCGACACCTCTTTCTGCACTTCCTCGATCTGCGCCAGTTTCAATTCAGGATCGCGGATGATATACACTTCCCCGCTCTTGCTGTGTTCATACACCAGGAAAGTCGCATCTTCGGTCTCCCGCGTGCCGGTTTGTTTCAGTTGTTTCTTCCGTTCCAGCATCACCGCCAGGATATAACGGGTGTTTTCCGTCGTGATGGAATCCTCCTCACACAAGCGGCGCAGCAGCGTCTCCGCCGATTCCTTTTCCGCGATCTCCGGCCGCGCCTCCGACTTCACCGCCTCATACTCACTGCGCCAGAAAGAGAACGACGACCCCAGGGTCGGCTCGACCTCCGCCCATGACGCCAGCGAGTAATCACGCCGCATCAAATCCCCGGTCTTCGGGTCCTCCAACAACACCGTCATGAAGCTCTCCCCGTCCGTGAAATGTTGCGCCGTATGGAAGCAGGCGTGGGCACGCGACCGGATATTCCAATGTTCGTTGATAGCCATGATGTAAAACAAGCCGCCAAAACCAGCGGATCAGCCACCTGCCCTAAGCCACGCCCCTCCGCCGCTCAACCCCATTCCATGCCGGACCACCGGACCCCTGCCCCGGCCATCCGGCCACGCCCCAGGAAAAATCACCCCGCACAGTTCGTAAAATCCGTGCCTTGGACGGATCCTTTGATATAATCCAGCCCATCATGATCTGTCGTTTACTTCCCGCCACCCTGCTCAGCCTGCTCTGCGCCACCCTGTCCGCCCCAGCGGCTGAAACGCTCAAGGCCCTCATCATCGACGGGCAGAACAACCATGAGGTCTGGCCAAAATCCAGCATCATGATGAAACAGTATCTGGAGGGCACCGGGCTTTTCCAAGCCGACATCGCGCGCACCCGGTATCTCTGGAAAGCCGAACGGGAAACGTCCTGGCTGTCCCTCGCCGGGGTGGGCGACTCTGAAAAACTCAACGAACCCAAACCCGATCCCGCCTTCAATCCTGACTTCTCCAAATACCACGTGGTCGTCAGCAACTTCGGCTGGAATGCCGCCGGTTGGCCGGAGCCGACCAAACGGAATTTTGAGAAATACATGGCTGGAGGCGGCGGCCTCGTCGTGGTCCACGCCGCCGATAACAGCTGGCCGGATTGGGTACAGTTCAACCTCATGATCGGCCTCGGCGGCTGGGGCGACCGCACCGCCAAGCACGGACCCTACGTTTATTATAACAACGAAGGCGAACTGATCCGCGACCCCTCCCCCGGCAAATGCGGAGCGCATGGCAAGCAGAACGAATTCCTCGTCACCATGCGCGTCAAAGACCACCCCATCACCAAAGGCCTGCCCGACTTCTGGCTCCACTCCAAGGACGAGTGTTACTCCCACCTGCGCGGTCCCGCCGAAAACATGACCATCCTCGCCACCGCCTGCGATTCCGAAGAACTGCAGAAAGCCGGCCGCCACGAACCCATGCTGATGACCATCAACTATCATAAGGGGCGCGTCTTCCACACCACCCTCGGCCACGACACCGAAGCCTTCGAAAGCGTCGGTTTCATCACCACCTTCCTGCGCGGCGCCGAGTGGGCCGCCACCGGCAAGGTCACCCAGGAAATCCCTCAGGACTTCCCCGGCAAAGACCAGTCCAAAACACGGCCCTTCGAGCTTCAGAAGAAGCCATAGCTGCCGGTCCGGAGCCGGTTGCCTGATTTGAGGAACCAGGGAAAAACGCTGGCAACCGGCTGGGGACCGCATTAGTTCCTTGGCGCAGCCCACCTCTGCCGGCGTGGCGAAATGGTAAACGCACCAGACTTAAAATCTGTTGGAGCAATCCTTGTCGGTTCGAGTCCGACCGCCGGCAATCCTCTGATTTTAAAGGGTTTACGGAACGCCACGACTAGCGTTTCGCATGGAAATATATCTGCATCGCCATTTTACCGCCACTTTTTCGGTTCCGGCCATCCCCTCCCAGGCTGGAAATGGAGGGCCAGAGGATGAATTTCCCTCTTGGCCATCCGCCCCGGCAATTAACCCCGGCAACCACTGGTTGCATGATCCCGGCATGTCTGGCCATACGGGTTATTCCCAAAACGTTACGGATTATTTTCAACTTTAATTTTGCGTGAATTGGGATTATTTATTGAAATCGCAGTAATTCTTTGGTCTGGGAGGGGGCGTTACCATATGACGCCCATCCACGCAGTCTCTCCCCTCCTTATTGTTGGCTAGTTGTATACCCAGAATGCTCAACCACTAAAATTCGCGAAGTCCCGTAATTTAGCCCCGCGCTGGACGGACTTTCAGATCTGCCTCACCCGCCCTCCCCAATTTTCACCCATGGTTCCTCCGATGATCCTCCCATTTACCACGTCACTCCGCCTTCTCGTCCTGCTGGCCACCGCGCTTTTCTGTCTGCAGCAGCCGCTTCGCGCGGGAGGCATCTCGGGTAGCGTGACCGGACCGGATGGAACCACCCCGCTGGCAGATATTTATGTCTCAGCCTACCGCTGGATCAATGCAGACGGAGGATACTGGAACTACGTGTCGCTTGGTGATACCGACCTCAGCGGCAACTACAGCATCGGCGGGCTCGCCGCCGGAACCTACCGCGTGGAGTTCACCGACTGGCAGGGGGGCAATTACTTGAAGGAGTCTTACGCTGACGCCGTGGACCTGGATTCAGGCACCGACATCATTGTGCCCGAGGAGCAAACCGTGACCGGCATCAATGCCTCGCTGGCCAAGGCATCGCGCATGTCGGGTAAGGTGACCGGACCGGATGGAACCACCCCGCTGGCAGATATCGAGGTCTCAGCCTACCGCTGGACCAATGCACACGGAGGAGTCTGGGACCACGTGTCGGGTGTTGATACCGACCTCAGCGGCACCTACAGTATCGGCGGGCTCATCGCCGGAGCCTACCGCGTGCAATTCCACGACGAGCAGGGCAATTACCTCGATGAGTCGTACGCTGACGTCTTGGACCTGGATTCGGGCACCGACATCGTTGTGCCCGCGGAGCAAACCGTGACCGGCATCAATGCCTCGCTGGCCAAGGCATCGCGCATGTCGGGTAAGGTGACCGGACCGGATGGAACCACCCCGC
>CAIZWU010000212.1 GCA_903936775.1 uncultured bacterium | reverse complement strand
CAGCCAGGGCACCGCCCCGTCCGCCAATCTGTGGGCGACCCTGGGGGACTCCAGTTTCACCTCCATGAATGACCGTCCCGTGTTCGGCCACCGCAGCGCGGCCTTCCTCCAACTGAAAACGGCGGCGGCCGGTTATCGTTACGCGCCCCCCTTCCAACCCTGATCCGGCTCAACCCTTTTCCCTCACTGTTATGAAACCCCCTGCTTTGTTCCGGTTCCTTCCCGCGGCGCTCCTTTTGATGGGGATCCTGGCCACTCCGGCCCTCGCCGACCGCACCATCAATTACCAGAGCACCCTCGAAGCGGTTAATGTCACCAGCGGCGGCGTGCCCCTTGATGACACTTTCATCTTTGAACTGGGGACCTTCACCGGAGGGTTTCTGCCGACTCTCTCCAATACCTCCGCATGGCTGACTCATTGGGCGCCGGCTCCGAATTCCAGCGCCAGTCCCTATTCCGGGGCCACGACCTATTACTCTACCGACCCGGTGCCCTTTGGCGGACCCGCCAACGCCTTTCAGGGATTTGTGGTCCTGAACACCAATGACAACGCCTTCGCTCCGGGCCTGCAGGGTTACTTCTGGGGGTTCGATGAAAGGCAAAGTGTCCCGGCCGCCGAATGGGTGCTGCTTTCCAATACCAGCTGGGTCATCCCGGTCGTCATGCCCGGGGAAATCGAGATTTCGGATCTGAACTGGCTGACCAGCGACCTCGGGACCTATTCGGTGAGCGGGAGCGTGAACCCGAATTTTAATCCCGAAGCGCCCGTTACGGAGCAACCGGCGCACCTTGTCTCCTCCCTCGTGGCCATCCCGGAACCCCGGGGTCTCCTGCTGGTCCTGCCGGTAGCGCTGCTGCTCGGCCGCCGCCGCCCTTCCAGCCTGACCCTGTCATGATACGCTCCTTTCCCTTCCTGGTCCTGTTATTATTCCTGATGCTGCCGGCAATGCCGGTCCGGGCCGGGGCCACCATTGCCTTTGGCAGCAGTGTCGGAGCCCTCAATCTCACCAGCGCCGGAGTTGAACTCGACAACCGGTTCGTTTTTGAGATCGGCTGTTTCTCCCCCGGTTTTGTTCCGACCGCGGCCAATACCACGGAATGGATCACGCAGTGGCACGCCTTCCCGGACGGAGTCGCGGCCTACCAAACCACCGCGCTGGGTGCCCCCTTTCCCGCCGACTGGCAGCTCAATAGCTTTTCAGGAAGTGTCCAGATCCTGGAAAATCCGGCGCCCTTTACCACCGGAGTTCCGCTTTACCTGTGGGGCTTTGACCGGCGGACCTTGTCAGGCAAGGGCGAGTGGATTTTGATGACGGCTCCTTCGTGGGTGTGTCCGGACGGGCAGGAGATCAATCCGGCGGTGAGTTATGCGGTGAGCAATGCCAGCCGGGCCATCGTGGGCCGGATCAATCAGGATGGGATCGAAATGCAAACCTCCGCAGTGGTGCTCTCCGGAACTCCGGAAAGCCTTGCGGATTGGCGGACGTGGAATTTTGGAGCCGCCGCCAGCGAGCCGGGTCAGGAACTGGCCGTCTGGGGAAATCAGGCCGATCCGGATCAGGACCTCCTTTCGAATCTGATCGAATACTTTCTCGGCAGCGACCCCCTCGCGCCGGACGCGGGTGATCCCCTGTCGGCCCCCCAACCGGATGCCGGAGGCCTCGTGTTGCATTACCGCCGCAGCAGCCTCGCCCGGGATGCCAAAGGCGGGGTCGAGTGGTCCGCTGATCTGAGGCAGTGGACGCAGGCGGGCCTGGAGGAAAAGATCATCAGCAGCGATGCGACCTCGGTCATGGTGGAAGCCCGCCTGGCCTCCCCTCCCGCCGGAGCCGCCTTTTTCCGGCTGACAGCGGTGGAATAACGGATTCACGATAGCGTTTCCGGCGGGTGGTGGTAGTCTGACAGGCTGAAGCCGGCACCGATTGTCTGAAATCCGCCAACCGCCAACCGCCAACCGCCAACCGCCGACTGCCGACTGCCGACTGCCGACTGCCGACCGCCGACCGCCAACCGCTGACTACTGACTACTGACTACTGACCTTTTTTCATGAAACCAACTTTGCTGATAGTCGACGATGACGAGGAAATCCGCACCCAGATGAAATGGGCGCTGATGGAGGAGTATGCCGTGCTGGTGGCGGAGGACCGGGCCGGGGCGGTCGCGCAATTCAAGGCCGGTGATCCCGATGTGACCCTGCTGGATCTGGGTTTGCCCCCGCGGCCGAACGATCCGGAAGAAGGGCTGGCGGCGCTTTCCGATCTCCTCGCGCTCGATCCCGCCGCTAAAATCATCATTGTCTCGGGGCAGGGCGAGAAAGAGACGGCGCTGCGGGCGGTCGGGGCCGGGGCCTACGATTTCCTGTGCAAACCGGTCAATCCCGACGAGCTCCGGATGGTGCTGCGGCGCTGTGTTTACGTCGCCGGGCTGGAAAACGAATACCGCGCCCTGCAGCAGCAATTGCGCCCGAAAGTCTTTGAAAACATGCTGGCCAGCAGTCCGGAGATGCATGCGGTGTTTGAGATGATCCGCAAGGTGGCCGCTTCCAGTGCCCCGGTCCTCGTGCTCGGCGAGAGCGGG
This sequence comes from uncultured bacterium, assembly GCA_903936775.1. GTDB lineage: Bacteria > Verrucomicrobiota > Verrucomicrobiia > Verrucomicrobiales > V1-33 > CAIZWU01. Next base: position 803 of record CAIZWU010000212.1, on the reverse strand, counting down.
ACCGGCAAGGAGATGGTGGCCCAGGCAATCCACCGCCAGAGCAGCCGCAGGGATAAACCGTTTGTGGCCATCAACTGCAGCGCGATCCCCGAAAACCTGATCGAGAGCGAACTGTTCGGGCACGAAAAGGGGGCGTTCACCGGCGCGGACAAACAGCGCAAAGGCCTTATCGAGGGCGCCGCGGACGGCACCCTGTTCCTTGATGAAATCGGCGACCTGCCGGCTTCGGTCCAAGTGAAACTGCTGCGCTTCCTTCAGGACAAGCGACTGCAGCGGGTGGGGGGACGGGAGGATTTTCAGATCGATACCCGGATCGTGGCCGCCACCAATGCCGACCTGAAACAAAACATCACCGAAGGGCGCTTCCGGGAAGATCTGTTCTTCCGGCTGGCGGTGGTGGTGCTGAATCTGCCCCCGCTGCGGAAGCGGGGGATCGATGTCACCACCCTCGCCCAGGAATTCCTGATCCGGTTTGCCGCCGAAAATGGCCGGAAGGACCTCGTTTTTGCCCCGGCCACCCTGAATGCCATCACCCAGTATCCGTGGCCCGGCAATGTCCGGGAACTGCAGAACAGGGTGCAAAGGGCCGTGATCATGACCGATGGCAACAAAATCCAGGTGGGGGATATGGAGCTGAATGAAGTCTCTGTTCTCCCGCTCGCACTGACCCTCAAGGAGGCCCGGGAAGCCTTGGAGCGGGACATGCTGGAGCGGGCCCTGAAAACCCATGGCGGCAAAGTTAGCGGCGCCGCCAAGGAACTCGGTATCAGTCGCCCGACCTTTTACGAACTGATGGAGAAACT
>CAIZWU010000211.1 GCA_903936775.1 uncultured bacterium | reverse complement strand
TGGCGGGAACCGGACTGATGTTCACGGATTGATGAAGAGCTCCCGATTCATCTGGCTGGGGCGGCCCCTAATTCCGGTAAATCCGTGATGCTCCGTATCACCGATGCGGTTTGCCTTCGGCTGTCTCCGCTGCGCTCCGGCTGTGGCCCGTCATTTTCCTGCTTAGGATTCCAGCTTTCCAGCACGGCCGGCTTGCCCCTATAATCAGGATTTCTGCATGAAACTGCGTCCCTTTTCGCTCGTGACCCGGCTGACGCTGGTGGCGGGCATCATCCTGACGGGGACGGTGCTTATTTTTGGCCTGCGCAGCTATGAAGCCGGCCGGGAGCGGGCGGTGACGCAGTGGGAGGAACGCCTTGATCACGAGGCCGGCATGGCGGCGCTGAAAGTGCAGGGGTTTATCGCGGACGTGGCGCGGGATGCCCGGTATCTGGCCCGCATCCCCAGTGTGCAGGAATATGCGGGCGGGAAGAGCGGGAAAGGGGACCGCCAGCGGGTGGAGGAAAATTTCCGGGCTCTGATGCAGGGCAAGCCGGTCTACGCCCAGTTACGATTGATCGGGACGGCGGAGGGCGGACGGGAAAAAGTGCGGCTGGACCAGAGCGATGGGGTGGTGAGGGTGACCCCGGAAGACCAGCTCCAGCAGAAGGGGGACCGGGATTATATCGAGGAAAGCCGCACGCTGCCTCCGGGAGGCATTTATTTGTCCGACGCGGATTTGAACCAGGACTTTGGGCGCGTCACCCAACCGTGGATGCCGACGCTCCGGGCAGTGACGCCGGTGCTGGATGGCCAAGGCAGGCCGTTTGGCTGGATCGTGATCAATGCCGACCTGAGGCCCCTCCTCGAATCGATGCAGCAGCAGACGGTGAGCGGGCTGCAACTGGCGCTCGCCAACGACTCCGGCAGTTACCTGCTGCACCCTGATCCGCAGTTCCGCTTTGGGGCGGATCTGCAGACTGGCTTCAATCTGCTGAAGCCAGTTGGCCCGGAGGACACCCTGATGGCGGATCAGTGGCTGGCCTTCACCGGCAGTTACGAGTTCATGCCAGGCTCCCCGCGCCGCTTTTATGTCAGGACCGGAAGCAACGGCGAGGCCGCCTTGGCCGATCTGCGGGGGGTGCGCAACCAGGCCCTGCTGGCCTCGGCGTTGACGGCCTTGGGCGGTTTGCTGCTGCTGGTGCTGCTGGCCCGCCTCGTGACGCGGCGGCTCCGGGCGGTGGCCATGGCGCTCGGGGAATTTGCCACCGGTGGCCCCGCGCCGGTACTTAAAGAACAACCTGCGGATGAAATCGGGCAACTGGCCGCGGCCTTTAACCGGATGTCCGGCAAAATCGCGGAACAGGTGCGCACCCTGGAGGAAGCGCGGGGACGGGCCGATGAGGCCTCGCGGGCCAAGGATGATTTCCTGGCCGTGATGAGCCACGAAATCCGCACCCCGCTCAACGCCGTCACCGGCATGCTGCACGTGCTGGAACGCAATCGTCCGGCCCCGCACCAGGAGCCCATTTTGCGCAGTCTGCATGCGGCCGCCGGCCAACTCACCAGCTTGCTGAATGAAGCCCTCGACTGGTCGAAGATCAAAGCCGGCCGGCTGGTCTGCGACCCCGCGCCCTTTGCCCTCGGACCGCTCCTGACCGATCTGGAGCTGACCCATCGGCCGCTCGCCGCCCAGAAAGGACTGCGCTGGTTCACGGTGTTGGCCCCGCAGGTGCCGGAAATGGTGACCGGCGACCGTCTGAGGCTTTCCCAGGTGCTGCATAATCTGCTGAGCAACGCCGTAAAATTCACCCATGAAGGATTTGTCAGGCTGACGGTGGCCTGGCAGGAGGGCTGGCTCACCTGCCGGGTGGAGGACAGTGGCATCGGGATTCAGGAAGCGGATATCGGGCGCATCTTCTCGCCCTTCGACCAGGCGCATGGGGAGATCGGGCGGCGTTTCGGCGGCACCGGCCTCGGGCTGAGCATTTCGCGTTCCCTCGCGGAACTGATGGGCGGCCATCTCAACGTGGAAAGCCGGCCGCAGGATGGATCGTGTTTTGTCCTGACGCTCCCCTGCCCGGCCGCCACCGGGGTGCCGGGTCCCGCTTTGCCGGCGCCAGCGGCGGCCGGGGTGGCGGGAGCCCATGTGCTGTGCGTGGAGGACTCGGCGATGAACCGGGAGGTGCTGGGCGCGTTTCTGGAAGAGGCCGGAGTCACCTATGAAATGGCGGAAGACGGCGCCTCCGCCCTCGCGGCCATCGGTTCCGGCACGGTTTTTGCCGCCGCCCTGCTGGACCTCCAATTGCCCGACACCAATGGCATCGCCCTCGCGGGCCGGATCCGGGCGCTTCAACCGAACCTGCCTTTGCTGGCGGTAACCGCCCAGGTGGACGAAGCCACCCGGCAGGCCTGCCACACGGCGGGCATGGCCGCGGTGATCACCAAACCGGTGCACCCGGGGCGCCTGCTGGAAGCGCTGGCGGGGTGCCTCGTCCCGGCCATGCCGGGCAAGACCGGCGTCCCTGAAAAAGCGGTCGGCGAACCCACCCCGCCGCTCCTGGCCGATCTCTTCGCGGCGGAGCCGGAGCGGCTCCGGCGCGTGCTGCTGGCCCTGGCCGGAGAATTCCAAAGCGCCACGGTGGAACTGGCCGCCGCCGCCGCGGTGCAAAACCACGACCGCCTCCGCCGGTTGCGCCACAAGCTCCACTCCGCCCTCGCCGGCCTGCACCTCACGGAATTGGACCAGACGTTCACCCTCCTATTGGCAGGTGACTGGAGCCAGACCGCCCATGCGGGCACCCTGCTCCAGCAGGCCGCCGCCGAGTGCTCCCGGCGCGCGGCGGAATAGCCGGTTGCCTCCCACCTGTCAGGCGAGCCCCGGCAACCGCGAGAGCAGGGTATCCCGGTAGCTGTCGCCCAGCGGCACCCGGTGTTTGCCAATAATGGCCACGCCGTCCTCGATGCGCGAGATCTTCCGCCAATTCACCATGTAGGACCGGTGGGCCCGGACAAAATCCGACGGCAGGAGTTCCTCCAGCTTTTTCATGCTCATCAGACTCATCACCGAGCCTTCGGTGAGAATAAATTCCACGTAATTGGCCTCCGCTTTGACGAGGAGCAACTGGCTCAGCGGCACCCGCACGATCCGGGTGCCTTCCTTGACAAACAAATCCCTCGTATCCATGGCCGCAGCAGGGGAAACGGCCACTCCGGCGGCAGGATTCCGGGCAGAGCGGGCTTCCCGCAGGCGGCCCACTGCCTGGACAAACCGGGGAAACGTCAACGGCTTCAGCAGATAATCCGCGACACGGAATTCGTACGAGGCCGCCCCGAAGTCTGCGCTCGCGGAAATGACCACCACCGGGATGTCCCCGGCGAGGGCCTTCAATACCGATGCGCCATCCAGCCCAGGCAGATCCAGATCCAGAAATACCGCATCAATTCCGCCCGCCGTGAGCAATTGCAGGGCCGTCAGCCCATCCCCGGCGACCAGGCAAAAGGTAGTGTCTTCCAGCCGGGAAAGAAAACTCTCCACCGTTTCACAGACCAGAGGATCATCATCAGCAATCAGGTAACGCATTGTCAGTAGGGGTGATGGATTCACTCATCCTTTCATCCATGCCCCGGTTTCGCCGCAGTTTCATCTCCTTTTCATCCTGCGATCCGTCGTTTTCGTCCCCGGGAGCATCCGGTTCGTGGATTACGGCTCGTCCTGCACCAACAAACCATTAAAAGAGGCCGCCATGGAAACACCAGCCTCCTCCCTCCATCATCATCCCACCCGCCGCCAGGTTCTGCTCACCGGCTCCACTCTGGCCGCCGCTCTCGCGTCCGGCACCTGGGCGTGGGCAAAATCCACCGCCAGCCCGGAAGCCGCTCCCGCGGCCAATTACACCCCCAGCCTCGCCAGCGACTGGCTGGACATCATCCAGCAAATCTGCGCCGACGACGTAGAGCGCATCGGGGCCCGTCCCACCATCCTTTCCCGCCAGATGTGCATCCCCCTCACGGCCATCTACGATGCGTGGTCCCGCTACGATGCCAAAGCGAACCCGGTCTACGCCACCAGCCTCAAACGCCGGCCAGCCGCGGAACGGACCAAGCACCAGGCCGCTGCCATCAGCTTTGCCGCATACCGCACCATGGCCGACCTCTTCCCTGGTGACGTGGCCGTCCTGGATGCCTTCATGAAAAAGCAGGGACTGGATCCTGCCAATCAATCCACCGATCCCAAAACCGGCGCCGGGGTGGGCAATGCGGTGGCCGAGGCCACGATCGCGGCCCGTCATCATGATGGCGCGAATCAGCTCGGGGATGAAACGGGCGGTAATGGCAAGTCCTACTCGGACTACACCTATTACAGCGCGATCAATCCGGTGGCTAAAATCAAGGACCCGGACCGCTGGCAGCCCATCGCCTTCACCAATCCCAAGGACCCCTCCGGGCCGAAGCTGGTCCCGGATTTCCTAACTCCCCATTGGTTCCGCGTCAAATCCTTCTCCCTCACCAAACCCGAGCAGTTCCGCCCCGCGCCGCCGCCCCTGTGCCACACGCCGGAGATGGATCAACAACTCCAGGAATGCATCGACTTCAACGCGGGCCTGAATGCCGAGCGCAAAGCCATCGTGGAATTCATGCGCGACGGCCCCCGCAGCACCGGCCAATCCGGCCACTGGCTGAAATTTGCCCAGATGGTCTCCAAGCGCGACCAGCATAGCCTCGACAAGGACGTGCTGCTTTATTTTGCGGTCTCCAGCGCCGCCCAGGATGCCTTCATTGCCTCATGGGAAAGCAAACGCTTCTACGACAGCTCCCGCCCCTGGACGCTGATCCATCATTGTTTCGCCGGCAAGGATATCAAGGGCTGGGGCGGTCCTGACAAAGGCACGGTCGACATCAAGGGTGAACAGTGGCATCCGTTTTCGCCCAGCGTGTTCGTCACCCCTCCTTTCCCCGGTTACGTCTCCGGCCACAGCTGCGTCAGCGCCTGCTGCGCCAAAGTCCTGGAACTGTTCACCGGCAGCGATCACTTTGGCGCCATCGAGGTCCGCCAATGCTGTGTCCTGACGGAAACGGGAGGCGAAACCGTGAAGCTGGATCTGGCCACCTTCAGCGGCACCGCCGAGATGGCGGGCCTCTCCCGCATTATGGGCGGTTATCACATCGCCGCGGATAACGTCGCCGGGCTCAAGCTCGGACGCGACGTGGCAGACGTGGTCTGGGCCAAAGCCAAGGCCTGCCTCGCCGGGGCCTGACAACCCTGAGCAGTCCCACGGCCATCCCTGGTTCACTGGGGATGGCCGCCCTTTGCCCGCTTTTCCGGCAGGATTGCCCCTGCCACCAGGAAACCTCACGCCCGGCATGCATGCCAACCCAACCACCGGAAGGCTCTGAGGCCCCTTTGGGCCGCCTTTCCACCCCCGTCTATTCCTATCACATTATTGCTATTATAGCAAATAATTTCCCATCCCGACCATTCCATGATCCTGAAAAATACCATCCTCGCCTTCGCCCTGACTTCTGTATCCGCCTCTGCCGGCACCACCCTGATGGATGCCAAAGCCCCGGTCACTCCCGCGGCGCCGGCACCCACTCCTCCCCCCCGCTTCCATCCCAACGCCCACGGCGCCCACCGCCCTACGGCGGATCTCCCGGCCACCGATGGACCCGGCTTCCAGGTGAATCTCCCCTACGAATCCATCCTCTATTACCGCGGCAACCGGATGGGCGAAAACGGCGTCCCTCTGAGCCTGGATATGGACGTCCGCCTCTCGGAGAACCTCACCTTGGCCAACAACTTCAAATTCATCAACTTCATCGACGATGACTCCGCCGACACCAAAGTCCATCTCTGGACGGCGCTGTTCTATCATACCGGCGGGCTCAGCATCGGGCCTGGCTTCAAGTTCCACCGCAATAACAATCTGCCCTCCTCCAACAGCGACGCGATCGATTTCGGCCTGCAGGCGCTCTACGACTTTGGCCCGGTCAAGGTCGGGGCCGGCTATTCCTATGACATCGAATCCGAAGGGCACTACGTAGAAGCCGGCATCTCTGCCCCCATCAAGCTGACCCCCAAGCTCACCCTGACTCCCGCTGCGGAAATCAGCTACATCGACGGGTGGGCCCGTCCGGTGGAGGGGATGAACAACGCGTCCCTGCGCCTGACCGCCGCCTATAAGATCAACCCCATGTTCACCCTCGCGCCCTTCATCGCCTGGAACCTTCCGCTCGAAGCCACCGAGGACCGCTACGATGACGAATTCATCGCCGGCGGGGCGCTCCACGTCCGCTTCTAGCCAACCGGAAGTTCATCCGGCTATTTTGGTTTACAGGATAACCCCTCCCGGGAAACCGGGAGGGGTTTTGTGTCTTCAGAGCCTGGTGACTGCCTGGCCCGGTGGCGGCCGCCATGGCCGCCGGGAATCCATGCGGGGTGGCTGCGCTGCTGGCTGGCCGCCGGTGGCATCAATCCCGGCGACGCCGCCGGAGCCAACGCCGACATTTCCCTGATCACGATCCAGCCGCCCCGGATGGTGGCCAGGATGAAAGCCGGCAAGATGAACGGATCTGGCGTGGGAGGGCCTTGGAATGCCAAAGCCATGGCCGGAGGCCACGGTTATACCGCTACCAGCACCCCGCTCCCCGCGCGGCCTGCCCCTCCCTGCCGGCTTCAGGACCCGGTGGTCCTGAAGCCCTTCCCGCTGCTTTCGAAAATGGTGGCGGCACCTTCGTAAGCCGGATTTTGTCCCCCGCCGGTCGCCCGGCGGATCAACGGTCATTCCTCTAATGCAGGCCTTGCGGCCCGCAGTCCCGGCCTTGCGGCCGGGTGCGACGAACCCGGGATTATCCTGACGGCTTGCACCGTCAGGGTCAGGCAGGCGGCCTGTTTTCCCTGTTTGTCTTGCACCGCGCAGGGTTTTTCGTGCCCCCGGCCTTGCGGCACGGGGCGGTGGGCTCTTACCCCGCCTTTTCACCCTTGCCCCCAACCCTTGCGGGCGGGAGGCGGTTTATTTTCTGTGACACTGTCCGTCAGCGGGAGTTTTCACTGCCCACTGCCCGCGTTCATCACGCGGCGCGCTGCCTTGTGGTGTCCGGACTTTCCTCCAAGGCCCGCTCCGAAAAGCAGACCCCGGCGACCGTTTCGGGTGCCGCCAATGCTACGTCCTCCGCTTTTCCGGCCGATGCAAGCGCCTCCCTCCTTCCCGGCTGGAAAACGGTTTAAAACCGCGGCATCATCGCTGCCCTGGCGGCTCCATGGGACGTATAAAATCCACGGGAGCCATATTTCCCCTGCGGCGTCTCCCGGCTGCTCCACTGATCCACTTTTATGCCCTACCCCGCCCTTGGTTCCCCTGCCCCCACCTTCCAGCTTCCCGTCACCGGCGGAGCCTATCCGGAGGGCACCGTCCTCTCTTCCGCTGATCTGACCGGAAAATCCTACGTCCTCTACTTCTACCCGAAGGACGACACCCCCGGCTGCACCACCCAAGCCTGTGCCCTGCGCGATGGCTGGAACGCTCTCTCCAAAAAAGCGGCGGTCTTCGGGGTCAGTATCGACTCCGTAAAGAGCCACCAGAAGTTCATCCAAAAATACAGTCTCCCCTTCCCCTTGCTCGCCGATGAGGAAAAAACCCTGGCCGAAGCCTACGGCGTCTGGGTGGAAAAATCCATGTATGGCAAGACCTACCTGGGCACGGAGCGCAGCACTTTTGTGATCGGCCCCGACGGCACCCTCAAAGCCGTCCTGCCCAAAGTGAAACCGGCGGAGCACCTGGAGCAATTGCTGGCCGCGCTGGGTTGAGCGCGCTGCTCCTGAGCCTGAATCCAAAGATAAAAGGTTTACCGCGAATGAACGCGAATAGACGCTAATCCGAGGCAAAGGAAAACCCCTGCGGAAATTTGGCGGCTTGATGGATTCGCGTCTATTCGCGTTCATCCGCGGTTAAACCCGGATGCAAGAGCGACCCCGCTCACTTCCAGCCTGCCTGCCCACCTGCCGGCAGCAGGGAAGTGAGCCCTCGTTTTTCCAACTGGGACACCGGTCACGATCAGCCACCGATCCCGTTAGATTTCATGTCTCCAAATCCAATCCTTTTCCGGGTTCCCGCCATCATCCACCCGGTCCAGCCCGACCGACCACAACAGAAACCCCTTTTCCGTCAGGCGGTAGTTCAACGGGGCGTCTGCCCGCGCCGGATCCGGCTGCGGGCCGGGCAGCAGGCTGGCATCCAGTTCCGTCAGACGGGTGGGATAGCTCCCGTGCAAAAGCCAGTGCCGGTGCAGGGCGCAGGTCAGAATAGCACAACGGCGTTTGAAGAGATTTTGAGCGGACTTCACCCACATGCCAGAGATACCTGGGATCGCGATGCGGCCGAGCAGTTGGCGCGGATTCGCTCCACCACTCTTTTGCTGCATCAGGGAAGCGACCTCCATGCTTCCGGCATCGCCGGATCTCCAGGTTTCTGCGCCACCCATTCCGCTCATTAACAGCATCATTTTTGAGGCAAACGCCCGGTTGGAGTCCACCCAGCCGATGGGTGCTATCAAAGTGCCCATGAAACATCCAGCATCAAAATCCGGTCCGAATGCCGCGCGATGCCCGACCTGCGTTTTAAAACGATCAAATACGGTGGCAGACGCCAGCAGGGTCTCAAAGAAGGTGCGTTCTGCGGCTTTCACGTCATTGGTTTTTGCGAGCCATCGTTGGATTTCATTGAAATCGGCATCCGTCAGGGTCCCGCAATGCAAGGCTTCGCTCAAGGCCCCCAACGCCTCCTGGTATAACGCCATGCCTAAAAGCAGGGGCACCAGGTTGGGATCATTGGCGCAACTCTCAGCCAACGTTAACATTACTCCGGCGATTCCTCTCGTTTTTTCAGCATCTCCCACCACAGCAGATGCAAGGAGATGGATCGCTAGATTGTTTTGCAACCGCATCGCTCCCGTCAACAATGGCAATCCGGCTTCATTCGGATTGCCGTTTGCCTCCAGCAGGCTGGCACGGCGGCAAGGAATGATCTGGGATCCAGGCCGGTCCAGACCAGCGATCAGTAAGGTGATGATTTCACGGTGACCAGCAAGATCACTTTGGAGGGCCGAGGCGGGAGATTGTCCGGCGGAGAGGGGACGGCCCGTCGCGGTGCGCTGTTGGACCCAGCCAGCGAGATCCAAATGCATATCCCCTGTGTCCCGCAGGACCACTGGGGACGGAAATCCAACAGGCAAAAGCTGCTCCGCAGGAAAGACGTATTCAAAAGCACCTGCCCCCATCGGATTGGATTTCCGCCAACTTTTGATGATTGGGACCGCAAAAAAGTTTTCCTCTTCCGGCACCACCTCAGGTAGAATATCTATCAAATTTTCCGTGCCAATCCGGGCCAGAACCCCAGCCCGTGCTGAGGCCAGTTCGCGGGTAGCATTCCAGTTTTCGTATTGGTGGATCAACCCCAGCAATGAAGCAAGAATGGCCACGGCCCAAACCATGCGGCGGCTGAAGATATACCGCCCGATGCGACGGATCAGGCCGCCGATGGTCCGGGCGGCGCGCCCCGTGAAATATCGGCTGGGTTCAGCGGCGTTCGAGTTCGCGTTGGAGTTCATCGATTTGTTGGCGGGTTTGCTGCATGGAGAGTAAAAGCCGGGGACCGTCCAAGGGGGGCACGGTGGCGAGGATGGCAGGGCCGGCGGACGTCAGCGCCGGGCTTGCCGGGGTGGCGAGCCTCAGGCCGAGGGACAGAGTCCAGCATGCCACGAGGGCCCAGCGCACAGGCGCGGGGATGAACCGAATGACACGGCGAAGGAGGCCCGGAGATGGCGGAGATTGGGCATCAGCCAGTTGAGAATACGGGGCTACGGGGACAGGGCCGGAACGGACCGTGCTATCGGTCAGGGCGCCATCGGGCGGGAGGGCGGCGAGGGCTGCTTCCAGCGACACTTGGAGGGTGGACTGCGGCACGGACTTCCAAGTCAGAGCGCGGAGCCGGTCCTTCAGGGGATCGGAGCCAGGATCAGGGGGCGTTTTCATACAATTCGGAGTAGAGGGGTTGCAGCGCAGCCCGCAGGGACTGGATGCCATAGCGGTAGCGGCTGGTGGCGGTGGGTGCGCAGACTTGTTGGATATCCGCGATTTCGCGGAAGGTGAGGCCTTCCCAAAGATGCAGCTGCACGGCGGAGCGCTGTTCCTCCGGAAGCTGTGCGAGGCCCTGCGCCATCTGCCGCTGCATGGCGGCGGCGTCAGGATCTTCCGGCAACACAAAGGCTTCGGCCAGATCCGCGAGGTGGCTTGCCGCGTTCTCCCGGACCCGGACCCGCCGCAGCCAGTCGAGCGCCGCATTCCGGGCCATCCGGAAAACCCAGGCCTGCTCCGAAGCCGCCATCGCCACCCCGGAGCCGTCCCGCGCCAGTTTCACAAAAACCTCCTGCAACACGTCCTGCGCCGCCGGTTCGTCCAGACCCATCGACCGCAGAAGCCGGAAGACCCCCGCCGCACAGGCGGTATGGAGGCGGATGAGGGTTTCCCGGGTCTGAGGCATCAGCAGTGGAGTGAAAAGACGTGTTTAACCCTGACGACGCACGGGAAGCGGAAATTGATTTAACATTTCGTCGATTTCCGGTCCGCCTGTGTGCACAAGCCCGCTGGGGATTCGCTGTTCAGTAGAGCGGGGCGAAATTGCGATCGGTTATACGATGTGGGGTGTAGTGAATTCAAAAATGAAGGTTCACCGCGAATGAACGCGAATAGACGCTAATCCGAGGCAAAGGAAAACCCCTGCGGAAATTTGGCGGTTTGATGGATTCGCGCCTATTCGCGTTCATTCGCGGTTCAACCCGGATTCCAGAATAACCCGTTTCACTTCCAACTTGGCATGCTTGAAGTTGATGATGATTCCCAGCGGCAACCCGGTGACCCGCAGGTAGTTCAGCATCTGGGACAGCTCCACGTCAGTGATGCGGTCGATGGTTTTGGTGTCCACGATGATTTTGCCGTGAAGGATGAGGTCGGGGATGAACTCGCCGACGCGGCAGCCTTTGTAATCGACCGGAAAGCGAGGTTGTTGGTCGAAAGGAATGCGGCGGAGACGGCATTCCACAACTAACGCGTTTTCATAAACTTTCTCGTTCAGGCCGTTTCCGGGAGTGTTGAGCACCTCCATAGCGGCTCCGGTGATGGCGTAAACTTCATCTTTGAAGAGCAGGGGCTTGGGGAAGAAGGCCATGGATTTTTTAACCGCGAATGAACGCTAATCCATCAAGCTGGAAAGAGATCCGACTTTTTCCAGAGAATCCATTCGCGTTTATTAGCGTTAATTGGCGGTTAAACGCGATTATTTCTTCTTTTGAGCCTGGCTGAACCAGTCGTTCCCGCCGAAGGGGTTGCCGAGGCCGGTGCCGATGGCGCTGCCGCTTTGGGGGCGGCCGCCTCCGCCATCACGGCGTTGGCCTCCGCCTTGGTTGTTGCCGCCGCCGGGGGCTCCGCCCTGGCCGGGGGGCTTGCCGGATTTCTTTTCGAAGTCAGGCTTGGCTTTCATGCTGAGGGCGATGCGGTTCCGGGGCAGGTCCACTTCCATGACCGTGACCTGGACGGGCTGGCCGACTTTGACGACTTCGCTGGCGTCCTTGATGAAGTGGTCGGCGAGCTGGCTGACGTGGACGAGCCCGTCCTGGTGGACCCCGATATCGACGAAGGCGCCGAAGGCGGCGACGTTGGTGACGATGCCGGGAAGTTTCATGCCGACCTGGAGGTCGGTGGGTTTTTCCACGCCTTCAGCGAAGGCAAAGGCTTCGAATTTCTGGCGGGGGTCGCGGCCGGGTTTGGCGAGTTCGGCGAGGATGTCGGTCAGGGTGGGGAGGCCGACTTCGGGGGTGACGTAGTTGGCTAGTTTAACGGCGGCGCGTTTCTTTTCGTCCTTGATGAGATCGGCGACAGTGCAGCCGGCGTCGGCGGCCATTTTTTCCACGAGGAGATAACGCTCGGGGTGGACGGCGCTGGAATCGAGGGGATGGGTCGCGCCCCGGATGCGGAGGAACCCGGCGGCCTGCTCAAAGGCTTTGTCGCCAAGGCGGGGAACTTTTTTGAGTTCTGCCCGCGACTGGAAGGGGCCGTTGGCGTGGCGGAAACTAACGATGTTTTCGGCGATGCCGCTGTTGAGGCCGGAGACGTAGCTGAGGAGTTGTTTGGAAGCGGTGTTCAACTCCACGCCGACGCCGTTGACGCAGGATTGGACGCAGTCGTCGAGGGTGTGCTTGAGGAGGTTTTGTTCCACATCGTGCTGGTATTGGCCGACGCCGATGGATTTGGGGTCGATCTTCACGAGCTCCGCCAGTGGGTCCATCAGACGGCGGCCGATGGAGACGGCGCCCCGGACGGTGAGGTCGTGATCCGGGAATTCCTCGCGGGCAGCATCGCTGGCGCTGTAGATGGAGGCGCCGCTTTCGTTGACCATGACGATGGTGATGGCGGCGGGAAGCTTGAGCTTGCGGACGAAGGCTTCGGTCTCGCGGCCGGCGGTGCCGTTGCCGATGGCGATGGCTTCGATTTTGTGTTTTTCGATCAAGGTCAGGACGGTGCGGGCGGCTTCGACCATCTGGCTTTGGCTGCCAGCAGTGGGGTAGATGACGTCGTTATGCAGCAGCTTGCCCTGGGCATCGAGGACCACGGTCTTGCAGCCGGTGCGGAAGCCGGGGTCGATGGCGAGGGTGCGCTTCTCGCCCAACGGCGCGGCGAGCATGAGTTCGCGGAGGTTTTCGGAAAAAATGCGGGAGGCTTCGAGATCGGCTTTTTTCTTGGAGGCGAGGCGGAGTTCAGTTTCCATGCCGGGGAAGAGAAGGCGCTTGCAGCCATCGGTGGCGGCGAGAGCGATCTGATCGGCGGCAGGGCCGCGGCCGCTGACGAAGAGGCGCTTGGCGGCATCGAATCCCCGGTCTTCCGGGATGGTGACGCGAAGCATAAGAAAGCCTTCTTTTTCGCCCCGGCGCATGGCGAGGAGGCGGTGGGAAGGGACGGCTTTGAGAGGCTCCGACCAGTCGAAATAATCCCGGAACTTGGCGGCGGCTTCGTCCGTTTCCTTGCCCATGAGAACCTTGCTGGCGAGGGTGGATTCCTCTTCGTAGAGCTTGCGGACCGCGGCGCGGACGGCGGCATCATCGCTCATGCGTTCGGAGAGGATATCGCGCGCTCCTGACAAGGCCTCCTCGGTGGTTTTGACGTGGAGTTCGGCATCGACGCCTTCGGTTTTGATGTATTTGGCGGCTTCCGCGACAAGGTCGACGGAAGCATTCGCCTGTTCGGCGGTGAGCCAGTCAGCGAGGGGTTCGAGGCCTTTTTCCTTGGCGATGGTGGCACGGGTGCGGCGCTTTGGACGGTAAGGGGCGAAGATGTCCTCGAGGCGGGCCATGGTCTCGGCCTTGGCGAGGGCAGCCTTGAGGAAATCGGTGAGGAGATTGCGTTCCTCAAGGGATTTGGTGATGGCAAGCCGGCGGGCATCGAGTTCGGCGAGCTGGACGAGGCGGTCGCGGATGTTGGTGATGGCGACTTCGTCAAGTTCCCCGGTGACCTCCTTCCGGTATCGGGCGATGAAGGGAACGGTGCCACCTTCGGCGATGAGTTCGGCAGTGGCCGCGACCTGGGCGGGACGGAGTTTGAGTTCAGCGGCGACGCGGGCGATGTATTCAGGATTCATGGGAGGGGGCAAAAGGACGCAGCCCGGAGGGGCACGGCGGCTTTAGCAGACCTGCCGGGGGCGTGCAAAGGAAGAAGAAATTCTTTACCCGCTTGACGGCCTAACGTGCAATTCAAACCGGCCGGAGAGCCTATTTGCCTGCCATGGCTCTGGCCCGTTTTTCAGGGCGATGACAGGCCGGGAAGCACCGCTGGCCTGGTCGAACTGCCGCCCGGGGTGGTTTGCACAGGAAGCTGGGTGGGGTCGGCCGGCGGCAATTCGGGCAGCAATTCGGGCAGCGTTTCCGGCAGATCATCGTCGCGGAAGATCCAGCCTTTTTCGAGGACTTCCGTGATTTCAACCTGGCGGTCGTTGGTGCTGGTTTCTGGATAGCGGACGCGGATCACCGCATGGACG
>CAIZWU010000210.1 GCA_903936775.1 uncultured bacterium | reverse complement strand
TCCACATCATCAAACACCTCAACGAGGCGGTAGATAAAATCCGGCGTCAGGAACACCGGCAACTCAGCGCCGCCGGCAACCAGACCTTAACTGACACCAAATATCTCTGGCTGAAGCGGCGGGAAAATTTGTGCCAGCGGGCCGCCGCGGAATTCCGCAGTCTGTTGGGCCAGGATCTGCAGACCGGCACCGCGTGGGCGCTGAAGGAGAACTTCCGCAGGTTTTGGAAATACACTTCCGTGGCCTGGGCACTCAAGTTCCTCTGGGACGGGGTGGAGACCGCGCGGGCCACGGAGCTTACCCCGCTGGTCAAAGCGGCGGATATGATCGACAAACACGCCGAAGGCATCCTCAACTATCTGATGCATCCGATTTGCCTTCGGCTGTCTCGGCGGCGCATCCGGGTCATCTTCTTTCCCGGAAAGCTAGATCTTAACCCAGCGTAATTCTCCCCCCGCTCATTACCGTTGCGCCAATTACTTGCTGCCTGATCGTCAATTTGTAGTCGCCCGCTTTCAGATTTAGTGCGCCTCGTCGGTCGCAGCCAGCAGCGCGTCGACCGTTTCCCGCGTAATCACCTCAATACCCGTATCGATGGACTGCGGCATCGGCATGCGGAGTGACGCCTGCCACAGCATCAAAATGGACATCGACCCCTGCATGGCCGGCCGGGTGGCCGACGAGGAGTCGATGACCCCCTCCTTAACTGCCAGCAAAATCGGTTTGATGCCGTCCATGCTCACCACTTTAACCTGCCCGGTCCGACCTGCCTTCCGAATGGCGTTGGCAATACCAATCGGGCCGGAAGCGTCACAACACAGATACCCATCAAGATCAGGATGGGCCGCCAGGACGGCCGCTGCCTCTGACTCAGCCGTGGCGATGTCGTCGTTGTCAGTGCCTCCGTCGATGATCGTGATGCCTGAATGCTTTTTTAAAACGGCCACCTGAGCGTCGTAACGCTCTTTGTGGTTGGGAGCCGTGGGATATCCCTGCATCACGGCCACCGTGCCGGCCCCGCCCAACAGAGACACCAATCGCTCAGCGGCAATGACTCCCTGTTGGGTGAAATTGTTGCCAATGCTGGTGATGCCGGGCTCCGGTGAAGGCGCGTCGAAAAGAACCACCGGAATGCCATGCTCCCGAATGCGGTTGATGGCCGTCATGTGATTCAACGTGTCCAATGGATCCACGGCAATACCCGCTGGCCGGGAAGCCGCCGCCTTTTCCAGAGTTTCATTCTGCGCCGTCACGTCCGCGCGGGGCGGAGGCATGAACTCGACAGTGACCTCCACCCCAAGTTGCTGGCTGAGGAGTGCGGCTTGCGCACGCGCGCCGCGGTGGACGTCATCGTACCACGGATGGGCGACTTTGGGGACAATGATGAAGCGGAGTGGATGTTTCATATGAGTAAAGGGTGAGGAGCATTCGGACCGAGGGATCAGTTCGCCGGAGCGCCGCGGACAGGGCCTGGGCGGTTAGGGGACAGCTTGTTTTCTGCACCATAAGCGGAGGGGGATGGCGATATGGCGGGAACAGGGGGGCGGTGGCACCAGCGCTGGAGCGCAGCAGCAGGCCGTAATGAAAGTAGGTGAAGCAGGGGCTGGAGCTGGAGGAGGAATCGGATTTCAGGAGAAAATCATCAACATGCTACCCTGCACTTTTTCTGGTGTCCAGCGCGGCCGTGAATTAACCCGGGCGGCCGCATTGACTCATAAATAATGACACCGGAGCGGAATTCCGGAAAAGCGCCAAGGGGGGTGGTTGACTCAAAAAGAATGACACCGTGGGCATGCCACCTCCCATGAGTCAAAACGGAATGCAATTTCCCAGCTAAATTACACAAATCGAGACCTTCGAGCCCATCGAACCTCCCTGGCAGGCTATCCGTGCTTGGATAACAGCCGACGCTGACGAATCCCCAACCGATACGCCCGAACTCTGGGACCAAACCACCAGCAAGGGGTGGAAAACCCCGGAAACCGATCCCGGAGATGGACGCACTCCCGTCCTCGAATACAGCTGACGCCCAAGGCCACCTGCTCGAAGCAACCCGCCGAAATCGCCCCAAAACCCGCTACCAAACAATATCTTGGCAAGGCGGTCGGGGATGGTAGGCTCAAGTATCGTCCAACTGCACCATGAACCAAGCTGACACGCTATGCCACCCGCCAAATTCAGCCGTTCGGAACCGCTTCTCTCCTTGTGGTTCATCATTTCCCCTCAAATTTCAGCATTTTTCCGCTCCCCTCTCCCCGGTCTGCGTCCCACCGATGACGCCACCCGCAAAAAGCAAACTCCTTTCAGCCATATGATAATGTCCCGTTTTCAGATAGGTCTTCTTCTCGGGGGTTTGGCGGCATGGACAGGGGGGACGGCCCGGGCGGAATGGGAGGTTACGGGATCGCCGGTGACGGAGGAAGACAGCGCCGCGGTTTATGCGAAGTTTGCTTATGATTGGCCTGCGGCGGGCCAGGTGGGGACAGTGGGGTGGGCGCTGTTGCCGCACCGGCTGCGGGCGGGCATCGATTTCACTCCGGCGGGGGGGCTTTTTGGGCAACTGGGCGCTGGGGAGGTGCCGGTAGCGATTCTGCCCGATGTCGTCGCCGAGGAATCGGGATCGCTGCGACTGGTGGTGCGGCCCCTTGGGGTGGCGGACTGGGCGGCGGCGCTTTCTGAACCGGCGCTGGTTCCGGAATTCAGCGGTGACAATGGGGGGGCGGAGGTGATGTATTGGAGGGATGGGGTGGTGATGGCCCGGCGCACCGTGGGGACGAGCCGCTTCGTGGATAGCTACGAGCGCGCGGAATCGGGCCAGTTGACCCTCGTGGCCACGCTGACCTTGCCGGATCCGGCGTCGACGCCCTTTGCTAACGAGACGGTGGCGGTCTCGCCACAAGTCATCGTGATGAATCAGGCGGGCGTCCTCAACACATGGTACCGCGATGCGGCAGCGGTGGGAGGCTGGCGAAAAATGGGCACGATGGCGGTGCTGGAGTCGGGGACTCCGTTTCTGGAAGGTGACCGCTTATTGCTGCCGGATGCGGAGCGCGGCCGGGTGTATCGCCAGGACCCGGCGGCGGCCTCGGGGTGGCGGCTGAGTGGCTTGGTGAGCTCGGAGAACCCGCTGGCGACAGGGGAGGGCACCGCGGTGGCGTTAGCGGCGGGTGGGCTGCGAGTTTGGGAGCGGGCGGCGGGGACGGAGGACCTTTGGGCCCCGTCCTATTTTATTCCAGCGGCTACGTTGGGAACGGCTCCGACGGTGGCGGTGGCGGAGGGCTTGGTGGCGGTGCAGCAGCCGACGGGTTTAGAGATACACGAGAAAAAAGCGACTGGCAGCGGCTGGAGCAAAGTGGGCCTCCTGCCGGTGCCGGCGGCGGAGCCGGGCGAATCCCTCAGCGTGGCCCTGGCGGGAGATTGGGTCGCGGTGGGACGATCCGCGGAACCGCACCGCACCGACTTCAAAGGCTCAGTTAGGCTATTTTTGCGAAAACCCACGCAGCGCTCGGAGTGGAGCGACGCCGGCACCCGCGCGGGGCCGGTGGCGGGCTATGGGCAAAATCTACTTTGGGATCGGGGGGTGTTGGTCTCCATCACCAAGACTTTTGATAGCGCGGCTGCGGTGCTGACGAGCGCTTTTCCGGGAGGGGCGGTGGAGGTGAGGGATGACGACCGGTTCAAGTTGTCGATCGCGGCCACGGCGCAGCCGGAACCGGATTCGGGCAGTGGGGCGGGGGAATTTTACGTTGAGCTGCCCCTGCCATCCCTGGCGGATACACTTTTCAGCTATGAAGTGGCGGCTGGCAGCGCGGCGGCGGGGCTGGATTTTGTGGAGCAGAGCGGCACGGCGGTGATTCCGATGGGAGCTTCGCGGGTGCGGCTTGAGGTGACTTTGTTGGGGGACGCGCTGGTGGAGAGGCGGGAGACGGTGCGTCTCCGGGCGGTGGCTCCGGGTCAGGCGGCGGAAGCGGTGCTGGTGATCCGGGACAGCGATGCCGCGCCGGTGGCGACGACATCGGCGACGCCCCTGTTGGAAGGGCTGGGAGAGAGCATCGTGACGGTGCAGCAGCAGCCGGTGACGGGCACGGTGCTGGGAGAAGCTGCGGTGCCGCTGCGCCTGAAGGTCGCGGGATTTGATAGCATGGCAAGCTCGCAGCCGCTCGCTTTTCAGGTGCAGGATATGGCGGCGGTTTCCGCTAACTTTTCCCTGAGTGGAGCGGCTCCGGCGGCTCGCCTGGCGGTGGCGGCGGCGCAGGACGATTTCCCGGAATACGAGGAGGCGGTGGGCGCCACGTGGAGCCAAGCGGAGGCTTTGTTGCGACCCGGGACGATGGGGCTGGCCTTGGATGGGAGGCTGGGTGAATCGTTGGCCTTGCCTAACGAGGAAAAGCCAGTGACCCATGTGGCGGCAGGCCAGGGCTGGCTTTTTGTGATGCGGGACGCGGACGTCAACCCGGACGGGGTGGGGTTGGGCTCGGTAGAATGTTACCGCTATGACCGGGAAAGCCTGGCTGGAATCAACCGGGCGCAGCGCCTTTTGCTGGGGGCGACTTCGTTCAATGGGAACGATGTCAAGTCGGACGGGCGCACCCTCGCGATTTCCTGCTATCGGGTGGAGGGCGGGGTCTATTTCAACCACTTGTTGATTTACCGCGCCACGGGCCCGGCGGGGGAGCCCTGGCGTTTGCAATGGGACTGGGCGGTGCGGGGGGATTTTTCCGCCTTTCCGATTCATTTTGCGGACGACGACTATGTGGCGTGGGGTCCCTATTTGTTGGAGCGCAGCACGGGTTTGGGCCCGTGGCGCTTGGTCAACGATGGCCTCGGCAGCATGAACCTACTCCCTGGAATCACCGAAATCCTGGCCACGGATGGCGAGCGCTTCATCGTCGGCACCAGCGGATTAAGCCAGGTGAAGACCTATCGGCGGCGGCGCGGGGCCAATCCCGGATGGGATGCCAAAACGACCCTGCGCAATCGAGTTGGTGGGGTAGACTATCCTTTTCAGCGCGCCAAACTCAGCGGCAAGTCCCTCTATCTAACGGATCACGAACCGCGCATCCGCATCTTCCAGGAGGATGCCTCCGGCAATTGGCTCGCCGAGCAGACCGTGCCGCCGAGTGGTACGGCGCTGGAGGTCGACTTCGCCACCGACGCCAGCCTGGTCGCCGGCGGGGTGATTTACAGCCGCATCGGGCCGATCGCAGCGCCCTGGGTGGAGACGGGCCGCGTCCCGGCTTCGGCCCAGAACTATCTGGCAGCGGGGAGCTCGGAGGCGCTGGTTTACCTCACACTTGCCTCGGATCGAAGTCCCGGGGTGCGCCTTTATGAGCCGGGTATGACCCTGGCCATTGTTGATGACGAGTCCATCGTCTACTCCCTGGCGGCGACGGGGACTGTCCCACTTGCCGGGGAGGAGAGCTATGGCGGGGAAGCGGTGGTTTCGCTGCGCCTGGTGGCCAATCGGGCTTCGCCGGTGGCGGGTTCGGTGCGGGTTCGTTCGCGCGATAACGGCAGCGCGGTGGCGGGGGTGGATTATGCCAGCGTGGACCGGGTCTTTCCGATTCCGGCAGGAGAAATTCCTAATTTTACATTCCCGATTCGCTTGTTCAGCGATCGCTTGCTGGAGGGCAGTGAGACGTTGGAGTTTGTTTTGGATCCTCCGGTGTTTGGGGATGTGGCACCGCCGGCGAGTTTTGTGATTCGGGACCCGGGGGTGACGGGGTATGCGGTGGCGGCGGGGACGGCGGTGCTGCAGGAGCCGCGCAGCGGCAGTTTGGTGCAGGGCCTTGAGATCAAGCTGCAGTGTGCGTTTGACCGCGACGTCTCCTTTGTGCCGCAAATCAATGGCAGCCTGAGCACGGCGGTATTAGGGACAGACTTTACCCTGCCGCGCAATCCGGTGGTCCTGGCGGCGGGGGAGAACGTGCTGCGGTTTCCCATCCAAGTGCTGAGTGACGGGCTGGACGAAGTGGCGGAGACGATCACCTTTACGTTGAGTTCCAGTCCGTTTGTGCCCGGCCTGCGTTTCAGTGGCAGCGCCACCATCGACGATGCGGCGGTGCCGGGCTTGTTGGGAGATATCGGTTATCAGGTGGCGCAGGGGGAGTCATTAGTGGCTGATGGCGAGGGCCATCCAGTGGGGGTGCAGTTCAATGATCCGTCCCCGCCGATAGGGGATTACCGGATTCCGCTGCAGCCTGGCTGGGGGACGGTGGAGATGGAAGCCCGGGGGAACTTCAGGGCGACGCCGTTTCCCAACGTGATCGGGGAAGTGGGCTTTGCCTATCAGGTACGGCCGGCTCCGGCGCGGTCCTTTTTGGATGCGTCTTCTCCTTTGAAATACCTGCATCCGGTGACGGGGATCGATCCTGGGGTGGCGCAGCCGCTTTTCCAGGCGAACTGGCACCAGATTGGTTTTGACGACAGCGCGTGGGCCAGTGGCAGTGGCACGTTGAGCTATGGTGGGCTGAGTCTGCCCGCGCTGCCCCCGCTGCCGGCGGGGGTGACCTTGGCGACGCCGCCTTCGGGGAAGCGCTATACTTCGTATTTTCGGGCGGAGTTCAGCTCGGACCAAGCGATGGTGCTTCCGCTGCGGCTGCAGCTGTATTGCGACGACGCCGCGATTATTTATATCAACGGTTTGCCGTGCGGGCGCACCTCGAATAGCACGGCGGCGAACTTTGCGGGAGCGCCGGACACTTACTTGATGCTCTCCGGAGGCGGGGGCATGACTGACCTTACGGAGGGCACGCTGCAAACCGTCGAGTTGGGCAATATCCCGCTCAACGCTGGGGCCAACCTGCTGGCGATTTCCCTGCACAACACCAGCGCTACGTCTTCCGATCTGGGGCTGCGCCTGGTGGCTTTTGGCACTTCCCCGGGGAGCGATCCGGTGCCGGTGAGCCTGACGGTGGCGGATAGCCATCGGCCTCCGGTGGGGGCAGCGGACCATTTTGTGGTGCCGCAGAATGCCGCCTTCCTCTCTTCCGACAATAGTGGGCAAGGCCTGTTTGCCAACGACCACCTGGTGGCCGCCTCGGGGAATTTTTACGATACCCTGACCGATTTGGTGGTTTCCCCGGTCAGCGCGGGCCAATTGGAGTTGATCGGCCGCAGCGGCCACTTTCGATATAGTCCACCGGCGGAATTTGCCGGGGAAGCGGTTTTTTCCTATCAAATTCGCGACAAGGATGGCCTATCGGATCCGGTGCTGGTCACGTTGGAGGTGCAGCCCAGCCAGCCGTTCGACTTGTGGCGGCAGCAGGCTTTGGCCGGGGGCGGGCCGAGCGCAGCCCAGGGGGCCGATCCGGATGGCGACGGATGGAGCAATTTTCTTGAGTATGCACTGATGGCACCGCCTGGCAGCGGATCTGCGCCGGAGGGAATCGGTCCTTCGCTGCGTCCGGGCAGCGGGGGGGCGATGGCATTCAGCGTGCGGGTGCGCCAGGCGGCCGACTTGGCTTTTTCCGTCGAAGCCGCCGAAGGCTTGGAGAGCGCTACTTGGAAAACCGTCTATGAGGGCCGAGGTCTGAATTACCGCTATTTGTCCCCGGGCTACGTTTTGCAAAGCGGGGGTGTCGCGGCCGATTCCTTTGACCTGACGCTGGCTCCGGCCGGGGGCACCGGGGTCGTTCCACGGCTTTTCTATCGCTTTCGCACTAGCCGGATCACCCCGCAGTGAGGGCGGCCTCGTGGCGGCGTGCCCGATCGATGCCGCGTTCCTTCCTAAAAAGCAGAAAACTCAATTTCCCAGCCAATTACGAATGAAATCATTGGCGAGGCGGCCGGGGATGGCAGGCTCAAGGGTCGTCTGAATTCATATTGGACCATGCTGAAACCCCGTGCCATCGGGCAAAATCAGACTTCTGGAACCGCTCTCTGCCCGCGGTTCATCATTCTTCCCTCAAATTCCAGACTTCTTCCGCCCCTCTCTCCCAGGCCCCGGACCCGCCCATGACGCCACCCGCGAAAAGCAAATCCCTTTCAGACCGTGATCCTCAAGTACATGGGCGGCCTTCTCCAGACCATCCCAAAGTCCAAAATCGAATCCAGACAAGCGATGAAAGTTTCCCTCATGTATCCGCCTCAGCAGTTAGGCCTCAACACTCAGGCGGTCGCGGACCTCGTCACCTTTCTGAAAAAATGACCCCAATTCGCCCGGGGCAGCCCTTACGTCCTCATCCCCGCCATTCCGGCGATAACTCTGCTTCCTAATCCGAGTAATCCATCCGACATGCCTGTCTTCCCATATTGCAATTCAGTCTTCATGCTCTCCGTGAGCACGGTGGTCGCATTGTCCCGGTTCGCAGCGGCGGAGCCTGTCAATTTCAGTCGCGAGGTGCTGCCGGTGCTTTCGGACCGGTGTTTCTATTGTCATGGCCCGGATGAAAAGCACCGGAAGGCGGACCTGCGGCTGGACGACGAGCCGGCGGCGAAGGCGGTGGGGAAAAACGGAGCCGCCATTGTGCCCGGGGCACCGGAGAAGAGCCTGATCATTCAGCGCATGTTGTCGAAGGACCCGGACGAGCTGATGCCGCCGCCGGAGGCCCACAAAGATCTCACTCCGGCGCAGATCGCGACTCTGCAGCGGTGGATCGCCGAAGGCGCGCCCTGGGGAAAGCACTGGGCTTTCACGCCGCTGCTGCGCCCGGTGGTGAAGGAGCCGGGGAATCCGGTGGATGCTCTGGTCGGCGCGACCTTGAAGCGCGAGGGATTGGATTTTTCGCCTGAAGCGGATCCCCGGGCACTGCTGCGTCGGGCGAGTTTGACGCTTACCGGTCTGCCTCCCACTCCCGGGGAGATGGCCGGGTGGCTGGCGGATACCTCGCCTCCGGCATGGGAAAAACAGGTGGACCGGCTGCTGGCCTCGCGGGCCTACGGCGAACGCATGGCATGGGACTGGATGGAAGCGGCCCGCTACGCGGACTCGAACGGCTACCAAGGGGACAACGACCGCACCATGTGGCCGTGGCGCGACTGGGTGGTGAAAGCCTTTAACCGCAACATGCCGTGGGACGAATTCACGATCTGGCAGCTCGCGGGCGATCTGCTCCCCAATGCCACGAACGAGCAGAAACTGGCCACGGCCTTTCTCCGGAACCACGCGATCAATGGGGAGGGTGGACGCATCCCGGAAGAAAACCGCGTGGACTATGTTTTCGATATGACGGAGACCACAGGCACGGTTTGGCTGGGTCTGACATTCAACTGCTGCCGCTGCCACGATCACAAGTTCGACCCGTTGACGAACCGCGACTACTACAGCCTGACCGCGTTCTTCAATCAGACTCCCGTGGACGGTGGCGGTGGCGATGCGCAGACGCCGCCGGTGCTGCGGATACCGCCTGCGGATGAGCCGCAACGGCTCGCGGAGGCGGACAAATCCCTGACCGAAAAACGTCAGTCACTGGACACGGCACGCAAGGCGGCAGAAGCGCGCAGGCCAGCATGGGAAAAACAGATCTTGACCGATGCCGGGGCTGCCAGGGCGGCGGGCCAGCCCGGGCCCGATGCGGCGCTCGTGGAAATTCTGCGCCTTGCGCCCGGGCAGCTCAATGACGGGCAACGCAAATCCCTGACGACCGCATGGGAAGCGGCCGAGCCGGCGGTGGCTGCGCTCGCCAAGGAAGTCAGTGAACTGGAGAATCGCCGGAGGAACATCGGCAACGAAGGACCAAAAGTCATGGTCATGGCGGATCAGGAGATACTGCGGAAAACATTCATCCTCAGTCATGGGCTCTATAACAAGCCGGTCGGGGAAGTTCCCGCCGCGCTACCCGGATTCCTCGCGACGCTGCCGCCAGAGGCTCCCCGCAACCGGCTTGGTCTCGCGCAGTGGATCGTCTCGCCCGGAAATCCGCTCACCGCCCGGGTCACGGTGAATCGTTTCTGGCAGATGCTTTTTGGGACGGGACTCGTGAAATCGTCGGAGGATTTTGGCGTGCAGTCGGAGTTTCCCGTGCATCCCGCGCTGCTCGACTGGCTTGCGGCGGAGTTCCGCGACTCGGGCTGGAGTGTAAAGCAACTGCTGCGGCTCATCCTGACAAGCAATACGTGGAAGCAGAGTTCAAGAGTGACACCGGCACTGCTGGAGCGTGATCCTTTCAATAAACTGCTGGCTCGCGGGCCGCGCTTCCGCCTGCCGTCCGCGATGATCCGCGATCAGGCACTGGCATCCAGCGGCCTGCTCCGGCCCATGGACGGCGGTTGGAATGTCAATCCCTACCAGCCGGACGGCATCTGGGAGGAAGCCACCTTCGGAAACAAGAAGTATGAGCGCAGCAAAGGGGATGACCTTCACCGCCGCAGTCTCTACACCTTCTGGAGGCGCATCGCAGGGCCGACTATGTTCTTCGACACCGGTTCCCGCCTCGTCTGTTCGGTGAAGCCGCTGCGCACCAACACCCCGCTGCATGCCCTCGCCACCACCAATGACGTCACGTTCGTGGAAGCGGCGAGAGCACTCGCACTGGCAACCGCCGACAAAAAGGACGCCGCAGCCCGCGTGAATGCCATGTTCGAGCGCGTCCTCGGACACAGCGCCAGGGCAGAGCAAGTGGCCGTGCTCCTCAGCGGGATGGAGCGCCACCGGCAGCGCTTCGCCGCCAGTCCGGATCGTGCCGTCAAGTTTCTCGGCGAGGGCGAGTCGGCCCCGCCTGAGCCCGAGCGCACTGCGGAACTGGCTGCATGGACGATGACCGGCCTGACCATTCTGAACATGGATGAAACCCTCAACCTTGAGTAACCGATGCATCCCATAGACCAGGCCAGACGGCACCTCACAAGGCGTGAATTTTTCGGACGCACCGCCACCGGTATCGGCACCGCCGCGCTGACTCACCTGCTGAGCCGCGATGGCCTGCAGGCGGCCGCGCCTCCAGCCGTGAGCGGTTTCCCCGGCTTCGCGCCCAAAGCAAAGCGCGTCATTTATCTCTTCATGAACGGAGGTCCCACGCATGTGGACATCTTCGACTGGAAACCCAAACTGAAGGAAATGCACGGCCAGCCAGTGCCGGATTCCGCCATCAGCGGGAAGCGCTTCAGCACCATGACCGGAGCCGCAGGAGGCAAGCTGATGCTGGCCCCCATCGAGCCATTCAAGCAGCACGGTGCCTCCGGCGCGTGGGTCAGTTCCCTGATGCCGCACACGGCGGCGATTGCGGATGAACTTTGCTTCATCAAGTCCATGCACACGGACGCCGTGAATCACGCCCCGGCGATTTCATTTCTGCTGAGCGGTGGACAGTTGCCCGGGCGGCCCTCGCTCGGCGCCTGGCTCAGCTACGGGCTGGGATCAGAGGCGGAAAACCTGCCGGCCTTCGCTGTGCTGACATCGGTCAGCAAAGGCACTAGCTGTGGCCAAATTTTTTACGATTTCTACTGGGGCTCCGGCTTTCTGCCGTCGCGCCATCAGGGCGTGAAGTTCCGCGGCAGCCGCGAACCCGTGCTTTATCTCTCCGACCCCGCCGGCGTGGAGCGCGAAATGAAACGGGACATGCTCGACGACCTCGCAAAGCTCAACACACAGAAACTCCATGATTTCGGCGACCCGGAAATCGCCGCACGCATCGCGCAGTATGAAATGTCCTTCCGCATGCAGACCAGCGTGCCGGAACTGGCGGACTTCAGCAACGAGCCGGCCTCCGTGCTGGAAAGCTACGGCCCCGATGTGAGGGAACCCGGGACCTTTGCCTACAACTGCCTCATGGCGCGCCGCCTCATCGAGCGGGGCTCGCGCTGTGTCCAACTCATGCATGCCGGATGGGACCAGCATAATTCCATCTCCACCGAACTCTACACGCAGTGCAAAGACACGGATCGCGCCAGCGCCGCGCTTGTCATGGACCTCAAACAACGCGGGCTGCTGGACGACACGCTTGTCATCTGGGGCGGCGAATTCGGGCGCACTCCCTTCATTCAGGGGAACATCAACGACCGTCCCAAATGGGGCCGCGATCACCATCCGTATGCGTTCACCGTCTGGATGGCCGGCGGGGGCGTGAAGCCCGGCCTGAGCTATGGCGCGTCCGACGATCTCGGCATGAATGCCGTGGTGGACAAAGTCCACGTCCACGATTTCCAAGCCACCCTGATGCACCTCATGGGCATCGACCACAAACGACTCACCTACCGGTTCCAGGGCCGCGACTTCCGCCTCACTGATGTCTTCGGTGAAGTGGTCAAGGGGGTGCTGGCCTGAGAACCACCAGAAATAGATTTATGCCCCCCCTCTCCCCCGGGTCCCGGACCCGCCCATCACGCCACCCACGAAAAGTAAATTCCTTTCAGATCGACCCCGCCCGTAATCCGTGACTGTTATCATCTCCCTTCCCGACCACCGTCCTGCATGAAAATAATTCCAGCTCTGCTCCTCGCCCTGACCCTCCCCCACGCCGCCCGACTTCCGGGCCAAGAGGCGCCTCCTGCCCCAGCCACCACCACCACCACCACCCCGGCCCCGTTCGTCATGGAATTCGCCGCCGATGCCACCGAACCCAGCTGGATCGCCGTCAACGACGGCGTGATGGGCGGCCTCTCAACCGGTGGCGCCCGCATCGAGAACAACATCCTTCATTTCGCCGGAACGTTGTCGCTGGAAAATAATGGCGGCTTCTCGTCCATCCGCACAAAAACACTCGATCAAGACTTCAGCGCCGCCACCCACCTCGTGCTCCGCGTCAAAGGCGATGGCCGGGACTATCAGCTCCGCCTAGCCACCGACGCCCGTCTCCAAGGAGCCAGGGTTTCCTACCGCGCCAGCTTTGCCACCACCGCCGACACGTGGATCAATGTCAAAATCCCTCTCGCCTCACTCTCGCCTACTTACCGAGGTACCACCCTGCAGGGCCCGCCCGTCAATCTTTCCCAGATCGAGGAAATCGGCCTGCTCATCGGCGACAAACGCGAGGGCAACTTTGCCCTCGCCGTCGACTGGATCAAAACCGAATAGCAAAAGAGCCAGTTTAGTCACGTTCTACCGGGCGCCGTTCGGGGCGCGTCCCCTGAGGGATCACCTCATGCTTCGACCGGGCCGGCCCTACCCCCAGTTTTGCTTGAGCAGGGCCCCGTCTCATGCGCAACATGTCAATCAATATCCCACCATCCGTTACCCATGAATCACCTGACCGTCATTGCCCTCGCCGCCGCCCTGCTGCCATGGGCCGCCTCCGCCGAAAACCTCTTTAACGGCAAGGACCTCTCCAACTGGCACACCCGCAAGGAGGATAAAGGTAAAGATTGCTGGATCGTCGGCACCCCCAGCCTCCATCCCGGCAACGCCAAACTCCTCTCCATCCAGCCCGCCCCCGAAGCCATCATCAACGTGGTCACCGCCCACGCCCAAAGCTGGGACCTCGCCACCAAAAAAAAGTGGGCCGGCCCGATCCGCATTGAGCTCGAGCTCATGGTGCCCCAAGGCTCAAATTCTGGCGTCTATGTCATGGGTGAATACGAGGTTCAAGTTCTCGACAGCCATGGCAAGGACGACAAAGACATGGGTGCAGGCGACATCGGCGCCATCTACAGCGCCGCCGTACCCAAAAAAAATGCCTCCCGTCGGCCCGGCGTCTGGCAGAAATTGATCATTGATTTTGCCCCGCCTGTTTTTGCCTCGGAAGGGACCAAAAAGGCCAATGCCAAATTCATCAAAGTGGTCCTTAATGGTCAAACCTTGCATGAAAATGTGGAGATGCAGGGGCCGACTCCGGGCGGTCTGACCGGCCGGGAGGCGGGTGAAGGGCCCTTGATGCTTCAGGGCAACCACGGGGCCGTCGCCTACCGCAACGTCACGATTGTGCCGCTGCCCTAATCAGCGGTCACTTGCGGAAGTGCCCGAAGCCGCCCTGAAGCGGCGGCTCATGGTGGCCGGCCGCAGCCACGGCGCCGATGCGCGTCAGGGGCAGCCGCGGAAGCTCCCGCGCCCACGCCTCCAATCAGCCCCCCACTCTCCCCGGTCACGGACCCGCCCATGACGCCAGCCGCGAAAAACAAATTCCTTTCAGATATTCTCCGGGGCGTGCTGGCGGATTTTGAGTTGGACGAAGGCTTCGAGCTCTGAGAGGAGGGCGTCTTCGGATTTCGAGATCTGGAGCGCGGCGGTCTGGGCGGCTCCGTCGGTCATTTCCTTGCCGTCCTCCTGCCAACCGCGGGCACCCTGCAGGATGCCATGGTCGAAATCGCGTTCGAGTTCCTTGCCTCCGCTGGGATACCAGCTCCGGGTCATGCCGTCGAGGGAGCCGTCGCCGTAGGTGCCGGTCATGCGTTTGCGGCCGGCAGCGTTGCCATCCGTTGACACATAAAACAGGGTGACGGGACCCTGCCGTTGATCGGCCCGGTAACCGACCTCGGCGAGGCGGCGGCCTGAGGGATCGAAATACTTCCAGAGGCCATCCATGCGGCCTTGCTTGAGGGTGCCATCCACCCGCATGGCGCCCTGGGCATCGCGGATCACAAACCGCCCGTCCTTGCCGGAAACGGGGGCGAGGCCGGTGACGGGGGCCTCATCCGTGGGCTTGCCGTTGTCGAGGAGCTTGCCGTCGGCGGTCTCGGGAGTGGGATCCAATTGGGCGTGTTCGAGGTGGTCGAGCTCCGGCTGCCCCAGCGGTCCTTCGTCTTCCCTGGTGGAGGCGCAGTGGCTAAGCAGCAAGGCGGCGAGGACGGGAGCGATGAAGCGGATAGCGGCAGG
Source organism: uncultured bacterium (assembly GCA_903936775.1). Classification (GTDB taxonomy): domain Bacteria; phylum Verrucomicrobiota; class Verrucomicrobiia; order Verrucomicrobiales; family V1-33; genus CAIZWU01. Next base: position 24,465 of record CAIZWU010000210.1, on the reverse strand, counting down.
CATGGGGATGGACTATGCGGCGAAACCCGCGTGAGGCAAATCACCAATCCGCCAACAAGACCGGAAAAAGTTTCGCTTCCCCGCCGTGGGTTCCTGCGCTCCCTTCGCCTTCCGCCCGATCCCGCCCTGCCGGGCGCGCTCCCCGCTCTCCCTTTCATTCCTCTCCCGTTTCCTTCCATGATACACTATACCGGCATCGCAGACGAAGCAGGCAACGCCCTCGCCACCCAAATCCGCGCCACCCGGGAGCTGGGCTGGAAACACATTGAGATGCGCAACGTGGAGGTCCCCGGATTCCCCAATGGGAATGTACACGACATCCCGGAAGCCGCCTTCGAACAAGTAGTGTCGGAAGTGGCGGACGCCGGGCTGTCGATCGTAGCCTTCGGGTCGAGCATCGGGAACTGGGCCAGCCAGATCACGGATCCTTTTGAAACCACCATGGAACGGGTGGAGCGTGCCATCCCCCGGATGCAGCGACTGGGGACGAAATTTGTCCGCGTGATGAGTTACGCGGTGCTGAAGGATGAAGCGGGCCAGGACCTGCCGGACCAACTGGAAGGCGAACGATTCCGCCGGCTCCGCGAAATCAAAGCGCGCTTCGACGACGCCGGCCTGACGCTGGTGCACGAGAACTGCATGAACTACGGCGGCATGTCGATCTCCCATGCCCTCAAGACCTTGGAAGGGGTGCCGGGGATGCGCTGGGTGTTCGATACCTGCAATCCAATCTTCAATGAGGACCGCGACCACCCCGGTCACCAGCAGGATCCGTGGGCGTTCTACCAGGCGGTGAAACCTGCCATCTCGCACATCCACATCAAGGACGGCACCTATGATGCCGCCAAAAAGGACTGCCACTACACCCTGCCCGGCGAGGGGGATGGGGCGGTCGCCCGCATCATCAGTGATGCCATCACGAGTGGTTATGATGGGTTCTTCTCCATCGAGCCTCACACTGCCGTGGTCTTCCACAGCGCCGGCGGCCCCGCCACCGGCGACCCCAGCGCCCGCGCCGCCGAACAATACCAAAGTTACGTCGACTACGGCCGGGCCCTGGAAAAACTCGTAGCCGCCCTGCCCGGCACCCCTGCCTGACCCTGCTGATCCCTCCCTGAATCTTCCTCTTCATGAAAACCTCCGCCTCTTCCCTGACTGCGCTCCTGCGCCTGACCGCCTGCCTCCTCCTCGGGACGCTGGCCGCGCCTGCCCAGGACGATCCCAAAGTGATCGCCCACCCTGCTTCCAAGGTGGTGAAGGACTATCTGCAACTGGTGCTGCAGCGCGAGTGGAACAAGTCAGCCACGCTGGTGGAGCCAAGTTCCCTGAAACAACTGCACGCCGACTTCCTCCGCCGCCTGAAAGCCGCGCCCACTATGGACGACGAGGAGGAAATGACCCGCCGGGTGGGCAAGGGGAGCTTCACCGAAGTGGAGAAGATGGCGCCCCTGGACTTCTATACCGCCTATCACGAAGGCATCCAGGAACGCTGGAAGGTGTCCCCCGAAGTGATCAAAAAAGTCCGGGACTCCCTGACGGTGCGTCTCCTCAGCATCGGCGAGGAAGATGCGGACCACGTGCATATCCTCGTCCGCACCAAGCACTCCAACGACAAAGCCATCATCGAAAACCTCGAACTTCTGTCCCTTGTGAAGCTTGACGGGGCCTGGAAAGTAGCCCTCAACGAGCAGGCGCCGAAAATCACGCCGCTGGACACCGCCCTCGCGCCCGCCCCGGCCGCCGCCAAGCCGGTCCCGCCAGTGACGGATCCTGTCCAACCAGCTCCTGCCAAAACTCCTGCCAAAACCAAGCCTGCCAAAGGCAAATGAACCCACCTTGATTTTCGGAACCCCCTGACCATGGAAACTAAAACCATCCGCATCGGTATTATTGGAGGTGGCCTGATGGGCCGCGAAGTCGCCAGCGCGTTCGCCCGCTGGTTCGCCCTGACCGATCTGCCGGTCCACCCGGTGCTGCACGCCGTGGCCGATGTCTCGGAGAAAGTCCGCGAGTGGTTCCGCCCGCTCCCGGGCATGTCCCTGCTCACCGGCGACTATCATGAACTCCTGGCCGATCCGGCGGTGGATGTGGTTTACGTGGCGGTGCCGCACCACCTGCACGAACAGATCTACCTGGATGTCCTGAAAGCCGGCAAGGATCTGCTGGCCGAAAAGCCCTTTGGCATTGATCTCGCCGCCGCGCAGAACATCACCGCGGCCGCCGCCACGCATGGCCGTTTTGTTCGCTGCAGTTCGGAGTTCCCTTATTTCCCCGGCGCGCAGGCGGTATTCAAAGGCGCGCAAAGCGGCCAGTTCGGCCGGCTGCTGGAAATCCGCAGCGGCTTCCACCACTCCAGCGACCTCGACCCCACCAAACCCGCCAACTGGAAACGCTCCAGCAAGAGCTGTGGCGAAATCGGCGTGATGGGCGACCTGGGCATGCACACCCTGCACCTTCCCCTCCGGCTAGGCTGGAAGCCCGGAAAAGTCTACGCCCAGCTCCAGAAAGGCGTCCCGGAACGTCCCGGCCCGGACGGCAATCCCGTGGCCTGTGATACCTGGGACAATGCCATGCTGAATACCTGGATCGAAACCGGCGGCCAATCCGTGCCGATGCGGCTGGAAATGAAGCGCCTCGCCCCCGGCGCCACCAATTCGTGGTATTTCGAAGTGCTCGGCACCGAAGGCGGGATGCGGTATAACACTGCGGAACCCAAGACCCTGCACACCTTCCGGCGCACCGGCGGCACCCAGGTGTGGGAACGCAACGACCTTGGTTTCGGCATGCCCTTCGCAGCCATCACCGGCGGTATCTTCGAGCCCGGATTCCCTGACATCATGCAGCAGATGTGGGCGGCCTATCTGATGGAACGGGAAGGCCTGCTGGGCGGGCGCCTCGGCTGCGTCCGCCCGGAGGAAGCCCTCGCCTCCCATCAGATCTTCGCCGCCGCGCTGCGCTCCCATGCCGGACAGACGGTGGAGGCGGTGTAGACCGATAAAAGAAATACGAACCTGCCCCACATGCGCGCCACTATCATCAAGGAATACACCTTCGAAGCTGCCCAGACCCTGCCCACCGCTCCAGAAGGGCACAAGTGCCGCCTGATGCATGGACACAGCTTCAAGATCGAAATCGCCGTCACCGGCGAGGTCAATCCCGACATCGGCTGGGTCTATGACCACGCCCAGATCAGCGGAGCCATGAAACCGCTGATCGACCGGCTCGATCATTCCTACCTGAACGAAGTCGAAGGCCTGGAGAACCCTACCATCGAAAACATGTGCGCATGGTTCTGGCGCCAGCTGGAGCCCCAGCTCCCCGGCCTCAGCGAAATCGTGCTCCACGAGACACCGACGGCGCGGTGTGTATTCCGGGGGTTTTGAGGCGGACGATTCTGCCCGTATTTTATAATCACGCTGGCGTCAGAGACCGCCACAGTGGCTGCCACTACGGGATGGATGCGAACACTAATATTGGGCGATATCCGCAACCGGCTGGATATCGCGGACAGGGAAGCCGACATCCGCGCCCTGCGGAACAAACACAGGGAAGGCGCGAAGGCGCTTGATGAAAAGACCCACGAGTTCGACCGGCTGCAAAACGAACTGGGGCGTCAGGCCTGGCGATCCAGGCTCTGACACGTTTTCTGATCAACAAAGCTACCGTGAACGAGGAGGAACCCGCCCGGTTCATCACTGAAATTGATGCAGAGGACGGCATCGTGGATGGGAAAATCACGGCAGCGCCCACCCGGACCCATCCGATTCACCACCAGCCGCTGGTCAACATTCCTCCTGGCACCTATCGGAAATCAGAAGAACAGGGCCCCGGATGACCCGGCAGCCACGGGGTGTTGCTATTCGTGCCGCAGGGCTTCGATCGGATTCAGCTTGGCGGCCTTGTGGGCGGGGAAAAAACCGAAGAGCACGCCGACCGCGAAGCTGACCCCGAAGGCGATGGCGACTGAGGCTCCGGAGACAAGGGCGGGCCAACCGGCGTAATGGGTCAGCAATTGGGCGGAGCCGATGCCCAGGCCGATGCCGATGGCCCCACCGACGGTGCTGAGGACGATGGCTTCGACGATGAACTGCAGGCGGATATCGCGGCCTCGGGCGCCCACGGCACGGCGGATCCCGATCTCGCGGGTGCGTTCGGTGACGCTGACCAGCATGATATTCATGATGCCGATGCCGCCGACCAGCAGGGAAACGCCGGCGATGGAACCCAGCAGGATGGTCATGATGCGGGTGGTCTGGGTGGCCATCTTGATGAATTCGTCCTGGGTGCGGACAGAGAAGTCATCAAGGGAGGGATCGGAAATGCTATGCCGCTCCCGGAGCAGGAGATTGACCTGATCCTGGGCGATGGGCATTTCCGCTGGGGAACCGACCTTGATATTGATGGACCGCAACCGGGTGGTGCCGATGATGCGGCGCATCGAAGTGGTGTAAGGAATGATGACAATATCATCCTGGTCCTCCCCCCAGGGAGCCGCCCCCTTTTTAGCAAGGACGCCGATGATCTGAAACGGCACATTGCCGATGCGCATGGTGCGGCCGATGGGGTCGCCTTCCGGGAACATGCGGTCCACCACGGTCTGCCCCAGCAAGGCCACCGTGGCCATGCTGCGCACATCCTCATCGGTGAAGATGGCCCCGCTGGAGAGGGGCCAGTCGCGGACTTCAAAATAGCCGGAGGCGGCTCCCCGGACGTTGCCGGACCAGTTTTTGCCCTCGGCGGTATAACGTTCTGTGCTGCGCAGCTCGGGACTGACCGCAATGACGCCTGGGATTTGGTTGGCGATGGCCTCGGAATCCTCCACCGTCAGGGTGCCGGCCCCGCCGAAGCCGCGGTAAACACCGCCGCTGAACACCTGGCCGGAGAAGACGAGGAGGAGATTGTCCCCCATGCTGCGGATCTGGTTTTCCACCATGGCGCTGGCTCCGCGGCCGATGGCGACCATGGCAATGACCGCGCCGACCCCGATGATGATGCCGAGGGCGGTGAGGACCGTGCGGAGCTTGTTCCTCAGGAGGGCGCGTCCGGAAGTGGACAGGATATTCAGCGCCAGATAGATACCGCCGAAGAAGGTGCCCTTGGCTTTGTCAGGAGCGGGGGGCCGGTTGGTGGCTTCCGGCAGGCGGCGTTCATCACTGCGGATCAGGCCATCCTTCATCACCACAATGCGCCGGGCGTGGGCGGCGACATCGGGCTCGTGGGTCACCATGATGATGGTGATTCCCCCTTCGTTGAGCGACTTGAAGAGGCGCATGATCTCCTCGCTGGTGGCACTATCCAGATTCCCGGTCGGCTCATCCGCGAGGAGGAGGGCGGGCTGGTTCACGAGGGACCGGGCGATAGCGACGCGCTGCTGCTGTCCGCCGGAGAGTTCGTTGGGGTGGTGATCCAGTCGTTCGCCAAGACCGACCCGTTCCAGTTCGGCTTCGGCGCCCCCGGCGCGTTCATCCGGGCTGAGCCGGCGGGAGGAATAGATGAGGGGCAGCTCGACATTCTCCGCCGCGGTAGTCCGGGAAAGGAGATTGAAACCCTGAAACACGAAACCGAGCTTGCGGTTCCGCAGTTCCGCCAACTCATCACTATCCAGATGCGAGGTATCCACCCCATCCAGCAGATAAGTGCCGCTGGAGGCCTGGTCGAGACAGCCCAAAATATTCATCATGGTGCTCTTGCCGGAGCCGCTGCTGCCCATGATGGCGACGAAATCCCCGGCCTTGACCTCCAGGTCCACGCCGCGCACGGCATGGACTTCCCCGGCATCGGTCGCGTAGGTTTTTTGCAGTCCCCGGAGGAGGATAACAGGATGTTCGTTCATGCTGGCAAAAGTTAACGGCGGCCGCTGAACGGATTGGTGGTGCCGGACACCTCATCCTTTTTGGGCTTCTGGAGCAGCACCACTTCATCGCCCTCATTGAGGCCGGAAAGAATCTCGGTTTGCACCCCGTCACTGAGGCCGATTTTGACTTTAAGCGCCACCAGTTCATCCTTGGGGCTGGCTGGCTTCAGGTAGAGCTGCTTTTCATCCGTGGCCTGCTTGGGCTTGAAGCCCGGTCCTTGAGCACCGGGGGCTGGACCGCCACCACCGCCGCCGCTGGGACCACCCGAAGGAGGACCGCCGGCAGTGACAGGGCCGTTCTTGGAAGCAGGACGGAAGCGGAGGGCTCCGTTGGGGACACGCAGGACCGCAGAGCGCTCCCCGGTGATGATCTGCACGATGGCCGTCATGCCCGGCTTCAGCTTCATGTCAGGGTTGTTCACCGCGATGATGACGTCGTAATTGACCACACTCTCTTCGGCGATGGGTGAATTCCTCACTTGGACCACTTCGCCAAAGAATGAATCCGGATAGGCATCGACCTCGAACTTGACCTTCTGTTTTTCGTGGATCTGCCCGATGTCGGCTTCCGACACTTTGGCGTTGATCTGCATTTTCGTGAGGTCGGCCGCCAACATGAAGAGTTTCGGAGCGCTGAAACTGGCCGCGATGGTCTGGCCTATTTCCGCAGTACGGTCCACCACCACCCCATCAATCGGGGAGAGAATCCGGCAGCGTTCCAGATCCACCTTGGCTTTTTTAAGCCGGGCTTCCATCAATTCCAGCTGGGCCTCGGCGCGGCGGAGATCGGACTCCACCTTGTCGAAATCAGCGACGGACAGGAGTTGTTTGGAGATCAGCTGCTTTTTCCGCTCGAGGCTGCGGCGCTGCAGGTCGCGCTCGGCTTCGGCGCTGCTGCGTTCGGCCCGGGTCTGGGCATAATTGGCCTCATAGGTGGCAGGGTCGAGTTCACAGAGGATATCGCCTTCCTTCACCACGGAATTGAAGTCCACGTTGAGCTTCGAGATGGTGCCGGAAATCTGGGAACCGATCTCGACCTTGACGAGGGGATTGAGTTCGCCGGCGGCGGACACAAATTTCGTGAGATCGCCCCGCCCGATTTTCACGGTTTCATATTCCGGCGCAGCATCGGCCGGATTTTCCCGGGTGTAGTACCACCAGCCGCCGGCGCCACCAACGATGAGTAAAAGAAGAATCCAAGGCCAACGGCGTTTACGGCGTCTCATGTGTCAGGGGGAACGAGGGGGAAAAGGGTGAAAACTGAATTCCATCAACGCACCGGAAGTGGGCAACCCTTACAGTTGTCTTGAGGAATCAGAGGATTGGTGGCTTACGGGACGGCGCTGGAAGGGGGAGGCGGAAACAGGCAAAGGACCCGGCACCACCGGAACCGAATATGCGTAGACCACCTCAGTCCGATTTAGTTGGAGGTTAATTTTCATCGCACGGCCAACGGATCGCGTTCACAGTGGTCTACCGCTCCATCCCCCGAACTGTGACTCTGGCTTCCCAAGTAAATCTGCTGCGGCGCGTGCATACGCAGGCTTTTGTGACCAAGGCGCTGGGGACGCTGAAGCATTCCAAGCTGATGTGCCTGACGATCGGGCTGTTTCTCGCGGCTTATCTGGTGGTGGGGTATTTTATGTTCCAGCGCGGGCTGGGTTTTGTGGCCGGAGTGCCCGGGGTGGGGCTGCTGCTGCTGGAACGGGTGATTTACATGGTGTTCTTTTTCTTCTTCACCATGCTGGTCTTTTCCAATGCGGTGCTGCTCTACAGCTCGATTTTCCGTGGAAAAGAAACCGCGTGGCTGCTGACACTCCCGTTGGACCCCCGCGCGGTGTTCTGCTGGAAGGTGGTGGAATCCTTCGTCGTCAGCAGTTGGGGACTGGCGGTGCTCAGTGCCCCTCTGCTGCTGAGCATCGGCCGCACGTTCCGGGCTGAGCCCGATTTCTACCTGAAATGCACCTTGGTTTATATTCCATTTATGGTTTTACCCGCAACCTTGGCGGGCGTGGCCGTGATGCTGGGAGTGCGTTTTTGGGGCGGCGTGGGCAAGACCCTCGCGTGGGGCCTGCTGGCTTTCTCCCTGTATAAAATGGGAGCCGGGATCGCCAGTGCCCGGGAATCAGCCGCCTTGGCTAGCGGGATGGATCTTTCGGCCGCAATGGATCAACTCCTGGGCCATTCCGCCGTGATGGTGAACCGCCTGCTGCCCAGTGCCTGGATGGGTGACATGGTCCTGCTATGGGCCCGTGGCTACGGGGCTCACGGCTGGTTTTATGGGCTGCTGCTGCTGAGCCAGTCGCTCATGCTGGGGTGGATCTGCGTAGCCGGGGTGAGCCGGCTGTGTTATAGTGGCTGGAATCTGAGCCAGCGCCGCAAAGCCACGCGCACGGGGCGGAAACGCCGGACCACCGCAGCGGACGGTCCTTTGGAGTTCACCGGCCCCCTGCGGCTGCTGAAACGGACCGGCCTGATCCGCCGGGACTCCGCAGCCCTGATCATCAAGGACATCCGGGAATTCATCCGCGACCCTGCCCAATGGGTGCCCTGCGCCATTGTGTTCACCTTGCTCTTTGTCTACGCGGCCAACCTGAACCGTGCCGCCGCCGCGGACATCCAGCAGCCTAAATTCCGGCTGGTGCTGACTTATCTCAATTTCGGAGTCTGTTGCCTCACCCTGTCCACCCTGACCACCCGCTTCATCTTCCCGATGTTCAGCCTCGAAGGACGACGGCTCTGGATTCTGGGACTGGCTCCGGTCGGACTGGCGAGGGTGCTGCGGCTCAAGTTGGGGCTCTTTGCCGGAATCATCGGAACGGTGACCTGCCTGCTGATGCTGCTCTCCGGCCTCCGGTTGGGGATGGGGCCATTGGAATTGACCGTCTATTGCGTAGGCATCGTGATGATGAGCCTCGGATTGACCACCTTGTCGCTCGGTCTGGGGGTGCTTTTTCCCAATTTCACCGACCCCAGCCCGGCCCGGGTGGTTTCAGGATTCGGAGGCACCCTCTGCCTGATCCTTAATTTTGTTTATATCCTGCTGTTTATGGGGGCATTTATTGTTCCTGGTTTTTGGCGGATCTGGTATCCACCCGGAAACTTGGATTCACGGGTGGCGTGGTATCCATGGGTTTTGGCTGGTGCAGTGGGCGTGATGGCTCTGCTGACCGCGGTTTGTGCCGGCATTCCCTATTTTTTAAGCTTAAAGCGAATGAAAAGACTGGAACTCTTAGGAAAACTGTAATATCGGTCGAGGTTAAAAGTCATCCCTTCCCCTATGCATCCGACGACTTCCCGCCACGCCTCCCCGATTCATCCCTCCAATCACCGGGAGGAAACCTTCCACATGGATTACCTGGAAGATGAAGGCGACGGATTGGTCCTGCCTGCCGACACCATGTCCCACGGCAGTGATCTGGAGGAACGGGTGCAGACCACGCAGCATCGCCTTTCCCAGCTCCGCCAGGAAGCCGAAGCCTTGGAGCAGGAAAAACTGCGCTTCGAGGAACTGAGCCGCCAGCAGAAGGAATTCATGCAGGGCCGCGTGGAAATGGGAGAAAAGCTGACCAAGGCCCTGACCCATCTGGACCGGGAAACCTACGAAGCCCAGCGCCGCGTGGAGCAACTACTGGTCATCAAGGACACTTTCAATCATCACCTCGACGTGGTTGATTCGCTCAATCCGGAGCAGTGGAATCCTGCCGACCTCCGGCACGATCTCGGCCGGGCACTCGGGATGATTGACGAAGCCCGCGAAGAATACATCAAAGGCTCCAGCCGCATCCATCTCCTTACTGCCGGGGCAACTTCCGCGAACCAGCCGTCCGCTCCTGCCCCCTCCCCTGCCACCGCGACCGCCGCGATGACCCTGCCTTCGACCGGGGCGCCCTCCACCCTGCCCGTCGCGCTGAATAAGGACACCTTCCGCTTCTGGCTCTTCTGTGGCCTCGGCTTCACGGTGCCGCTGGCTGCCACCGCCTTGGTGATTTTCGCAGCCTGGCTGATCTTCCGCTAGTTCTTTCTTTTCCCGTCACCGTTGTCACCGTTCCATCCCATCCAACCCTGCATCCGCCATGGCCACCACACGAGGAATCAGCCGCGCCACCAAAGCCAAGCACGCCGAACTTGAAGAGCGCATCCGCCAGATGCGCCGTGAGGAAGACTCCATCAAGGACAAGATCTACAAACTGGAAGCCAGCATTACGGCCGCGCCGGTCTTCATGGCTGGCTCCCGCCTGCGGAACCGGAACCTGATCGCCGCCGAAGAGGAGGATGAATACACCGGCCGCCCCTTCAACCGTACCCGCTGGCAGGCCCAACGCCTCAGCCGCGCCCGCTCCCGCCAAGCCATGACCGCCCTGCTGCTGGTGGCAACTTTTGTCGGCTTCGTCTATTGGTTCTACCTGCAACTGCGGAACAACGGCGTACTCTAGCCGTCCGCCCGCCGGCGGGCCGCCCTCCGGTAAAACCTCCTTGAGCGCTTTGGTTAGTCAACGCCTCCGGGAGGGCCTCTGCACCACGCCGCGCCGGTGACCCCAACCCGCTTAACGGCCCGCGCGGTATTTGTCAGCCAAGGCATTGAATTCCTTGGTCCGTTCGTTGAGGCGGCCAGCCAGGACGTCGCGTTCATCCAAGGCTTTTTCGAGTTGTTCCCGCAGACTGGCCAGACTGGCCTGTTGCTGGGTCAGCAACGCCTGACTGGCTTCCCATTGTTGGCGGGCCTCCACCGTCTGCGCTTCGAGCTGCGGCAGGAGCCGGCTGGCTTCACTCTGCGAGGCAAGCGCGGCCGTCAGCCGGGCGATTTCCTGTTCCCAGGCCGCCAGGCGGGCGGTCTGGTCCACCATGGTCTCGCGGGCTTGGCCAAGCTGGCTTTTAATCTCCGCCACATAGGCCGCAACCCGGCTTTCGCGCTGCCACTGGATCAGGCACACCACCCCCAGGGCAGCGGTCAGAACCATCAGGCAGATTTGAAGAATGCGGGACATGAATACAGGGGGCTATCGGTCAAGGAGCGGATCTGACCTGGAACGCAACTTTCTGGAAGCCGGCCCGGCGCACCGCATCCAGCAGCGTGATCATGGCACCATGCCGGGCTTCCTGATCGCCGCTGATATAAACCGGGGTGGCAGCATCCCGTGCGTGCCGCGCCGCGAGCGCCTTTTCCAGTTCTGGAAGGGTCACCGGACGGGTGTCGAGATGGATCAGCCCTGCGGCATCAATCGCCAGATTGATCATGTCAGGTTTGATGTCCTGGGCGGCACTGGCCGCCACCGGCAGATTGACCTTGATGGTCTGCTGCCGGCTCATGGTCAGGCTGACCAGCATGAAGGACGCCAGCAGAAAAAACATAATGTCGATCAGCGGAATGATCTCCAAACGGTTTTTCCTGACCGGCAAGGGCGAACGGATTTTCATGTCAGGACAGGATGGTGCCCGCGGCCGCCCCCGGCACGGCCGGCTGGCTGGACGTGAGCACTTCGACATTGGTGGCTGCGGCTTCCAGATCAAATTGGAGTTTCGCGAGCCGGGCGTGGAAGAAGTTGAGGGGAATCAGGGTGAAGATCGCGATGCCGAGTCCGGCCGCGGTGGCAATCAGGGCTTCCCCAATGCCACCCGTGACTTTTTCCACCGCCAGCTCCGTGGCTCCGATCGAACCAAAAGCGCCCATGATGCCGGTCACAGTGCCGAGCAATCCCAGCAACGGCCCCAGAGTGACAATCGTGTCCATTGCCGTCAGAAACCGGCCCGCCTTTTGCAGTTCCAAACCCGCCGAGACCTGGAGAGCCCCCTGCAGCGAACTGTGATGGTGATGCAGCCCATGGTGGATCATAGAAATCACAGGGTCCAGGGAGGTCGCGGCAAGGGTCTTGGCCTCATCGATCCGCCGCTCCTCGAGCGCGGCGAAAATGGACTCCAGCAGGGCCGGATCGCGCCGCCGCTGCAGGCCGATCCACCACGCCACCCGTTCCGCGACCACCACCACGGCCAACAGGGCCGTGATCATCACTGGAATCATGATCGGACCACCCCGGTGGATAAAGTCGATCACGGTGTTGGCGGTGATCACAGGAAAAGTCATGATATTGGAAAGCATCATCAGGGATCGTCGGCTACTTCAGGACAAACCGGAAGGGCTGGGTGAAGGTTTGGGAGGTGCCGACCGGCCACTTCCAACGGCGCTGGACGTGGCTGACCGCATATTCATCAAGGGAGGTCGAACCGCTGCTGCTGACCACCCGGACGGAGCCGACCGCCCCATTTTCAACCGTAATGCTGACAACAACGGTGCCTTGGAGCCGGTCGCGCCGGGCAAAGGCCGGGTAAGGCGGCTGTGGATTGGATCCGCGTCCACCGCCGCCGGCGGAAGCAGGCGCAGCCACCCCGCTTTGACTGCCTGCGGGCGAACCGGCCGGGGCTGGAACCACCGCTGGACGACGGGGGGAATCGGGGTTGGGACGGGCAGCAGCAGCAGCAGCAGCAGGCGCGGGGCGTGGCTCGGGCCGCCGCACAGGTTCCCTCACCACCACCGGATCAATCAGCTCTGGCAGTTCCCGCCAAATTTGAGCCGGGGGCGGCGTTGGCAGACTCATCGGAGGCGTCATCACCTGCCCAGCCGAGGGCCTTTCCGGCGGAATCATTGGTTCTGCGGAAACCTCAGGGGGAGCCGCCAGTTCCACCACCATCGAATTCGTCGAATTGTCCGGAAGGGTGGGTTCAGGTTCCGTCAGGAGACGGGAAGCATCGGCCTCCGGGGTGCCCACCCCCAAAGCGGTCACTAAAAAAGCCAAGGCCAGCCCATTCATCCCCGCCAACCATGGATCCAAATCCCCACGGCCCCGGTTCAGCATCGCCCGGATCAGCGGAGACATAGGTTGCCGGATGGGTAAAGCAGCAGCCGGCTTGAGAGCATCCATGGGTAGGGCATCCCACGCACAGCCCCCCCTTAAATGCAAGGCAAAGGCGGTAATTTAAGCTCCCCGCTCCCGGGAAACGAGGCTTTTGCAGCGATTCCACGTGGACGGAATATCCGGAGTTTTTTTCTGAAGGTTTCCCGTAACAACCGCTCTATAATGCACTATCCGCGCCCATGCGGATGACCCGGATGGTTTTTTGGGCCAGCATTCATCCATCCCTTGTAAAAATCAGCCTGAATTCATTTAAAGAGAGTTGATTATCTTATCGAAATAGATACTACTCTTAATTCTGCGATTCACTTTTCGAAAAAACAACCCGGCCGCCCAACAGATTGTTTAATTTTGACTTTATCCAGAATTACCATCATGACCCGCTCCTCCATTTCCGCCTCCCCCCGTCAGCGCGCCTTGGTAGTGGAACCCGATCACCAGATCCGTCAGCGCCTGAGCGACGTGTTGCGGGAACACGGGCTGGAAGTGGTGGATTGCGCCGACGTCAGGCAGGGACGCGAACTCTTTGAGGACCACCGTCTGGTGCTGGCCCCCCTGAATGGCGATAATACCGCGATGAAGGAATTTGTGGCTTGGGTCCGGGCTGAAGCCGGGATCAGTCAACCTTGGATCATCGCCATGGGAGTGCATCATGAATTGGCCGCAGGCGAAACCCCCGCGCACTATGGCGTCAACGACCTCATCACCGGTCCCGTGGAAATGGCCGCCTTGGCAAAACGGCTGGAGGCACTTGGACTCAGCCGCCCGGTGCGCGCCACCACCCCGGCTCCGCCCTCCTATCATCGGGCCCGGGGAAGCGCGCCCGCCGCGCCAGCGTGGGAGCTGGCGTCGTTCCCCGTGCTTTTGGAGCAATTCCCCGCCGCGGTCGCGATCCTCGACCCCTCCCTGAAATACCTGGCGTGCAATCGCCGGTGGATCAGTGAATTCCAAATCCCGGCAACCACTCTCACCGGCCGCAGTCATTATGAGATTTTTCCCGACCTGCACCCCGATTGGAGGGACCTCTACGAGGCATGCCTGGCAGGCGGCGGAAAACAATCCATTGATGATATGATGCTGCGGGCCGATGGCACCGAAAACCTCGTTCATTGGGAAATCCAGCCCTGGCTGGATGCCGCAGGAGCCATCGGCGGGCTCGTCCTGACGTGTGCGGCGGCTGATCCCGCCCCCACGCCACCGCCACCCGCACCCAGCCTGAAATCGACCACGCCGGCTGACACCTCCTTCCGGGAAATGGCAGAAGCCGCCCCTTTTGGGATGATGCTGCTCGATGACGAGGCGCATGTCATTTATGCCAATCCCCAGCATCAGGCGGTGCTGGGTTTCGCCGCGGAAACCGGTGAGCCGGTCCAGACCTGGCTGGAGCGGGCCTGTGCGGGTGACGAGGTCTTCCAGAAGCGGGCCCTTGATGAGTGGTGGGAAAATGTGTGGCGCCGGCACACCCCGCTCACCTGCTCCCTGAGGAATGCCGAGGGCTTGGTGAAGGATATCGAATTCCGTCCCGCGGCCCTGTCCAGCGACCGCCTGCTCCTGACCATTTTTGACGTGACCGATGCCCGGCTGGACGAGCAGGCCATCCGCACCAGCGAAGCCCGCTACCGCGGCCTGTTCCAGCATTCCTCCGCGGCCCTGTTGATGATCAATCCCGCAGGCAATCTCACTGAAGTCAATCCAGCCTTCGAGAACCTGACCGGCCTGCCCCGCCACGAAGCCCGCCGCGCCGTCCTCACTGATTTTCTGCCAGCGGAAACCGTGTCCCGCCTGCGTGCCGCCACTCTGACCGGGGGCCATGCCGAAGGTTTCCCCTCGGTCCTGCGCCATCGCGACGGCACCGGCACGCCCGTCCATCTCAGTGTGGCGGTGATCCGCAATGAACAAGGACAACCCGCTTTCACCGCATGCCTCCTCGCGCCTCTGCCCGCCCACTCCCCTGACCGGGCCTGGGAAAACGTCACGCCGGACTGGCTATTTGTCCTCGATGGCGACGGGACCATCCTGGAACACACCACCCCACGGGATTTTCAAGAATTCCAATCCGGGGAAGCGGTCCCGCTCAATGGCGAATTCCTGGACGCGGCCCTCCCGGTCCTCACCTCCCCCTTGCCGCTGGATGTGATGATGGAACGTCTACTCGACAGTCCCGGCCACGAAACCCGCTGTGAGTATGTGGTAGCGGTGCCGGAGAACGATGTCCCACGCCGGATTGAAGCCCGCCTCATCCTCCTGCCCGGTGGCCCTCCCTCACGTTTTGGGCTTACCTTGCGGGATGTGACCCGGGCCCGCCTGGCCTCCACCTCCGGCGGATTCAGCGTTGCCCTGCTGGAACACCTGCGCACCCCGGCCCTGCTCACCAACGAACGCGGGCGCATCCTCCACCTCAACCCTGCCGCAGAAGCGCTCTCCGGCTTTACCACCAGCGAATTGCGTGATGGTGGGCTCTACCGCCTGTTCCGTCCGGATGGGCCCCGGGAATTCAGTGAGGAACTCTCCCGCCATCTTCAGAGCCACCGCAGCTGGCATGCTGCGGCCACCTTGACCAGCAAGGACGGGACGGCCACTCCCGGCATCGCTGAACTCACGCCAGCCTATGATGAAGCCTCCGGTTCCCGGGCCTTCATCCTGCTTTTCCGCCCCCGGGACGCCGATGCCAGCATGCCCACGGCCGCCGCCACCCGTCCTGCCATCAGCCTGCACCGGGCCCGCAATGATCTCCAGGCCCTGACCAGTCTGATGTCGCTCCAGTCGGACCACACGGAGGATCCTGCGGCCCGGGCGGCCCTCCACGCCAGCCGCGACCGGCTGTCGGCCGTCGCCCTCATTTACCGGTTGGTGCAGCATGAAGAGGACCGCGTGGACTTTGCCCGCTTCACCCAGGAGATCGGCCATTCCTTGCTGGACGCCCACCAGCGTCCTGCCGGAGCGATCACCATCGATCCTCTGTTTTCCGGCATCACCCTTCCCCAGCGCCTTGCTATCACGGTGGGTCTGATCGTGGAGGAACTGATCACCGCCAGCCTCGCCTGGTCCTTCCCCGCAGCGCAGGCCACCGGGCACATCCGGCTCACCCTGACCGTCAGCGGGGGAGAAGGCATCCTCATCCTCCGCGACAATGGACAGCCCTTGTCCGAAGCCCTCCGGACCCAGCGCGAGGCCTCCTTCTCCCATCACCTCGTCAACCTGCTCTCGGAACAAATCGGCGGCAGCCTGATCTATCTCTCGGATCTCGAAAACCAGGTCCGCTTCCGATTCCGGATCCCCTCCTGACTATTTCCCCTGACGGGGGCCGCCATAAAACCCTGCGCAACATACATTGCGCAATGCCCCCCGGGCCGTAAGCTGCCGGCATGTTGGCTCCTTCTGAAACTGCGCCCCGCCTCCGGCTGCGCGTCACCCCTGCGGCTGAGCAGGCCGTCCGCCAGGGACATCCCTGGGTCTATGGGGACAAAGTCCGCGAGCAGAACCGGCCCGGCGAGACCGGGGAAATCGCGGTGCTCTATGACCGCGCCGACCGCTTCCTCGCCCTTGGTCTTTACGATCTTGATTCGGCCATCAGGTTGCGGATTCTGCACCACGGGCGCCCCGTCCAGCTTGATGCCGCCTGGTGGCGGGCCAAGTTCCTCGCCACCCTGGCGAAACGGCAATCCCTCTTCGGTCCTGACACCACCGGCTACCGTCTCATCAATGGTGAAAACGATGGCTGGCCCGCTCTGATTCTGGATCAATTCGGTGACACCCTCGTGCTCAAAATCTACGCCGCCTTCTGGCTGCCCCGCCTTGCTGAACTCGAGGCCCTGATCCGCGAAACCCTCGCTCCCCGGGCCATCGTGCTGCGCCTCAGCCGCAATCTGATCGCCCGCGCCCTGAAGCACTATCAACTCGAGGAAGGCTTTCTCGGCGACCCTGGGGAAGACATCGTGACCTTCCTCGAAAACGGCCTGACGTTCGAGGCCGAGGTGCGCTTCGGCCAGAAAACCGGCTTCTTCCTCGATCAGCGGGAGAACCGCCAACGGGTCGAATCCCTCGCCTCCGGACAGGATGTGTTGAATGCCTTCAGCTTCAGCGGCGGCTTCTCCCTTTATGCGGCCCGCGGCGGAGCCCATTCCGTCACTGATCTCGATATCTCCGCCCACGCCCTCGACAGCGCCCGCCGGAACTTTGCCCTCAATGCCAGCCACCCCGCCATCGCCGCCTCCCGGCATCAAAGCCATCAGACCGATGCCTTCGCATGGCTGAGTGAGGCCACCCGCTCTGGCGGCCCCCGCTTCGGCCTTGTTATCACGGACCCCCCTTCCCTCGCCAAACGCGAAGCGGAACGGGCCGGCGGAATCGATGCCTATCATCACCTCGCCCTCCATGGGCTGCAACTGCTCCGGCCCGGCGGCACCCTGCTGGCCGCCTCCTGCAGCGCCCACGTTTCCGCTCCGGAATTCCGTCAGGCGGTGGAACGGGCCGCCCGCCAGATTCTCGGCCACGACTGGCAAACCCTCTGGACCGCCGGCCACGCCCCCGACCACCCGGTTTCCTTCCCTGAAGGCGAATATCTGAAAGCCATCGCCATCCAGCGCAGGTAACGGGTCCTCGGGAATCCCCACCCGGCCCGGTTGGACCGTGATGGGCTCCCCTGCTCCGGAAAGTATTTGCCTCGAACAAGGCTCAGACCGCCGCCGGATCGGGATGCACCCAGGGAGCGCGGTAGGGTCTGGCGAGGAGGGCGGTGGCCGCGGCATCGTCCTTGACCACCCCGGCAGGAGCCGCGTTGGGGTCGTAATGGAAAGTGCGGCCGGTCTGCTGGGCGAGATTGGCCATGATGCAGGAGGCACTGGAAATGTGCCCCTGCTCGATATCGGCAACAGGTTTGCCGCGGGTAACGGTGTTGCGCAGGAGGTCCTTCATGTGCCCCCGGATGGCCGGCGCAACGTGTTTCTCCAAGTCCTTTTCAGTCTGATCCTCGGGGTATTGGTCCAGTTCCATCACACAGTCACGGTGGATGGCTTCTCCTTTGGCGGGGATAAAATCATAACTGTTTACACTAAGTTTCAGGGTGCCCTTTTCCCCATAAAGAACCGCCGCCCAGGGATATTTACTATCAGGGGCACTGCCCCACGCCCGGTGGGTCCAGACCAGATTCAGATCATCATAGGCAAAAGTGGCGGTCTGGGTGTCGGTGATGTTGGCGCGGCTGGCTTTATCCATGAAGATGCCGCCCTCACTGGAAATATGCTTCGGCCAGCCGAGGTCGAGCATCCAGCGCACCATGTCGAACATGTGGACGCACATGTCACCCACGATGCCATTTCCATACTCCATGAAAGCGCGCCAGGAACGGGGATGCACGATAGGATTGTAAGGACGGAGGGGCGCGGGGCCGGTCCACAAGTCGTAGTCCAGATGAGCGGGAGGCGTGGTATCGGCATCGGTGCGGCGGGAACGCATGTGATAATAACAGCACATTTCGACGTGGGAGATTTTGCCCAGCTTGCCGGCCTTGACGATGTCGTTCATGGCCTCAATCAAATGCGGGGTGCTGCGGCGCTGGGTGCCGACCTGGACGACCCGGCCATACTTCCGCGCCGCCGCGACCATGGCGGCGCTCTCCACCACATCGACCCCGGTGGGCTTTTGCACATAGACGTCAGCCCCGGCTTTGACGGCATCAATCATGGGCAGGGCATGCCAGTGGTCAGGGGTGGCGATCAGGACGATATCCAGATCCTTCTCCTTGAGCATTTCCCGATAGTCCTGATAGAGCCGCGGGATTTTTTTGGAGAGTTGGCGGGAGGCGGTGAGATCGCCTGCTTCTTTCAACATCACGCTGTCCACGTCGCAGAGGGAGACCACCTCAACCGGGGCCACCTGAACGAGACGGAGCAGGTCGGCCTTGCCATACCAACCGGTGCCGATCAGTCCGACACGTTTTTTCATTCCGCCGAATTCATCCGCAAAGGCGGAACGGCCTGACAGGATAAAAGGGGCGGCCGCGGCGGTCGTCTGGAGGAAATGGCGTCTGAGCATAATAAGACGCATTTTAGCGGGATCAGGGGCGGATGGCAAGTCTGCGGCGTCAGGTTCATCAAAAGCGGGCCGGCATCCGGTTTGGGGTGGAGGGGGAATCATCAGCGGCGATGATGCCGCCTTGCTCCGGCGGGTCTCCGCGGCCATGACACTGCCGGATTCACCTTTTGCCTGCCCCCTCATCCCCCGCCAGCCTGACATGCCGGACCCCATTGACCCCACCTTCCGTTCCCGTGATCCTCTGCATGGGGTCACCTTGGAAATGATGCTGCACCGCCTCGTGAATGATCACGGCTGGCCCGGCCTGGCCGACCGCATTCCGGTGCGCTGTTTCATGTTTGATCCCAGCATCACCAGCAGTCTGAAATTCCTGCGTAAAACCCCCTGGGCCCGGAAGAAGATCGAGGATCTTTACCGGCAGCTGGCTTGAGCCGACCCGGTCGCTTGTTTTCCTTGCGACGGCGCCGGATCACCGCTCACCGGAGATACAGCACGGCAATCCCTGCCACCGCCACGAGGGTGCCTGCCACCTGACGCAGGGTGGGGTGGTCCTGGTCGATCAGTTTGGCCAGAGGGATGACCCAGAGGGTGCTGGTGGCGACGATGGCCACCACCACGGCCGAGGGGAGCTGGAGCCGCGCCCATTGATAGCAGGACACCCCTGCCACCGGCCCAAACAAGGCAGCCCCCGTCATCCAGAATCCCGCGTGTTGCCGGCGCACTGGCAAGGAGGCCCCGGAGACGGCCTCCGGCTTTTTCAACCACGTCCGCCACACCGCCCAGGCTGTCACCGCCACCAGCACGCCAGCCGTGCTGCGCTGGAAAGCCTGACTGATTCCATGGATACTCACCTGCTGTTGTTCGGCCGTGCGGTTCGCCCACCCGCTCAGCGTGGTGCCGAATCCCTGCCCGGCTCCGGCGAGGGCGGCAAAACCCAGGCCGCTCCACGGGGCACGCGCCCGCAGGCCAGGTTGCCCCGCCGGCCACAGGGCCAGCCCCAGACCCGCGAGGACCATCCCCACGCCCGACCATTGGGGAAGCGTCAAGTGCTCGCCCAGCAGAACCTGATCCCCCCAGGCAGCGAACAGGGTTGCGAGGCTGAAGTTGATCAGAATCGTCAGCCGGGCCCCCAGCCGCGGATAGGCCAGAAAAAGCCCGATATCCCCGAAACCAAATCCCACCGCGCCGCTGAGGAAGAGGGCGGGAAACACCGCCGGATGCCAACTGGAATGTCCCTGGATGCCATCGGTGATCCAGGTCAGGATTCCCAGCACGGCACACGCGATGCTGAGCCGGATGGCATTGGCCCGCAACGGCCCGAAAAGTTTGGCCGCCCGCTGGCCGAAGATGGCGCTGCAGGCAAACAGGAAGGCGGTGAGCAGCGCGGGAAACATGGAAAAGACGTCAGGAACCGGATTGATATCAGGGCGTCAAAGGCACGCGCACCGTTTCCCGGGTCAGGCGGTTCTCCAGGATAATGGCGGCCTCCGCGATTTCCGAAACCCGCAGCAGCAATGTCCCCAGCCGGAATTCGTCCCCGGGCACTGCCCCCCATGCCCGGTCCGACCCCGCGATCCGGAGCCGGGCGGTACTATCATTGGAGAGGACCGCCTCGTCGGGCGAAGCCCGGAAGACCTCGCCGGTGGCAGTCCGGCGGAAGTGCAGTTCTGACACATTCTTCAATACCGACTCTTTGGCATCGGTATAGATCCGGCGGCGGCGCAGCTTTTCGATCACACACCCGGTCCCGGGTATTTCATCCCCCACCCGCAGAGAGACCGTGCGCGGCGGCGATTCCGTCAGGAGAATACTGGCCGTCCCGTGTCCGGGAGCCACGTCCTGCAGCACCACGGGCCACATCTGGGGTTCCCACGCCAGCATCTGCAGCACCTTCGGCACGTCTTCCATGGCATCACAATTCAGCTTGGCAAACCGTGCCCCGGCCAAACGGCCGGGGGCCGTCGCGGGTTGAATCGTGGGCGAGGCCGGGGACACCGCTTCCGCGGGAGAATCGGGCAATACTCCGGCCGGAAGCGGGGCCTCTCCCGGCGGCGATGCCGCCACCGCACTCACCGGCAGGGCGACGGGGTCTGCGGGAGGGAGGAGGGCACGGGCCGTCCCGGACGCCATCTGGTGATGGACTTCATCCTCCAAAAAATCGGCTACGGCCCCATGGCCTGCAGCCCGCGCCGCCTCGGCCAATTGCCGCCGGAGCGGCTCCGCGGCCGCACTCTCCGGCATCCGGTCGCTGAGCAGCCGCACCGCTGGCAAATGGCCACCCGAGGAAGCCGCCTGCAGGAGTTCCGGCCAGTCCACCCCACCACCCGCCGGATTCCGGTCCGCGACCTTGAGCAACCCATCCATCACGCCCGTATGCCCGGCCGCACAGGCCAATTGAAGCAATCCGGCGAGGGAGTCCCCTTGTTCCGGAACCAACAATTCCACGACTCCGGCATGCCCTGCGGACACTGCGGCCGCCAACGCCGTGCGGCCTTTGGCATCGCGCCGTGCGGGGTCGGCCCCCGCCACCCGCAGCGCCTGCACGGAAATGACATCCCCCGCCCCAGCGGCCGCCATCAGCGGAGTCACTCCCGCCGCATCAGCCCGGTCCGCCACGGCCCCAGCCTGCAACAAGTGCTGCACCAGATACGGATGGGCTCCTCCCGCCGCCAGCTGCAACGCCGTTTCCCCAAGGGGTCCCGCCGCATCCACCTGCATTCCCGCAGCCAAAAAGGGTTCCACCACCGTTCCCCGGCCCTCCGCCGCCGCCTTCAAATAGTCGCTGATGGTAAACCGGTAGCCTGACTCCAGCACCGTCCCCCGCGCCCGCTCCTCCCCATCCCGGCACGAGGCCACCAGCCCCAGGCCAGCTACCGCCGGGAGCACCCGCCAAAACGACCCCATCCAACATTGTGCCATACCCGACTCCCATCAGCTCCAACCGTTGCGGAATCAACGATTATTACAGCAATCCTGAATATCAGGCCGGCGCTTCCCTGCTCAGCAGGTTCGTCTCCTGCCCCGTCCGGCCGCCCCACCGGAAATCCCATAATCCGCAGCAAAATCCCTTGGCCAGGCGCGCTTTCCGCTGCCAGTATGGCGCGATTTCCGATTACCCCTGTCCCATTTTAAACTATGTCCGACGCTCCTGCTGATTTGACCGAACGTATCGCTGTCTCTGCTGCCTGGGTGCCTCTGGTGCGGGCTGAACTGCACCGGGTATTGGTAGGGCAGGAGGATTTGATCGACCGCCTTTTTGTGGCGTTGTTGACCAATGGCCACATTTTGCTGGAAGGGGTGCCGGGCCTCGCCAAGACCCTGATGATCCGGGCCCTCGCGGGAACCATGGAAGCGAGCTTCAAACGCTTCCAGTTCACCCCGGATTTGCTGCCGGCAGATTTGCTCGGCACGCTGATCTACAATCCCGGAGACGGAGAGTTCCGCCCGAAACTGGGGCCCATTTTTGCGAATTTGATCCTCGCGGATGAAATCAACCGGTCGCCGGCCAAAGTGCAAAGCGCCCTGCTGGAGGCGATGCAGGAGCGGCAGGTGACGATCGGGGATACCACTTACAAGCTGCCGGATCCATTCATGGTGATGGCGACGCAGAACCCGATCGACCAGGAAGGCACCTATCAACTACCGGAAGCACAGTTGGACCGCTTCCTCCTCAAGGTGCGGGTGGACTACCCGACGAGGGATGAGGAGCGGCGGATTCTGGATTTGATGGGCACCAGCTCGGCGAACACCTCGACCAATGCCATCATCCATGCGGAGCACGTCATCGCGAGCCGGGCCCTCGTGAATGAAGTGCTGATTTCGGATCCGGTGAAGGATTACATCGTGGACATCGTCCACGCGAGCCGTCATGCGGAAGAAGTGCTGCCGGAGTTGAAAAACCTCGTGCGCTGCGGGGCCAGTCCGCGCGGCACCATTGCGCTGGCCCAGGCCACGCGGGCCCTCGCCTTCCTGCACGGCCGGGCTTATGTGACGCCACAAGATGTCAAGGATCTGGCCTACGATGTCCTGCGCCACCGTATCCTCGTGACTTACGAGGCGGAAGCGGAAGGCGTCACCTCGGTGCAGATCATCGAGCGGCTGCTGGGTAAAATAGTGGTTCCCTAGCGGGAATCGTTGATGGTTGAAAGTTGATGGTTGATAGAAAAACCTCAAACCAGCAGCCTTTTTTCAACAACAGCTCCCTCAACCATCCACCTTAAACCATCAGCCCACCCCCATGCCCGACCGCCTGACCGCCATTCTGAAAAAGGTGCGCAAGATCGAGCTCGCGACCCGGGGGATTGTGCGCGCCGCGGTCGGGGGGGAATATCACAGCGTCTTCAAAGGCCAGGGGATCGACTTCGATGACTTCCGGGAATACCAGCCGGGGGATGAGGTGCGGTCGATTGACTGGAATGTGACCGCACGCTCCGGCACGGCGTATATCAAAAAGTTCGTGGAAGAGCGGGAACTCACCGTCTTCCTCGTGGTGGACGTCAGTGCCTCCAAAAACTTCGGCGGGCAGGATCAGTCGAAAAGGGAATTGGCCGCAGAGATCGCAGCCACCTTTGCCTTCAGTGCCATCCACAATCAGGATAAGGTCGGACTGTTGCTATTCTCGGACCAGCCGGAATTGTTTGTGGCCCCGCGGAAGGGCAGCACCCATTGCCTGAGGCTGATCCGGGAAATTTTATATTGCCAGCCCAAAGGAAAAGGAACGGATGTCAGCGTGGCCCTCGACCGACTGACCAAGCACCTGCCAAGGCGCTGTCTGGTGCTGGTGATCTCGGATTTCATCGCGCCGGGGTTTGAGCGCTCGCTGAAGGTGGCCGCGGTGCGCCATGATGTGGTGGCGGTGCAGATCACCGATGCCGCAGAGGAGACCCTGCCCGATGTGGGGTGGATGCGGCTGGAAGATCCGGAGACCGGGGAGTTGCTGCAAATCAACACCAGCCGCCGCCAGGTGCGCGAAGCCTACCATGAACGCCGGAACGCGTGGCAGACGACCCTGGATCAGACCTTTAAAACCGCCGGGGTGGATAAAATCGATCTCCACACCGGATCCAATTATGTCCCGGCGCTGCATGCCTTTTTCAAACGCCGGGCCTCTCGCCGCTGAATCCGGCGGGATTCCCTGAATTTTTTGATCTTTACCCTGACCTGTTGTGCTGGAATTCCCTCCCATCCGAGACATTGCCCCCCCTGTGGAGCCCGAGGCGGCCGCCACGATGCCGTGGATCTGGTGGGTCGCGGCCGGGGTGCTGGCGGTGATGCTTCTCGCCGGTCTTTTCCTGTGGATGCGGTCCGTGGGCCGCCGCCTCGCCTTGCCGGGCTTGCCACCCCGGCCCGAAAAGCTGGCGGTGCGGGCGCTGGAGTCCCTGCGGCTGGCCGCTCCAAAACTGGGAGCCGACGACTTTGCCGCACAATTGTCGGAAATTATACGGACGTTCCTGCACCGGCAAACCGGCGTCCTGGCCCGCTACGCCACCTCTCCCGAGATTCTGGGCGACCGTCCCCGCGCGGATCAACCTCCGCCCCCGCCCGTAATCGCCGCCTTCCGCGAGGTGCTAACCGCCAGCGATGCCCTGAAATACGGCCCCACCGTAGCAGACCGGACGGTGCAAACGGATGCGCTGATCGACTCCGCGCTGGCGGCGGTGAAGGCGGCGT
>CAIZWU010000209.1 GCA_903936775.1 uncultured bacterium | reverse complement strand
TTGGCGACTTCCTCCAGCACCCCTTTCAGCTTCTGCTCATACTCCGGTTTCCCCAGCACTCCCCCGGCATATTTGGTCTGCTCCCGGAAGATCTCCCGGTAGTTTTTCTGGGCGATCAGGGTGTCGAGATCGTTGAGCACCCGGCTGTTCATGTCGCCATAAGCAGCGACCTGGGTGGAGAAGGCTTTCAGGTCAGGATTGGTCGGCCAGATCAGGGCGGCCTGGGCGATGTTTTCGGCCACGCCCTTGTCGTCTTTGGCAATGGCGGCGCTGCGCGCTTTCTGGATATGCAGGCCGCTGGCACTGCGGGCGGTTTCGATGGCGGCGCGGGGTTTCGAATAATCAAAATCCTTGGCAGACTTGCGCAGGCTTTCCACCAGTTCCTCGGCGAGGGTATAATCCTTGACGTCGATGGAGGAAATCAACTGGTTGGCATCCCTGACAAACCCTTGGACCTTCTCCCTTTTCTCCCGTTCAAGGGTGCGGACCCGCGGCAGGTATTCGCCCACGATGAAGGCCTCGCTGAGCCGCTTGCTGGCGCTTTCCAGTTCATTGCGCTCGACCAGATAGACAAAAGCCTGGACGCCCTCATCGACATCGCGGATGGCCTCGCTGGCCATCGAATCCAGGGCCGAGACGGTGGGGGTGACCCCGGTGCTTTGCACAAACAGCTTTTCAACATCCGACCCTTCCTTCAGTTTCAGCCCGGAGTCACCGTCTTCAAACAAAGCCCGGTAGAGCCGGGAAGCGATGATGCAGTGTTCGAAGCGGCGCTGCAGGAAAAACTGCACGATCAGGGCTTGGAACTCCACCTTGGCTTTCAACTCCGAGGCGCCCATCTTCGCCGCATTGGCAACCCGGACGGCGTCGATTTCCACCATGTTCTTGATGCGGGTGCCGGCGGTGGAAAACTCGTTGACCTGCTGCGCCACGGGCGGAGCGGCGGGAGCACCATCCTTCGATTTGGGGGGCGCGGGCTGGGTGGTGGTGGCGCCACCTTCGACCTTGAGATTCCAAGCCTCGTCTTTCCGCTTCTGGGCGAGGGCCTTGTTCATTTCCCCCAACAGTTTGGCGTTCTTTTTGTATAACACGACACTGTAGACGGCTTGATTCAAGGAGTCACAGAGGCGGGCATCAATCGGATAGTCGGCCGCCTGACCAGTCAGGGCCACCGCCTGGGCCACGCTGGGACCGCCGGGCTGGTTGGGACTGAGCGCCTTCATGGCCTTCAGCAGGAGGTCGCGGTAGGCCTGGTCTTCCGCCGAAACCGCCGGCGGAGCCGCAAGGTATTTTTCAAACCGGGCGCGGAACAGCCGCTGGTCACCGATATTCCAATTCTGTCCGTTCCAGCTCACGATCTCCGACCCTGGATTCATCATGGGCAATTCCTGACCGAAGACCGGTTTGGCAGGAGCCCCGGGGGCGCTGCCCCCCGGGGAAGTGGTGCCCGGCGCGGCCGGAGAGGCGTTGCCGGGGCCATCAAAGACCTGGGCCGGACTCAGGGAAGCGGCACAACAAAACAAGGTGGGCAGAACCAGCAGGAGTTTCATGGGAAAAGAGAGGGCAACAAGGCGGGGGGACAAGAAGGGGTGATCCTCATGCTTTTTTGATTTCGACAGCCCGCAGCAGGCCATCCTGATCCACTTCCACGAGGATGCGGAATTCCTGACCGGTCTGGATATTCAAACTACCAAACGAGGCGGGCACGAGGAGGCCGACTTCGCAGGGTTCGGTCAAGGCAGCGTCGGTGACACTCAGCGCAAAAAGACGGGTGCGGTCCGCCCCGAAACGCAGTTGCTCGGTGATGCGGCCCTGGACCAGATAACGATTGCCCCGCAGCCCGAAGAAGTTGTCGAGGAACTCCCGCGCGGGAAAGGGTTGGCTGCCGGCCGCGAAGTCCTCGGTGCCGGGGCGGCGCACGTAAGCAATGAGGGCTCCAGCCAACAGCAGGGCAGCCAGACCAATGAGGGTGGGACGAAGCGGAGAACCAGTGCTGCGGCGGCGGGCCATATGGGGGAAAAGAGGAAAGGAAACCTCTCCAGTGTAAGAAGCCGGTTGCCAGGAAACAACCCGAATCCCATCAGGAAATCCCCTTCCTCCGCCGGGGCCGGCCAGAGGGCTCCGGCCCGTGGTTCGCCCGCTGATTCCTGATCGACAGCCGCCATCTTCCGTTTCATGTTGAACCTATTCCAGCGGAGCCCGGCTCCGCTGGTCCCAACCTTTATTCCATCCCGCCATGCTGTCCCTCCGTCCACTCCTCGTTGTTGCCTCCAGCGTCTTTGCCCTCGTCTCCTGCCAGACAACCCCGCCTGCCCAGCCCGACCGCTTCGCCGATGCCGACACCAACAAGGACGGCCTGCTGAACGGCACTGAAATCAATAATTATTTCGTTTCCGGCATCTTTACGGAACGGGATACCAACCACGACGGGGTGATCACCAAGGCGGAGTGGAATCCGGAGATGGATGCCGCCGAAGGCAAGCTGTTCGACGCCCGCGACACCAATAAGGATGGAAAGGTCACTCTCGCTGAAGCCGAGGCCCACGCTCTCAAAGCAGGGACCTACAGCAGTGTCATCAAGGAAGCCGACACCAACAAGGACGGCTCCGTCAGCCGCGAGGAAGCCAAAGCCTACTACGCCTCCAAGGAAGGCCCGGCGCGGTAAGGCGTGCCTTGGTCCATTGCCTTCCTGAAATCGAAGGCGAACCTCAGGAGGCCGGGGCAAGGAGCCGGCCAATGATCCTTTGCCCATAATTAACGGGGAGCACCTTCCCTGAGCGGGGCACAACGAATCATGGTTCACCGAGGAACAAAAGTGAATATTCAAGGTGACGGGCTCGAAAATGAGGGTTATTTCATTTTCAAAACTGTATGCCTTCCCCGGATTTCGATGATGTGAGTGGAGTCCTGCGGCCCAAAAAACGGGGGAAGTCCCTGGGAAAGCTCCTCGGTTTATCCACCGTCCTGGGGCTGGGGCTCGTGGCATGGATAAAGCTCAGTTCCGGAAAAATGGCGCCCCCGCCGGGAAGGCAATCCGCGGTGCCGGCGGGGGACTCGGCCTCCCTCCGCCAAAAAGTGGAGCGGCTGACCGGAGGGCATACCCGGGTGGTGTGGGCTCGGGACTTCGGCCATGGAAAGGATACTTTCGCCAATGGAACAGAACTGCAGTTGATGGGGCTGGATACGCGGGAGCCCAACGGGGAACGCCCACTGGTGCCCGGACGAGGAAATTTCTCCCGCCCGCTGCTGTCGCCGGATGGGTCGACAGTGTTCTTCAGCCGCCGGGAGGCGACCGGTGCGGGGGATGGGGCGAGGTGGCAATCCACCATCCATGCCGTAGCCTGGCAGGGCGGGCCGCCCCGCCGGTTGCGCAGTGGTTATGCCGTGGACGCATGGCGGGATCCTGACAAGGGAGAGGTCTGGATTTATGCCCTGACCATGCTGCGGGATGGGATCGGAGCGAATCCTGAAGGCTACCGCCTG
This sequence comes from uncultured bacterium, assembly GCA_903936775.1. Classification (GTDB taxonomy): domain Bacteria; phylum Verrucomicrobiota; class Verrucomicrobiia; order Verrucomicrobiales; family V1-33; genus CAIZWU01. Next base: position 13,051 of record CAIZWU010000209.1, on the reverse strand, counting down.
TTCCGTTTCCGGGCCGATGATCCCGGATCGGAGGAGGTGGTCTGGGAGCACGGCCTGATCAATGGGGACAATCTCCAATTGAACCGTGCGGGCACCGCGGCCAGCGGGCTGATCCCGTGGCCCAATGCAGGGACTTTTGATTTCACGTCAGGACGGTTCATCCGGTATCGCAATGGCTGCTGGCCCTCCCTGGCACCGGATGACTCCGGGGTGGTGTGGGTTTTCGACGGAACCCATGAGAATCTTCGCCTGTTCCTGCCGGGAGTGGACGGGAACTGGAGGGTGCCGATGGAGTCGGTAGAGTCCCTCAAAGGCAAGGCCGCCTATCATCCCCGGTGGTCCAATGATCCGCGGATCATCAGCTTCACCGGCCCCCATCCCGTGAAGGTGGCGGAAGGAAGCGGCAAGGTTTCGGTGATACTTGCCCGCTTCAATGCCAACCTGACCGGATTGGAGGAATCGGTGAGCCTGCGGAATGCCAGCGGGGAGCCGGATTGTTATCCAGACGTGTGGGTGGCGGAAGGGGAGCAGGTCAATCTGGCAGCGGGAAAGATTGGATCCAAACGCGTCCAGGAATTGGCGGCGATGCCCCGGGCCGCCGCCGCTGCCTGGACGGCGGCACCGGAAGGATTGTGTTTTGTCTGGGAACGCTCCACCGCAAATAACCAGATTTCCGCCACTCCACGGGAGTGCAGCGTGACTCCGCAACGGCATGCGAGGTATGGCCCGCAGTTTGATCTCCTGACCGAAGGCGGGGCCTTTGTGGTGGATGAGGCCTCGGCGGCGGCGATCCGCGAGGCGCTGGCAGGCAGGGAGTGGTCCATGGAACTGGCAGTGACTCCGCTGGCACCGGGGAATCCCCAGCCCCAGGTGATCTTCCGGGCGGGTCCCGCCATGGAGCTGCAGCAGAGCCAGGTTGATTTTATCATCAGGACAGGCCTCCGGGACTGGGTGGTGGGCGCGGGCCTGTCCGCTGGCAGGACCACCCATCTGGTGCTGGGCAACCCGATCGCCCCGGACGGCCCCCCGGTGGTCTGGATGAACGGGCAGGCGCAGCCCGTGATTCCCCTCGAAGAAGCAGTCCGGGACGCCCTGCCTCATGCGGTCGGCACGGAAGTGCAGTTTGGCTCGCGGGCCGACGCCTCGGCAGCCTGGGCGGGGCGGTTGGAGGGCGTCGCCTTCCATGCCCGGCCCTTGGATCCCGTGGTGGCGTCAGGACATGCCTCCTGGTGGAAGGATCGGCTGACCAAACTGGTGCCGGCGCCCCGCACTGTGGTGCGGGCCAAACTGAAGGAAGCCAGCCCCCGGGCGACCCCGGATTCCATCGGGGCCTATCGCCGGTCATGGACTTCCGCCGTGTATGAGAAAACCGCACTCATTTCCGGACCCGACCCTGGGGCCGTCTTTGGCGTGGCGCACTGGACCCTGCTGGACCGCACCCTTCTAACCGGACCACCAGGCACTCCCGGGGAGGAACGGGAATTGATTTTGGAAGCGATGGCCGACCATCCGGAAATGGATAGCGAACACGGTTCCGAGGAAATCCTCGCCGGGGATCAGCGGCTCTTTCTGGATATGGCTCCGCCGGGGCAGTGAGGGAAATCAATTGGCAGGAGGCACCGCGGCCGCCGCGGCCGGATCGGGTGGCGCGGGAGCTGCCTCCGGTTTTTGCAATTCGAGTCCGGCCGCCTTGCGGGTTTTTTGGGACTCTTCCGTCTCGAAGACGATCTGCTGGAGCAGGCCATGATTGAAGATGTGATGGGTTTTGAGTTTCCCTTCGGGATCCCATTCCTTGAAGTCGCCGTGCCAGCGTTCCTCCGCATCCAGACCGGAAGTCCCCTCGACCACCCCGGAGGCATACCACCGTTTATAAGGGCCTTCCCCTTTATCCTGGGCATTCAGGTTGAGTTCAAATTTGATCTGCCCGTTTTTGTGATAGCTGGCGGCATATTTGGGCGCACCTTTTTCATAACGGCGCAGTGTTTTGGTGGTGCCGTTCTTGTAGAGTTCCAGCTTGTCGCCATCCCGCTTTCCATCGGTGTAGGGCTCCTTGAATTTGATCAGGCTGGGCACATCCGGAAAGGGGCTGATGGCCTCGCCGGTAAAGGGCACGGCGGCTCCCGGAAGATAAGCCAGACCGTCCGGCCGCACTTCCACCGTGATCGGGGTGATGGATTGCCGGTCCAGTTTGCTGGCCGCAATCTTTTTCTCCTGCTTGCAGGAAATCAATCCTGCCGGGACAGTGGATAGGAGCAGGGAGCAGGCAATGAGGCGCGACGCAGAGTTCATGATGCATGAGGTGCACAAGATGGCGGCGGGATCAAGGCGGGAAGCCCGGCCGGCCCATCAAACGCCCGGGAGAGTCGAAGTCCCCCGGCAGTGAAATCCCCTTGGCGCCACCGCCCGGGACCGCTAAGCCTGAAGTTATGCTTTCCCGCGATACCCCCACAGCTCCTCTTTTGGCACCGGGGCGGGTGCGCCTTGGACTCGGGGTGGTGCTGGCCGGGCTGCTCGGCTTTCTCGCCCTCAAGGCGGAGTGGCGTCACGGGATGGGTTTGTGGTGGACGGGGGACAAGGTGAAACTGGCACTGCTGGTGCAATCCTGTTATTGGTGGGGCGCGGTGGCCGGGAGCGCGGTGCTCAGCCTGCTCTGGGTGACCGCCCGCCACTGGGCCCGCCCGTGGGCAGCGCCTTTTTCAGCTAGCACCATCAAAGCACCACGCTGGTTTTGGTTCAGCATCGCGGGCCTGATGCTGGCCGGAGCCGCCTGCCGGGCTCCGCGGCTGGGCCTGAGTTTATACAATGACGAAGCGCACGTCTTCCGCGCCCAACTGGCCGGACGGTTGGCGCTGGCAGATTTGGGGAAACCGGAAAAATTCCGTCCCGCCACCTGGCTGACCACCCTCTACGAAAACCGTGCGGGCAACAATTCCATGCCTTTCTCCATCGCGGCCCGCGCCAGCTACGATGCATGGCGCGGCCTTACCCACACGGCCCAGGGCGTGGTGAATGAGACGGCGCTCCGGCTGCCAGTGTTTTGCTGCGGCGTCCTGGCGATCGGGGCCATGGCCTGGCTCGGCCTGCGATTGGGCGGCCCTTGGCTGGGCTTGACGGCCGCCCTGCTCAGCACCTTCCACCCCTGGCACCTGCGCTACAGTGTGGAAGCCCGCAGTTATGGCATCATGTTCCTCGTCCTGCCGCTCCTCTTTTTGGCCCTGCACACGGCCCTGCGCACCGGGCGATGGCGGTGGTGGCTGGTTTTTGGCTTCATGGAATACGCGGCGGTAGCGGTCTGGTTCGGTTCGGCCCATTTGCTGGTGGCGCTCAATCTCACCCTCGCGGCCATGGCGTTTTACCCCGCCTGGCGCGCGCGCCGCGTCCAAGCCGTGCAGGCTTCACTGATCGTTCCCACCCTTGTCGCCGGCTTGCTCGCGGCCGGACTGTATCTCCAGTTCAATCTGCCGCACTACGTGCAGTTAGCCAAATCCCTCGCCGATCCTCTCTTCTTCAAAACCCCGCACCCCTTCCCGCTGGCCTGGTTTCAGGACACCGGCGGCTTTCTGGGATTCGGCACGCCCGGATTGTCTCTGAATCCCGGCAACCCGGCCCAACCCACCGTGGCCGGATGGCTGGCCGATCCTCTCTGGCGCTTCCCGGCTGGTGCCGCGATCCTCCTCTGGCTGGGTGGAGGGGCCACCGGGATCGTCCGGTTTTGCCGTCAGGGCGGGACGGCCCTCGCCCTGACCGGAGCTTTCACCGGCGGAGCTCTCCTCACGTTGATCTACTGCACCGCCAAGGGAATTGTCTTCCTGAAATGGTATACACTGTTCCTTCTACCCGGCCTGCTGCTCCTGCTCGCCGCAGGTCTCACCGCCCGCCTGAAAAACCAGCCACCCCGCTGGCGCGGACTGCTCCTGCTGCCCCTTGTGCTCTGTTGGATTCCCTCTCTGCTCCCCTATCTATCCCAGAGCCGGGAAAACCTGCGCGGCGCCGTCGCCCTGGCCCGTGGGACAGCCTTTCCAGCGTCCCTCGGGAATCCCCATCAGACGCTTTATGCCGTTCTCTGGTCCGAGTCCCCCATTTACGACCACGGCGCGGTCACCCTGAAGACTACCGCCGATCTCGATGCGCTCGTCTCCCGGGCGCGGCAGGAAAATCGTCCCCTCTTTGTCGCCCACGGTCACACCGGCCAAGCCCGTGCCAGTGCCCCTGAGCTCCTGAACCAGCTCGAAAACCCGTCCCAGTTCCACCCGCCGGCAGTGCTTCCCGGACTTGATGACTCCAGCAACACCCACTTTATCTATCAACTCATTCCGTGACCTCTGGCATCCAGCTGCGACATACCTGATGCCCCAAGGCATTTTTAATTTGCCCTTGCTCCGGTTTGGCTTACCAAGCGGAAGCCAACCCCGGCCCGATTGCTGATGCATGTCTGACCTCCCCTTCCCTTTCCGCGTCGGCGTTTCCGGCACTGGCTTCATCGCCCGTGGCTTCATCGCCGCGACCCGCGCCCGCAGTGACTACCGGATCAGCGCCATCCTGACCCGGCGAACGCCGCTTTCGGTGGAAGGCATCCCCCACGAACTCCTCGTCCGCACCGCCGAGGAACTGGCAGAACGATGCGACCTCGTGGTTGAGTGCAGCGGAGATGTGCTTCACGCGACGGAGGTGATTGATGCGGCCATGCACGCGGGCTTGCCCGTCGTCACCATGAATTCTGAATTTCACGTGACCACCGGCTCCTGGTTTACCGGCCGGGGCATGTTGACCGAGGCCGAAGGCGACCAATCCGGCAGCCTTGCCGCCCTCGCCGAGGAAGTCGAGTCCATGGGATTCCGGCCGGTCATTTACGGCAACACCAAGCGCTACCTGAACCTCCACCCCACTCAGGAGGAAATGGAATTCTGGGCCGCCAAACAGGGTATTTCCCTCGATCAGGTCACGGCCTTTACCGACGGCACCAAGGTCCACATCGAACAGGCCCTCGTCGCCAACGGCCTCAATGCCAATATTGCCAACGGCGGTTTGTGTGGCCCCCGAACCGAAACCCTGCGGGAGGCCGCGGACATCCTTTCCAAGCACGCCAACGCCGTCGGCGGACCCATCGCCGACTACGCCATCACCCCCGAGTGCCCCGGCGGGATTTTTATCGCCGCTACCCACGACGAAGCGCACCAGGGTTCTCTCCAATATTTCAAAATGGGCCCGGGACCCCTTTACATCATCCAGCGGCCCCACCATTTATGCTATCTGGAGATCGCCAAAACGATCCGGCGCATCGCCTTTGAAAAACGCCCCCTGCTCAACAATGGCCCCGTGCCGAAGGTCGGCGTCGCCGCTATTGCCAAACATGACCTCAAACCCGGCGACCGGATCCCACGCGGACTCGGCAGCTTTTCCATCCGGGGGGAAACCGTGCGCTGCGCCGACCACCTTGGCCACCTTCCCGTGGGCCTGGTACAGAATGCCGTAGTCCGCCGCCACGTCAAAGCCGGCGATATTCTGGGCATGGATGACATGGATTTGCCGGAATCGCTGGCCCTGACCACCTGGCAGGCCATTGAATGCCGTATCCGCACCGCGGCCTCCTCGGTTTCCCCCCTGCTGTCGACGGCCCTCCTCGGCGCTTGACGGCATGAGTGCGGGACATTACCCGCACCCATGCTCAGAGGAAAGAAAATCGCCGTAACCATGCCCGCATATTACGCGGGGAAGACCGTTCAACGGATGTGGGACACCATCCCGCACGATGTGGTCGATACCGTGATTTTTGTCGATGACTGTTCCAAGGACGATGGTTTCGAAAAAGCGCAGACCCTCGGCATGGTCGCCTACCAGAACGAAAAGAACCTCAATTACGGCGGCAACGTCAAACGCTGCCTCCAACTCGCCCTCGATTCCGGAGCTGACGTCATCGTGCTCCTCCATCCCGACTGCCAGTATTCACCCGCCATGGTTCCCGCCATGGCCGCCATGCTGATTGGCACCCCCTACGACCTTTGCCTCGCCAGCCGCACCAGCGGCAGTGGCACCATCGGCACCGGCATGCCCATCTGGAAATACCTGCCTAACCGCATCATCACCGCCATCATGGGCGCCTGCATGGGGATCCGCCACACGGAATTCCACACCGGTTATCGAGCCTACACCCGCCGCGCCCTCGAGATCATCCCCTTCCACGACCTCGCCAACAACTTCATTTTCGACAATGAAGCCCTCGTCGCCTGCCTCGAAAAAGGCCTCCAGACCTGCGAAGTCACCTGCCCTACCATTTACGAGGAGGACAGCTCCTCCATCCCCTTCAGCAAGAGCGTCAAATACGGACTGCAGTGTTTCCGCCTCAGCTGGGGTTTCCTCAAAAAGCGCCTGACCGGTCAGATCAAACCACCGGCCTGATTCCCAGGCTCCACCAGTGGCGGGATAACCCTGGGGGCCACCCTTCCCCCAAGGTCTCAGGCCACCCGCTCAATCAGCGAAACCCACGCGCCATCGGTGCCTGACAAGTGCGGCACGAGGGAACGCGTCTGGAGTTGGCGGTAACCGGAAAGCTTTGTCAGGACGGCTTTGATGATCTGTTCATTCTCCTCCGGCTCAATGCTGCAGGTGGAGTAGGCAAGGCGGCCCCCTGGACGCAGCAAGGGCAGCAGTCGCGTCAGAAGGTTTTCCTGACGGGGCGTGATTTCCGCAAGGAAGGCTGGCTGGAGGCGCCAGCGGACATCCACGCGGCGGCGGATCACCCCGGTATTGGAACATGGAGTATCGAGCAGGATGCGGTGGAACCCTTCCGGGAAACGCTGCCTCCAGGAGGCCGGCGGCGGGGTATTTTCCCAATCATGCACAAACGTCCCGGCGTTTTTCACATGCAGCCGGGTGAGATTGGCCCGGAGGCGTTCCAGACGTTTGGGCGCGGCATCGGTGGCAACGAGGTGGCCCTGGTTGGCCATCATCTGGGCGAGCAGCGCGGCCTTGCCACCAGGGGCAGCACAGGCATCAAGGACGTCCATGCCCGGCTCCGGAGCCAGCAGGATCGGTGCGGCCGCCGTGGCAGGGTCCTGGGCATAACAAAGACCGGTTGCCAGTGGTTCGCGCGGCAGGTCGGCGCAGAGAAAGAACCCAGGGTGTTCCTCCAAGGCGGCATTGCCCGGAATCGCCGCCAATTTGGCGGTGCTGCCGGGAATGAGTTCATTGGCCCGGACGATGATGGGAGCCGGGGTGTTGCACCACTCCGCCAGCTTTTCCATCCCAGCCGGATGGTATCGTTTGGTCCAGCGGTCGAGGAGGAATTCCGGAAGAGAAAACCGGATTTCGGGTGGGGCCGTGGCGCGGAGTTCTTCCAGCGCATGGCGTTCGCGCAGGGCGCGGCGCAGCACGGCATTCACGAGGCCGCGGCCACGGCCCGCGAGATCCACCGTTTCATGGACTGCGGCATGCTCCGGCAAGCCAAGCAGGAGACATTGCGCCAAACCAAGCCGGAGCCACCCGCGGGTGTCGTGGTCGAGCTTGCCCCCATCCCGCAGGTGATCGATCCAGGCATCCAGCAGGGTCAGATTCCGCAGCACCCCGAGGACCATGGCATTGAGAAACGCCCGGTTCGGCGGGCTGAGCGAATGGCGGCGGGCGGTGTGGTCCACCATTTCATCCGCATAAACGCCTTCGGGTTTCCACGCCCGCAGGATCTGCCACGCGAGCAGGCGGGGATTCGAATCCGCCGGGACGGGCGGATGGGCAAAGGGGGACGGGGGACGGCGGTTCATCAGGTCAGATTTGGACGCATCAAAGGAAGTTCACAAGGCCGGGGATGGAGAGTTACCCAGCGGGCCGCAAAACTCGTCATCCGAAGCATGGTCAGGTGCAAACTGCTGATAAGACAAAGCCCGCCACGCAGCAAGATCCGCCGCCTCCACACTTTCCATTACCGAATCAGATAGCTTAAAGTCACAGTTCGGAAAATAATCGGGCCAGTGCAAGCCGAGGACTCCACAAACGTCCTTGAGCCATTCCAAGTTCCAATCCTCCCAAGCCGAATCAGTCCGATCAAAGAATACCTGCATCTCCCATCCGACCAAATCACTAAACTCATCCATGCTCAGTTTGCTGGTATCGCAAAAGACTCTCGCGTCCATCGCGAGTTCATCCAACGAAGCCCGCCTCCTCGCGGGTCCAGGAGACTCATACACCAGAGCGGTCACCTCGACATGAAGCCGCGTCACCAGCGACTGCAGTTTTCCCAGCGTCAAGGTATAGATCTCGTCGTCTTCCTTATCAGTCCAGAGGTCCCACGCCCAAGGCAGATTGATGTCCAACAAAGCAGCAATTTCTTCGATCGATACTCCGGAGGAATTGGCCGCGATAGCCAATGGTGAGACGGGATCGGACATGGGGGAAATCTACGCGGCTTTTCCCTTCACGGCAACTTGCTCACGCCACCCCGCGGCCGATGCCGGTGTAGCGGAAGCCGAGTTCCTTCATGGTGGTGGTATCGAGCAGATTGCGGCCGTCGAAAATCAACGGGGCCAGCATGCGGTTCTTCACCTCCAGAAAATCCTGACTGGCGAACTCGGGCCATTCCGTGGCCACGATCAAGGCCTCGGCGCCGTCCACGCAGTCCATCGGGCTATCGGCGAAAGTGAGCTGATCGGCCCAAGGGAGCATTTTCGCGTTTTCCATGCCTTTGGGGTCGTAGGCGGTGACCCTGGCGCCTTCTTTGACGAGGGCGTGGACAAGTTCGATGGCGACGCTGCTGCGGATGTCGTCGGTGTTGTTTTTGAAGGCGAGGCCCCAGACTGCGATCTTCTTGTCATCCAGCACCCAGAGGGCATTGCGGATGGCCTTGAGGAAGCGCTGCTTCATGTTGGCGTTGATAGCTTCCACTTCCTTCAGGAGGGTGAACGGACAGCCCAACTGCTCGCTGATGGCGATGAAGGCGGCGATGTCCTTGGGGAAACAGGAACCACCATAACCAATGCCGGCATTGAGGAAGTGGCGGCCGATACGTTTATCCGCTCCGATGCCTTCGGCGACCTTTTCGACATCGGCTCCGCTCGCCTCACAAATCTGGGAGACGGCGTTGATGTAGGAAATCTTGAGGGCGAGGAAGCTGTTGGCAGCGTGTTTGATGAGTTCCGCGCTGTTGATGTCGGTGACGAGAATCGGGGCAAGGAAGGGTTCATACACCTTCTGCATCAGAGCGAGGGCGCGGTCGCTGTTGGTGCCGATGACGATGCGGTCGGGGTGCATCAGATCATCCACGGCGCAGCCTTCACGCAGGAATTCAGGATTACTGACCACATCGACTTCCACATCGGGTTTGTAGCGGTTGATGGTATCGGCGACTTTTTCGCCGGTCTTCACCGGGACAGTGCTCTTGTCCACGATCACCTTGTAGGATTTGATGACCTGGGCGATTTCGCGGGCCACTTTTTCAATGAAGCGGAGATCGACACTGCCATCCGACTGTGGCGGGGTAGGGACGGCAATAAAGATGACATCGCCGAAATCGACCCCTTCCTCGGTGCTGGTGGTGAATTGGAGCCGGCCGGCGGCGACGGTGGTTTTGACGACTTCCTCAAGGCCGGGTTCGTAAATGGGGATCTCGCCTTTCAGGAGTTTGGCGATCTTTTCCGGGTTGTTGTCGACACACATGACGTGGTGGCCGACGTTGGCAAAACACGCGCCGGTGGTGAGACCGACGTAACCGGATCCGATGATGGTAAGATTCATAGCTGGGGTGGGAGGCGGGATCATCCGCAAAAACAGGAGGCTTGCCTAAGCCACGGGTTCTGGAGCGTCAACCGGCAGGCTGCCGGTTGACCGCAGGGGAGGACAGTTCGTGATTGGGAGGATGCCCCGCCAGTTCACGTGCCCCAATTGCCGCCACCCCCACCGCTTTCTGGCGGCGCTGGCCGGGCAATCCATGCACTGCCACGGCTGCGGGTTTGTCTTCCGGATCCCGCTGGTGCCCTTGGCCGACGCCGCAGGGGTCGACTTTTCCCAGGCCGGGCGCTGGCTGCTGCGCTTGCCCAGCGGGAGGCAATTCGGTCCGGTACGGCGCGAGATGATCGTGGAATGGCTGCGCGAAGGACGGGCCGATACTGACTGTCTCGTCTCCCCGGAAGAAAGCACCTTATGGTATCGGGTAACCGACATTTTACCGCAGAGTCCAGTGAAGGGAAGACCCGAGCCAGCCTTCGCAGCGGGGAACACAGGGAAATCGAAATCAGGAATCGTGGGCCCCCTCGCCCGCCCGGCGACCTTGGAGGATTCCCATTCACCTGCGGCAGTGATTCCCGCCGCGGGATTGTTGGATTTGCTGGATGACTGCTCCCAGGCACCACCCCGGGGACGGATGCGGACCATCCAACGGAATCATGCCGAAGCGGTGAAATCGCTTGAAGAGGAAGCCGCCCGCGCCGGGGGATTTTTGCGCCCCCGGGGCTCGCGGCTGGTGTGGCTGGAGGGGGAACCGCCCTCCCGCCATGCCCGCGGCGGACACGAACCGCTGGAACCGGAAGCCGCCACCGTCGCGGCCTATCTGGGGCCCCAGGGCGGGGAGTTTTATTGTGTCATTCCCTGGTCGCGGCTGGGGCGGATGCCTCACGAGTTTTTGAGCATCCTGCCTGGCCGCCTGCCAGCTCCGGTGGCGCTGCGCCGGGCCACCGAAGATGATTTCGCCGGCGGACGCTGGATTGGCATCACCGGCGATGACCGCGATGTGATGGCCCTTGCCGCCGGGATCAGTCAGGAAGCACTCGCCCAGGATATCGCGTGGGACTGGTTCAGCGACAACCAGTTCTATCACATGATACTGGTGTGGGGCGTGCAGGCTGTTCCGCTGGGCAGGGAGAAGTTCGCCCATCTGGTGCAGACAGCGGAGCGCCCCGAGCCGGGAGCCCCCGCAGGGCTGCGGTGGTATCTCGAGCGGCAGAGTGCGTTTTGGCGGTTTGCACGGCGGCTTAATCTGCCCGGTTCCCCCGGCAGCCCGGTACTCTTCGCCTCCTGCGCCGCCCGGCTCCTCACCCTCGCGGCCGACCGCCTGCGGGAATCGCCGGTTGCGTGAGGCCCGGTGACATGGCGTAGTCGGCCTGGTGGTTCCTCATTCAGGAACACGCCTCCTTTCAGATATGGCCGGATTTTTCAAAAAACTGCTCCAACGCTTCACCCGGCGGAAGGTGGACCTTGATGAACTTGAGGAAAGCCTCATTTCCGGCGACGTCGGCGTGCGGATGACCCTGCAAATTCTGGAAATCCTGCGAGCCAAAGGCCGCAGTCTCGAAGCCGAGGAAGTCGTCGATGTCTGCCGCGAGGAAATTCTCAAGATCCTTCCCGCCAGCACCCCTGCCCTGCCTGAATTTCCGGACAAACCCTGCGTCATTCTCGTGGTCGGCGTCAATGGCGTGGGCAAAACCACCAGCGTCGCCAAACTGGCCCACCTGCTCCAGCGTCAGGGTAAAACCGTCATGCTGGCTGCGGCCGACACCTTCCGCGCCGCCGCCATCGAGCAGCTCGACCAATGGGCGCAGCGACTTGGCATCCCCATCATCAAAGGCCAGTACAAAGCCGATCCCGCCGCCGTCTGCCACGACGCCTGGGAAGCCGCTAAAAGTCGCGGCATCCAATACCTGATCTGCGACACCGCCGGGCGCCTCCATAACAAGGAAAACCTGATGGGCGAACTCTCCAAGATCGAACGCGTGCTCGGCCGCAAGGACCCGGACGCCCCGCACGAAACCTTGTTGGTGGTGGACGCCACCACCGGCTCCAACGCTCTCGTGCAGGCCCGCGAATTCCAAAAAGCCACCGGGCAACTCACCGGCGTCATCGTCACCAAACTCGACGGCAGCGGCAAAGGCGGCGTCATCGTCAGCATCCAGCAGGAACTCGGCATCCCCGCCCGCTACATCGGCACCGGCGAAGCCCAGACCGACTTTGAAGTCTTTGACTCGAAGACCTTTGCGGAGTCGATTCTGTAAGGCCCGGCCCCTCTGGCCCGGCTATATTTCAGCCAGCAGCCGAAGTGTAATCCCTCCCCGTTCGAAAAATGAGGGCTACCCGGCCCACTGCTTTCATCAGGGGAATGATCATCGGATACGTGACGGTGCTCCCGACAGGACGCGGTGAAAGTAGCGCGCTGCTTTTGGACCCGGCCGTCCTGGAGGAACCCGAGGAGTTCTTCCCACTGCCCGAGGGCATAGGTGATGGCCCGGCCTCCAGCCGTTTTGTCAGGAGCCAGCAGCCAGTTCCATCCCAGTAGAGCGCCTTGAGGAGAGGGCGGCGCTTGTTGGTAAAGACAAAACGAGCCCCGTTTTTCACCTCCTCCTGGAGCCGCCTGCTGACGAGGGCATGCAGGGTATTGATCCCCGCCCGCATGTCGCGGGGATCCAGCGCAATGAAGATGCGCAAGGAACCGGAAAAACTCAACATGGCGCGCCGGAGGCAAGGGCTTGAAGCCGGAGGCAAGGGCTTGAATGATCCGCACCGCCAGTTCTGCCTGCCGGGCATCGCCCACCAGCAGCCGCGTCCCGCAGCGCAGTTCCCACCCTCAGGGCTGGCCCGCCATCGGCCTGAGGATGGACCGGGCCGGCCATCACCGCCTCCATCAGACGGACGCCGGGAACCGGCCGCCGTGATGCTTGGAGAGCCGGAGCCGCCATCTGGTAATCGCCCCGCTCATGGCGGCGGCGCTGAATCCATGAGGCGAAGGTCTGATACTGCAGTCCCGTCAGCCGCGCAAACGCCGCCCCCTTCAGTCCGCTGCGTTCGAACTCATCCAGAATCGCCTCGCGTTGTTCCGCACGATAACTCACGCGGCCCACCGCGTCCCGTTTCAAAATCTTCAAGGCATTGGCTCCCATAAGAGCCGTAGTTTATGCCTCCAGCTACGCCGCGCACCATCCTTCCAACGGGGCTACGTTTGACGGATACGTTAATCCGGAAGGGCTGCGCCTACGGCAGCAGTTACGCCTGCGCAGCCTTCAACACCGCGTCGGGGTATTGCTGGGTCTGGAGGGAGGCGTTGGCGGGCACTCTGCCGCAGGGGTAGAATCCTGGCCGT
>CAIZWU010000208.1 GCA_903936775.1 uncultured bacterium | reverse complement strand
GGAACTCCACATTCGCAAACCCGATGCGTTCCGCCACGATGGGGGCGTTGCGCCGCGCCACTTCCAGCATGTCATCGGTCATGTCCACCCCGATGACTTTGCCCGCCGCGCCCACCACCTGAGCGGCAATAAAACAGATTTTCCCGGTACCGCTGCCAAGGTCGAGCACGGTCTCGCCGGGCTGGAGATACCTCGAGGGATCGCCGCAGCCATAATCCTTTTCAATGACTTCGGCCGGGATGATTTTCAGATACTGCGGATCGTAGTCCACCGGACAGCACAAGGCGGCCTCGGGGGCTTTGGCCGCGGCAGCGTAACGTTCGCGGGTGGCGCTTTCAGCCGAGGGCTTGGCAGCAGGGTTGCTCATGGAAGGGTTGAATAGGAGTGAAAGGGCTTCGGGTATGCCGGGCGTGACCATTCATGCCTTAACGGGTTTTTGTCCGGCTCCCAAACAGTTTTGTTGCGAACCTGCGGCGGTGGCTTCCCGCGTGGATGCGTCACCTCCACCCCGCCAGCCTCTGAGGGGAAATACCAAAGGCGTAGCCTGCGAGGATCAATTGGTGGCGAAGGAAAGTAGACAACATGCCGCGCTGCTGCCAGCGGCGTGACGAAGTGAGCGCCGCCTCGGGTGTCGTGACGATGCGGCCCAGCGCCCGCAGCCTGCGGACGAAGGCCACATCTTCCAGAATGGGATACTCCGGGAAACCTTGGAGGGCCGAAAAGAGGGAACGGCGGAGGAACAAGCCCTGATCCCCGTAAGGCAGACTGCGGGTGAGGCAGCGCAAGGCGACGCCTTTTTCAATCAGGCCACCTCCCCTGAAAGGCTCCCGCAGGCGGAAGGTGAAGGCTCCGGCGGCAGTACCGGGGATCATCAGGGTTTTTCTGATAATGTCAGGGAACGCGGCAGGCAGGTCTGTGTCGGCATGAAGAAAGAGAAGGAACTCACCCGTGGCGATGGCGGCGGCGGCGTTCATCTGGGCGCCGCGGCCTTTGGCAGTGCGGACATGCCGCGCCCCAAACCGGGCGGTCACGGCTGCCGTTTCGTCGGTGCTGCCGCCATCGGCGATGATGATTTCATGTGGAGCAGCGGCGTTCAAGGCAGGCAGCAGACGGGCGAGGTTCGCGGCTTCGTTGAGAGCAGGAATGATGACGGAAACGGTCTCCGCGGCGTGGAGCGCCGTTTCGGCAGCAGGCAGGTCGGCGGGTTCATCCACATCCGGCAGCGTGGCCAGCAGGGCGGGTTCGTGTCCGGTGGCCCGCGCCGCATCACACGAAGCGGCCAGCACCGCCGCGGTGCTCCATGGGATGTTATCAAAGAGAGAGACCTGGGATGGATGGGTGAGCGCGACGAGATAGTAGCCGCCATCTCCGGCGGGGCCGAAGACAACGGGGTGAAGCTGCGTCGCCGTGACTGCGGCCGCCAACCCCACTTCCGTCAGCGAAGGGCAATCCGTGCCGATGATGACCACCCGGCCAGCCCCCGAGCCGAACGCCCTCAAGGCCGCCCGCCGGAGGCGCTGTCCCAGATCCCCGTCACCCTGCTCCACAAAATCAAGTGGCCCCAGCCATTGCCTCATCAGGGCCGCGTCCCCCCCCTCATAGGCGATGGTCAGAATTGCGGAGGGGGTGGTGGCGCAGTAGCTCCACGCCCGGCCAACGGTCACCCGGGTCATCTGCCGCTGCAGCTCCGCCGCGCCCTCCGCGCCCAAGGCGGGAATGAGCCGCGTTTTGGCCCGGCCCGGCTGGGGATAACGGGTGAATACGATGAGGGCGGAGTGGCCGGACATTACTGGGCAGAATCAGCAGCGGCAGCGGCAGGTGCCACCGGTTTTTCCACCGGCAACCCTTGCTCCCGCATCGCTTTTTTGGCCGCCTTGGTGATGAAGACAGTGACGGCCAGGGTGGCCAGCAAACCCACCCCATACATCGCCCATTCGAGGGGCGACTTCTCCCCGCCGCGGGCCCCGGCGCGGGCGAGGGACCCGAGATAGACATAAACCAGGGTGGCCGGCAGCATGGCGGCCCAGGAGGCCACTACGTAGTGCAGAAATTTCACACGGGTGAGACCGAACGCGTAATTCAGCAGCGAAAAGGGAAACAGTGGGGACAAGCGGATCAGTCCCACCAACTTCCAGCCATCGTCCCCGAAAGCGCGATCCAGCGCGGCAAAGGCGGGGACCGTCCTGGTCTTCGCGGCGATGGCATCCCGGGCGAGGTAGCGGGCAACGAGAAAAGCCACTGCCGCCGCCGTGGTGGAGGCCAGGGAAACAATGATGGTGCCGTGGAAGACGCCGAACAGGGTGCCCGCCGAAAGCGTCAAGGCGAAGCCGGGCACCATCAGCACGACCGCAAGGATGTAAAGGAGGGCAAAGACCACCGGGCCCCACGGCCCCAGTTTTTCCACCGCAACGATGGCGCTGTTCAGCCAGCTTTGGGGGTCGCCGAAGAGGAAGGAGCAGGCCACGGCCGCCATGAAGGCGACGATGAACATCATCCTGCGGGGGTTGCCGGAAGAAGGGGGAGTTGGGGCTGTTTCAGACATGGTCGGGCAGGGGGAGTTGCCGGCAGCAAAGCGGCGGGCCAAGCTACCACCAACCGCCATGGGAAATGATTGATCCCACTGCTCATGAGCCGTGCCGGGCATCCCTGGCTTAACGCTGAAATCCACCGGCGCGGCGTGCGCCCAGCCCATCCTCTGGAACTCAAGGCCCTCCGTCCCCGATGCCCCTTGAGACCGGCCGCAGCCGGGAAGGAAAGCCAGAACTCCGGGTTTCTTATTTCAATTCCTTGATCCGCAGATTGCGGAAGCGGTAAGTGGCTCCTTTTTCACCGTGGTGCTGGATGGCGATGGGGCCGGTGGCGTCGCGGTCGTCGGTGATGTCGGTGGTGGTGACGCCATTGACTTCGATTTTAATCTTATGCCCGTCGCAGGTGATGCGGTAAGTGTTCCAGTCGTTGCGTTTGAAGGCTCCGGCGGAGCGCTCTTTGAAGGCCGCTTCGGAGGCCGCATCGCCTTTTTTCGGGCTGATGAACCACATGCGCAGGCCCTCGTCATAGAGACCGCCGGACCACATGCGGGCGACATCGCCGTCCACTTCGGCCTGGTAACCGGTGACGCTGTTGGGTTTCACCCGGCCCCGGAAGATGAACCCGCTGTTGGCCTTGCCCTCGGGGAGGTGGACATCGCCTTCAAAAATGAAATTGGCGTAGGATTTGTCGGTGCAGAGGAAAAATTTCTTCTCGGCGGTGAGGTGGATTTCGCCATTCACAACCTCCGCCTTGCCAAAGGTGTAAGGATTGGTCCAACCGGCGAGGGTTTTGCCATCGAAGAGGGGGCTGAAGCCCTCCGCGGCAGGCTTGGCGACGGGCGCGGTGCCCTGGGCCGATACCGGAAGGGCGGCCGCGACGGTGAAAAGGGCAGCCAAGGTGGAGGGGAGCAGCAGGGAAATTCGCATAATTCCAATGATTGCCAGCCCGGGGACTGGGAATCAAGCTCATTTCCGGCCCGGAAATTCCGCAAATCCGGTGACACAATTTGGTGCCGGACCGACGCTTGCCAGGCGCCCGGAGAACCGCGGCATGATTCCTGCACTGATTTCCCTTGTTATTTTTACCCAATCCCCCCAAAGAGGATCTTCTCTTTCGCCGTGGTTTCCCCTAGAGTCTGCGTGAAAAAAGAATGACCATCCGCTTCAGGGGCATACCTACATGACAGAAAATGACTTAAGGCCAAGGCTCATCAGTTTGACGGATGGATCCGAAGTGATCCTCCCGGAGACGGCCATTTTTGGACGCAAGTCTGACAGCACCATTCCGCTCCCGGACAACCGGGTGTCCCGCCGCCATTCCATGATCCGGCGGCAGGAGGATGATGAATTCTGGTTTTATGATCTGGGCAGCTTCAATGGGAGCTACATCAATGACGAGCGTGTCACCACCACCCGGCAGTTGGAACCGGGCGACACCATCCGGATCTGCGATTTCGAGTTCCGTTTCGAGCTGCCCAAGGCGGGTCTGCGCTCCGGCGGCGACGCCCAGGACATGCAGGTGGTGCCCATGCTGATCCTCGTCAGTGATATCAAAGGCTTCACCCGCCTCTCCGAAGTCCTCCCCCCGGACGAATTGGCCCAGGCGATCGGGTCCTGGTATTCCTACTGCGATCAGGTGCTCACGGAACACGGCGCCGCGATCGATAAATTCATTGGCGACGCCGTCCTGGCCTACTGGACGGATGTGACGCCGAATGCCCGTCAATGGGCGCTCTCTGCGGCCCGCTATTTGAGGGAAAGCTGCACGCTGATCCAAGAGGAAATGAAGTGGACCTT
>CAIZWU010000207.1 GCA_903936775.1 uncultured bacterium | reverse complement strand
CGGGTGCTGGAGAATATCGCAGCACTCCAAGAGCACCGGGCCACCGGGTATGACCCTGGTCGCGCCTGCGAGGGGGGCGTCCGATGAACCGGAACTGTGCGGTATTATTCCGCTTTTTTCCGCTTCTTGGGCCGCCCGTTGTCTTCCTCCATTTCGTCCAGCACGGCTTCCAGGCTGAGGGTATGGAGGTGAGGGGTATTCTCCTCGTCGCGGTCGTCATCCTCTTCGGTGCCGATGTCCTCGATATATTCCATCTTCGGTTTGGCGAAGCGGCGGGTCCGCTGGTTGGCTGGAAGCGGGGAGAGGGCCATGCTGATGGCACGGCCGGCTTGGCGCGGTGGCATGTCGAGGTGACCCATTGTTTTGAGGTCATCCACGATGCGCATCATGCGGGCGAAGCCGATCTCCGGGTGGGCACCTTCGCGGCCCCGGAACTGGAGCACGACCCGCAGCTTGTTGTTTTCACTGAGGAATTCCTCGGCGTGCTGGAGTTTGATGTTATAATCATTCTCACTGATGTTGGCGCGGAATTTGACTTCCTTGAGCTTCCCGCCTTTTTGCTTGCCGGTGTCCTTGGCGTTCTTGGACTGCTCGTATTTGTATTTGCCGTAGTCGACGATTTTACAAACCGGAGGTTTGGCATCTGCCGAAACTTCGACCAGATCGAGACCCCGCTGACGGGCAATCTGGAGAGCTTCCGGAACCGACATAATACCCAACTGCTCATGGGTACGGCCATCCACGACGCGGATTTTAGGGGCACGGATGCGGTCATTGACGCGCGTCATGTCGCGGTAACGGCTGGGCTGTTTTCTGGGAGGCGGGGAGGGAATAAGCGTGGGGCAGGTTATGGGTTGATCAGAATTCGGGGGAAAGAAAATGAAGCAGGGTGGACGCAGAAAAGCCGAGCCCGGCGAGGGAGCACGAAGACACTTCCAAACGGATCATGGCCGGAAAACCCGCACCTCCCCGACCACCGGGAAGGACGGAAAAGCCATTGCGGCCAACCCAATCGGGCACACCCTGGAACCGGACACTGGAGAGACAGTGTAGTAGAATTGGGTCAACGGAGGCGGCAGCATTCTTAAAACTATCCTCTAATATAGCGATCCTGCCAGGAATGCGCAAGATGGAATTTTCATGCGGTGCGGGCCGGGGACGGACGGCGCAGAAAGGGGAGGTAGAGCAGGGTAAACAGTACCACCGCAAGGGCATCCAAGGCGAGAATATACCATGGCCACGGGCCCAGCAGATCCAGCAGGCTGGCCTGAGGCGGCTTGGCACGCAGAAAACCGTAATTGGCGCCGGAGATCAGATCCACCGCGGCCGTGGCGGCGAGATAAACCTGCCCCCACCCGAAGGCACGCCAGATAGCCCCCGGCTCCGGACGCAGCCGCAGGCCGGCCACGAGGTAGAGAGCCGCGACCACCACGCCTCCATGCAGCGCAAAAAACGCAAAGTAGGCAGGGTCGGGGAAGGTGGCGCTGAGGGCCGGAGTGATGAGCCCGTTCAACGTCCCGGCCAAACCCCAGAACCACAGCAATTCCACCAGCCGCTGCCGGCGTGTCAGCAAAGCAAAGGCTCCGATGATCGCGGCAATATCACAAAGATGGCACGGGAAAGCATTTTCCCGGTTCAAGGAACCTCTGGCGTAGTGACCCATGACATGCGCCGGATACAAAAGCAGCAGAAACCCCGCGAAGATTTTGCAGATGGGTCCATTACGCTCCGGATGCCGGCGGGCGTGCCGGATCAGGACCGCAGCGGTGACCGCCGTCACCCCCAAGGCACCCAGATGGGCTGCTCCCATGATCTCAAACGGCATGGCGGTCGCCATCGAGGCGATGAAATATGCTGCAGGGCATCGGAAAACGGAAATCCGGCTCAGTCCCAGGACTTCACGTTATCTTCCCAGGTCTCTTCCTTGCCATCCTTGCCCGGGGACCACACGAGGACACGTTTGGCGAGCTTGGTGAGACCGTCTGCGACGCCGTTGGTATCCGGGTTTTCCAATTCCTTATTGTAATCGGTGTCGAGCTTCACTTTGTAATAATTTCCCCAGCCGTCCACGATTTCGATGTTCT
This sequence comes from uncultured bacterium, assembly GCA_903936775.1. Classification (GTDB taxonomy): domain Bacteria; phylum Verrucomicrobiota; class Verrucomicrobiia; order Verrucomicrobiales; family V1-33; genus CAIZWU01. The sequence continues at coordinate 20,359 of CAIZWU010000207.1, read as the reverse complement.
CGTCCTCCAGGACGAGGCCATTACGCCATTTGTCACTCCCCCCGGCCTGCGCCGTGGCGGCTTTGCCTTTCACGACCTTGGCAGGCTTGATCCCTTCGGCATAATCGACTTTACGGGTGTTTTGCACCGCACCTTCCTCCCCTTCCTTGCCGGTCAGGACCTTGACAAGGCCTTCGCCCCCTTCGGTGGTGGTATCCGAATCAGCCCCATCGGTCGCCGAAGTAGGCTTGGGCAGACGATTGTAGTCCGCATAGAATTGTTCCACGGCATTGGCCACCGCGATGGCCATCACCTGGGCTTCCTTTTTCCGGACCCCTTCCACGATTTTGCCGTAGCCTGCAAATGAGGCAGCAGCGAGAATCGCGATGATGGCCATGACCGTCAGCAATTCAATGAGGGTAAAACCGGCAACACGCGGCCGGAAAGAGGCGGAGGGAAGTTTCATAAAGTTTGGGGGAGGGTTAATTTGAGTGGATATAGCAGCGGACTGACGCGATGATAAAGCAAAAAGATGAATTCAACTAGGAAAATCCCGTATGCCGCGCCGAGGAGGGGCAAATTTTGATGTCAAGCGACTCACTTTCCACCCGATTACTGGCCCTGCTGGCTCAAACCGCCACCGCCGCCCAGACCAAAAATGAGATCGCCCGGACGCTGGGCGTCCCGGTCGATGACCGCCAGGGACTGCGGCGGGTCCTGCAGGAGCTGGTGGACGACGGGCAGATTGTGGAAGGCGATGGCCGCCGCTACCGGCTGCGCAGCGCCGGGCAGCGCCTGCTCAACGGCACCCTCTTCAGCAAGCCCGGCGGCGGAGGTTCCTTCCGCCCGGAGCAGGGGGACCAGGAGAACGCCGCGGTTTATGCCATGCTGGGGGCCGAGCCCGATGCCCGGATTGCCATTCCGGAGGAACATCTGAACACCGCCCTCAACGGGGACCGCGTGAGTGTCAAAGTCACGGCTTCCGCCCCCCCCTCATGGTGGCGCAGTGAAAAAGCCCGCAAGGAAAAGCCCAAACACGAGCGCGCCCCTCAGGAAGTCCACCTCGAAGCCCGCGTCGTCAAAATCCTTGAGCGCCGCAACCAGAACATCCCCGGCACCCTCTTCATCCGGGCCAAACATGCCTGGGTCATTCCGGACGACGTCCTCCTCCCCAATGTTGATCTGCAAATCAGCGACGACACCGAAGCCAAAGCCGGGGACAAGGTGGTGGTCGCCATCGATGAATGGCCCACCCGCAGCGCACGCATGAAGGGCCACCTCGTGAAACGCCTCGGCCGGCCAGGCGAGAAAGGCGTCGACGTGCTGGGCATCATCTACAAATTCCGCCTCCCGCTCGAGTTTCCGGACGCCGTTTTAAAGGAAGCCGCCTCCCATCCTGACGAAATCCCCGCCGCTGAAATCGCCCGCCGCGAGGACTGCCGCGGCCACCATATCATCACGATCGATCCTTTTGACGCCAAGGACTTCGACGATGCCATCGGGGTCACCCAACTAAAGGACGGCGGCTTTGAACTCCACGTGCACATCGCCGATGTGGCCCACTACGTCACGCCCGGCAGTGCCCTCGACAAGGAAGCCCGCGAGCGGGGGAACAGCACCTACCTGGTGGACCGGGTCATTCCCATGCTGCCCGAGCGCCTGTCCAATGGTCTGTGCAGCCTCCGCCCCCACGAGGACAAACTCACCCGCTTTGCCGTCCTTACATTCAATGCCAAGGGGCAACGGACCGGCCAGCGGTTCGGAGCCGGAGTGATCCGCAGCGCCCGCCGCTACAGTTATGAGGAAGCGATGGCTTCGATGAAAAATCCTGACGTGGGAGATCCCGACAGCGATCTCCTGCAGCGCGCCTGGAAGCTGGCCTCCATGATGCGCAAACGCCGCTATCAACATGGCGCCCTTGATCTGGAGTTCCCGGAAATCAAAATCATCCTCGACGAAAAAGGGGGCCCCGTCCGGTTGGCCACCATCCAATACGACGAAAGCCACCAACTCATCGAGGAGTTCATGCTCGCGGCCAATGAGGCTGTGGCCGAGACGTTATTGCAAAGTGGCCGCCCGTCCATCTACCGGATTCACGAGGAACCGGATCAGGCCAAACTCGACGAACTCCGTGAAGTCCTCGGGGCTGCCGGCATCCATGTCGGCGACCTGTCCGTCCGCGGCGAACTTCAGAAAGCCATTGCAGCCATGGAAGGCCGGCCGGAAGCGCCCATGCTGAAGCTCACCCTGCTGAAGAGCCTGAAACGCGCCGTTTATCACCCGGACTCGCTGGGGCACTACGGGCTGCACTTCAAGCACTACACCCACTTCACCAGCCCGATCCGGCGGTATGCGGATTTGATCGTGCACCGGTTGTTGTGGAATCTCACCCGTGCCCCGGGCAGCGGCGGCACCATGAAGACGCCGGACTACGCCCACATGAAGGAAACCGCGGAACACATTTCCACCACGGAACGCGTCAGCGCCGATGCCGAGATGGAAAGCCGCCGCCTCAAGGAGCTGGAATACTTCGAGCGCCTTGCCTCCATGGAAAACCCCGAGCCGTGGCCCTGCATGGTCAGCCGGGTCCTGCCCTTCGGCCTGTTCATTGAAACGATCAACAGCCAGACCCGCGGCGCGATCCGCTTCCCGGATCTTGGTCTGCCCGATCCCTTTTTCGATGCCGCCAGCTCCACCCTGCGCAACCGACAGCCGCCGGTGGCGATCCGAGCCGGCGACTTCATTGACGCGGTGCCGACCGGGATCGACCGTGAGCGCGGCACCGTCAATTTCCGCCTGCTGCGTGTCACTGCCACCAATTCCAAAGCCCCGGCCATGGAAGACCGCTCCCCACGGCGCAAGGGCCCCCGCCCCAATGAACGCCGGGGCGACGCCCCGCAGGAGCGCCGGGGCAAACCCGCCACCGCCAAACCGGGAGGCGCCAGCGGCAAACGGGTGCGCCCGCAGGATATCCAGCCGGTCAAAAAGAAACCAGGCGGAGAAACCGCACCGGAAGCCCCGGCGAAGACCGGGCGGCGGCGGAGACGCTAGCCCCGTTTGCCGCCACCTGCAGCCTATTTATGTTTCAGAGCGTCCCGGATTTCCGTCAGGAGTTTCACCTCCTCGGACGGTCCGGCGGGCGGCGGGGGCGCCTCAGCCTTCGCCACCTTCGCCATTAAAATATTATAGGGCTTAACGATCACAAAGAAAATCACCGCTGACGTGATCAGAAAGCCAATGATCGTGTTGATCACGAGACCCAAGTCAAAGATCCAGAGTTTCAGTGATACATCGGGGTCTCCGCCGATCAATCCCAGGATCGGCTTGACAATCCCGTTGGTGAATCCATCCACAATCTTGCCGAAAGCCGCGCCGATGAGTACCCCGGTGGACAGGGAAACGACGTCTCCTTTCAGGATGAATTTCTTGAATTCTTCCAGGATTTGCATAGGATTGACCCGGGTTGGGTTCCGTTGACTTTACGGTACAAAAATAGGTCAGGCAAGAAATCTGACTCCTGTTGGAAAGTCAAACCTTTAAAACTTCAGTTCCTGTCCGAAAATGTGGCGCGAGGCCTCAGCCACGTCCTTGTCGCCGCGGCCGCTCAAATTCACGATAATCAGCTGATCCTTGCCCATGGTTGGGGCGATCTTCTTGACATAAGCCAAACCGTGGGCCGTTTCGAGGGCGGGGATGATGCCTTCCATGCGGGAGAGTTCCTGGAAAGCGTCCAGCGCTTCGGCGTCGGTGGCGTAGGTGTAGTTGATGCGGCCTTTGGCTTGATAATAGGCATGTTCCGGACCGACCGCGGCGTAGTCCAGACCGGCACTGACGCTGTGCGTGAGCATGATTTGCCCATCGGAATTGGCCAGGAGCATCGTCTTGGTACCTTGGAGAACGCCCAACTTGCCGCCCTCGAAACGGGCGGCATGACGGCCTTCCACAATGCCTTCGCCCCCCGCTTCCACGCCGGTCATCTTCACGTCGGCGTCGGATAGGAAAGGATGGAACAGGCCGATCGCGTTGCTGCCGCCGCCCACGCAGGCGATCAGCAGATCCGGCAGGCGTTCTTCCCGTTCAAGGATCTGTTTCCTCGCCTCCACTCCAATGACACGATGGAAGTCTCTGACAATCATCGGGAAGGGATGCGAGCCCAACGCGGAGCCCAGAATATAATGAGTGTCGCGCACGTTGGTGACCCAATCACGCATCGCTTCGTTGACGGCTTCCTTCAGGGTCGCCTGCCCGGCCGTAACCGCACGGACTTCTGCGCCGAGGAATTTCATGCGGGCCACGTTCAGGGCTTGGCGGCGCATGTCTTCGGCTCCCATGTAAATGACGCACTCAAACCCAAACCGGGCACAAACCGTGGCCGTGGCCACCCCGTGCTGGCCGGCTCCGGTCTCGGCGATGATGCGCTTTTTGCCGAGGCGGCGGGCGATCAGAATCTGCCCCATCGCGTTGTTGATCTTGTGGGCACCGGTGTGGAGCAGATCTTCCCGTTTCAGGTAAATCTTCGCCCCGCCCAGTTTTTCCGTCCAGCGTTCTGCGAAATAAAGGGGCGTCGGCCGGCCCACATATTCCCGCAGCAAGTAGTCCAGTTCCACTTGGAAGGCCGGATCGGCCTTGGCGCGGTCGTATTCCGCCGACAGTTCATTCAGCGCAAACATCAGGGTTTCCGGCACAAACATGCCACCAAAGGCACCAAAATGGCCATGGGCGTCGGGCAAAGTCTCAGGGGCGGGGAGGATCTCAGTCATGGTTGATGTTTTCATGGAAAATCGTGGACGGCAAACGGCCAATCGCGCCTGTTGGAGGGGTGTTCTCCCGGGATGGCGGCAGGAATGGCCTACGCATTCCACCGGACTGCTGGATTGATCGCTGATTCATCTGTTTTAGAAAACGTGGTCTGGGAGGCCCGCTGCTTTACGGCACTTGATTGATCCTTTTCTTTGGCGCACGCTGTTCGCCTCTCCATGAACAACGTCCAAATCATCAACGTCGCGCCGTGCATTCCGGAACCGCTCGCTTTTCTGGAGACCCTGGCCCGGAATGCGTGGTGGTGCTGGAATCAGGACGCCCTGAATCTTTTCCGCCGCATCGATCCTGCGGCATGGCGCCATTCCGGACACAATCCCCTCACTTTCCTGCGCGCAGTGCCGCAGCCCACGCTCGAAGCGATTGCTGAAGACCCGGGTTTCCTCAAACAATTGGCCAAACTCCAGCACTGGTTTGAGGAAAGCACCGCCCCGGACCCGGACCCCAAACATGGTCTGGTCGCTTATTTCTCCTTGGAATTCGGACTCAACGAAAACATCCGCCTCTACTCCGGTGGCCTTGGCGTTCTGGCCGGCGACCACCTGAAAGCCGCCTCCGATCTGGCGGTGCCCCTCGTTGGCGTCGGGCTATTTTATTACCAGGGATACTTCGAACAGCGCCTTAATCAGGATGGCTGGCAGCAGGAAATCTACCCGGACTCGGAAATCCAGGACCTTCCCATGAAGCGGGCCCGGAAACCAGATGGTGAGCTGGTGGAGGTCAGTATCATGCTCCCCGAGGGTGAACTGCATGCCCGCGTCTGGAATCTCAAGGTCGGCAGCATTTCCCTGATTCTGCTCGACACCAATGTCTCCAAAAATCCGCCGGAATTCCTTGAAATCACCGCCCGGCTCTATGGCGGGGGACATGAAAACCGGATCCGCCAGGAACTCCTCCTCGCCGTCGGTGGCTTCCGCGCCCTCATCGCAATGGGGCTGGAGCCCGATGTCTGCCATCTCAACGAAGGCCATGCCGCCTTCCTCAGCCTCGCCCGGCTGGAGTTCCTGACTAAAGTCAAAGGCCTCGACCTCCAGACCGCCTACGAAGTGGCCAGCCGCGCCACGGTTTTTACCACCCACACCCCGGTCGCGGCCGGGAATGAAACCTTCCCGGTGGACCTCGTGGAAGCCCACTTCAAAGCCCTCCAGCCCTCCACCGGCATTGATCCGTGGTATTTCATCAACTACGGCCGGGCGCCCGGCGATACTACCTCGCCCCTTTCGATGACCATCCTCGGCCTGCGTTTCGCCCATTTTGCCAATGGGGTCAGCGAATTGCATGGCGATGTCGCCCGCCGCATGTGGCAGCACGTCTGGCCGGAGCAGGTGCGTGATGAACTGCCTGTCCGCCACGTCACCAATGGCGTGCATGCCACCACGTGGCTGGCGCCGGAAGTATTGACGCTGCTCCAGCAGCACATCGGCATGGATTGGGAAAAACGCATGAGCGAACCCAAAATGAGGGCTCTGATCGACGGAATTCCTGACGAGGAAATCTGGCGGGCCCATGAACTGAGCCGCAGCCGCCTGATCCGCTCCGCCCGCGAGTCCATGGAAAAACAACTCACCCTGCGCAATGCTTCCCGCGCCGAGTTGTCCTATGCCCGCAGTGTGCTCGACCCTGAAGTCCTCACCATCGGCTTCGCCCGCCGCGCCGCCAGCTACAAACGCGCCACTTTGTTATTGCGCGACCCGGACCGGCTGGAAGCCCTCATCAACCATGCCCAGCGCCCGGTTCAATTCATCTATGCCGGCAAAGCCCACCCGGCCGACCAGCACGGCAAGGACTTCATCCGCCAGGTGGTGGAATTCTCCAAACGCCCCGGCATCCGGCGCCGGTTTTTCTTCCTCGAAAACTACGATATGCGCATCGCCCGCTATCTGGTGCAGGGCGTCGACATCTGGCTTAATACCCCCCGCCGCCGCGTCGAAGCCAGCGGCACCTCCGGCATGAAGGCGGCCATGAACGGCGTCCTCAATGCCTCCATTCTCGATGGCTGGTGGTGCGAAGGTTATGCGCCGGACTGCGGATTCGCCATCGGCCATGGCGAGGAATATGACGACGACGACTACGCCGACCAAATCGAGTCTGCCGCCCTCTACAAATTGTTGGAAGACGACATCGCGCCCCTCTTCTACGATCGTCCCGGCGGGGGCGACCCGATCGCCTGGATCGCCATGATGAAGGCCTCCATCAAGATGGCCGCAGGCTTCTTTACCAGCCGCCGGATGGTCGATGAATACCGCCAAAAGTTCTACACGCCCGCTTCCGCCAATTACCGGGAACTGATGGCCAACGATGGCAAAGCCGCCTATGCCCTGACGGCCCAGCGCCAGCGTCTGGATAACCTGTGGGGCCAGGTGCGCGTGGAAACCCCGCAGAGCAACCGCGAGATCTCCCAACTCCACTCCGGCGATAGCTTCCAAGTCACCTGCCCCGTCTTCCTTGGCAGCCTCCAACCCGGAGAAGTCGCGGTCGAGCTCTGTTACGGCGCCGCCGATGCCCAGAACCAAATCCGCAAACCCGCCTTTTTCCCTCTCGCCCCCAGCAGCGAAAACAACGGCGGCTGGGTGAACTACACCCTTACGATCCCCTGCCCTGCCAGCGGCCGCTTTGGCATGACAGCCCGGGCCGTTCCGTCCGGCACCCAATGGCGGGCGGTTTCCCCCCCTTACATCACGTGGGCCGGCCCGCAGGCGTGAAAGGGTGCCGGACAACCTCAAGGCGGGGTGGCACCAAACCTGCAATGATGGGCGGAGACTCATCCGGAATGCTTTGTATTTCCGCAATCCCTCATCCATAATTAACCCTCTTCCACCCCTCACCTCCCCCGTTCCTGTGAGCAAACCGCGCATCCTCATCGTCACCCCGGAAATCACCTATTTGCCGGATGGCATGGGAAACATGGCGCAGCGGATGCACGCCAAAGCCGGAGGACTGGCGGATGTTTCGGCCTCCCTCGTCTCGGCCCTGTTCCGGCTCGGTGCCGATGTCCACGTAGCCCTGCCGAACTACCGGCAGATGTTCAATACCGACGTCTTCGAGATCGTCACCCAGGAACTCGAAACCATGCGCCGGGCCCTCCCGGAGGAACGCATCCACCTCGCGGAAGACCGGATTTTTTATTACCGCGATTCCGTCTATTCCAGTTACGGCGGGGAGAACCCCAGAATCGCCCTCGCCTTCCAGCGGGAGGTCATCAACAACATTATTCCCCGCGTCCGCCCGGACCTGATCCATTGCAATGACTGGATGACCGGCCTGATTCCGGCCGCAGCCCGCCGCTTCCGCATTCCCTGCCTCTTCACCGTACATAATATCCACACGGAAAAGATGACGCTGGAGGGGATTGAAGGCAGCGGCATCGATGCCGCCCAGTTCTGGAATCAGCTCTATTACTCGACCATCCCCTGCAATTACGAAACCGCCCGGCCCCGCGCCCCGGTTGATTTGCTCGCCTCCGGGATTTTTGCGGCGCACTACATCAATTCCGTCAGCCCGACCTTCCTCAACGAAGTGGCCGATGGCCATCACTCCTTTGTGCCTGACGCCGTGCGGACGGAAATCAAAAACAAACGGGATGCCGGCTGTGCCGCAGGCATCCTGAATGCGCCGGATGATTCCTACAATCCCTCCACCGACCCCGCCCTGCCCCTCAAATACCACGCGGATAACTTCACGGAGGGAAAACGCGCCGCCAAACGCCTGCTCCAGGAAAAAACCGGTCTGCGCCGCGACGAAAACGCCCCCTTGCTCTTCTGGCCCAGCCGGCTCGACCCCATCCAAAAAGGCCCGCAGCTCCTGACGGATATTCTTTACCAGACCCTGGCCGACTATGAGGCGGAAGGCCTCCAGCTCGCCGTGGTGGCCAATGGGGAATACCAACGGCACTTCCACAACATCGTACGCCATCACGCCCTGCAAAACCGCGTTACCGTCTGCAACTTCAACGAAAACCTTTCCCGGCTCGCTTATGCGGCCTCGGATTTCACCCTGATGCCCAGCCGCTTCGAGCCCTGCGGCCTTCCCCAGATGGTGGCTCCGATATACGGCAGCCTCACCATTGCCCATAACACTGGCGGCCTGAAGGACACCGTGCACCACCTCAATGAGGAAGGCACCGCTGGAAATGGTTTCGTTTTTGATCATTTCAGCGCCGCCGGACTGCGCTGGGCCATCGACCGTGCCTTGGATTTCCACCGCCGTCCCGCGGCAGACCGGCAGGCCACCCTCCGGCGGGTCATGCAGGAATCCCTCCAAGAGTTCAACCACGCCGAAACCGCCCGCCGCTACTTCGAAATCTACGAAGCGATGCTGCATCGTCCCTTGGTCGTCGAGGATGAGAAACCCAACCTGGCCCCGGCACCTGCGAAGCGCGCCTCCGGCACCGTCCGTGGCACCCGTGGCAAAACAGCCACCGCCTAGCCTGCTTCTCCTCCCGCGCATGTCCCAGACTCCACCGTCCCTTCCGGGCCAGCCACCGCCCCGGCCCCGCCTGCGTGATGATGTCTGGTTGAGGCCCTATCTTCCGGTTCTCGACCGCCGCAGGGACAAAACCGCCTCCCTGCTGAGCCAACTCACGGAAAATGGACGCGTCTCCCTGCCGGAATTCTCGCTCGGTCACCATTACTACGGACTGCACCGCACCAGCACCGGGTGGGTGTTCCGGGAGTGGGCCCCCCACGCCAGCGCCATTTTTCTAACCGGAGATTTCTGCGGCTGGCAGCAACTCCCGGAACTGGCCTTGCAGCGGCTCAATGCCCATGGCGACTGGGAACTGCAGTTGCCCCCTTCCACCCTGACCCACGGCCAGCACTACCGGCTCGACGTCTGCTGGCCCGGCGGCTGGGGTGACCGCATCCCGGCCTGGTCCCAGAGGGTCGTCCAGGATCCCCAATCCCTCATTTTCACCGCCCAGGTCTGGGACGTGCCCCCTTACGTCTGGAAAAACCCCCGGCCCCAAAACCTGCCGGTACGGCCACTCCTCATTTACGAAGCCCACATCGGCATGGCGCAGGAGTCGCCGAAAGTCGGCACCTACCGCGAGTTCCAGGACCACATCCTTCCCCGCATCGTCGCCTCCGGTTACAATGCGGTGCAGCTCATGGGCATTCTCGAGCACCCCTACTACGGCTCCTTCGGTTATCATGTCAGCAGCTTCTTCGCCCCCAGCAGCCGCTTCGGGACCCCGGAGGAATTCAAGGAACTCGTCGACACCGCCCATGGCCTCGGTCTCGCCGTCATCATCGACCTGATCCATTCGCACAGCGTCAAAAACGAAAGCGATGGCATCTCGCGTTTTGACGGCACCCTCTATCAATACTTCCACGAAGGCGACCGCGGCGAGCACCCCGCCTGGGACAGCCGCTGCTTCGACTACGGCAAGCCCGCGGTCCTGCATTTCCTGCTCTCCAATTGCCGGTGCTGGACCGAGGACTATCAACTCGACGGGTTCCGCTTCGACGGCATCACGTCCATGCTCTACTTCGACCATGGCCTCGGCAAGGCCTTTACCGGCTATGACGACTACTTCCATCCCGGGATTGATGAGGACGCCCTCGCCTACCTTGCCCTCGCCAATCAGCTGATCCACACCCTGAACCCCGGTGCCCTCACCATCGCCGAGGACGTATCAGGCATGCCTGGCCTCGCCGCCCCTGTGGAGGAAGGTGGCGCCGGATTTGACTACCGCCTCGCCATGGGGGTGCCGGACCTGTGGGGCAAGCTCGGCTCCGACACCCCGGACGAAGCATGGAATGTCGAAACCCTCTGGCACGAGCTCACCAGCCGCCGGGCCGAGGAACGGGTCATCAGTTATGTCGAAAGCCATGATCAGGCCATCGTCGGCGGGAAAACCTTTATTTTCCGCCTGCTGGATGCCGCCATCTACACCGGCATGGCCCTGTCCACCACCAACCCGCACGTGGACCGCGGCATCGCCCTCTGGAAGCTGGCCCGCCTCCTCACCCTCACCACCGCAGCCCATGGTTATCTGAATTTTACCGGGAATGAGTTCGGCCACCCGGAATGGGTGGATTTCCCCCGCGCCGGCAATCAGTGGTCCTATCACTATGCCCGCCGCCAGTGGTCCCTGCGCGACAATCCGGATCTGAAATACCATGCCCTCGGCGATTTCGATGCCGCCATCATGCACCTGGTGGGAGACCCCGCCATCTTTGCCGCCACGCCCTGCAAACACTACAGCCACGTCAGCGACCAGTTGCTGGTCATCCAGCGTGGAGCCCTCCTGATCGCCTTCAACTTCCATCCGGTCCGCAGTTTCCCGGACCATGCGGTTCCCGCGCCGGAGGGATTATGGGAACTGGTGTTGGACACGGACGAGCCACGATTTGCCGGTCTCGGCCGACTCGCCCTCCGCCAGCGCTATCAAACAATCAATGTCGATGGGGTCACTCAATTGCTCCTCTATCTCCCCGCCCGCTGCGCTCTCGTGATGGCCCGTTCCACCTCCAGCTGAAGTGCTGGGCCGGGAAGCGGAAAAATACCTGCCCGATTGAAATCCAGCACTGTAAATTCCGGGTATTATCCGAACACTTTCCTGTTTCCCTCAAGTCCATCAACCCGCCACCAGCCCAAACCATGAGTGATCCGATACCACCCAGCATTCCTCCGGTTCCAGAAGAAACGCCCTATACCCCGCCAGCAGGGCCAATCATTCCGCCGGCCCCGGCATCGGATCTGGCAATCACCGAGAATGACAAGACCATGGGCATGATCTGTCATCTCAGCTCTTTTGCGGGCTTCATCATTCCATTTCCCTTTGCCAATGTAGTCGGCCCCCTGGTGATGTGGGTGACCCAGAAGGACAAATCCTCCTTCTTGGATTATCACGGCAAAGAGTCGCTGAATTTCCAAATCACGGTCGCGATCGCGGTCGTGATTGCCATGTTCTCCATGTTCATCCTGATCGGCTTTCTGTTGCTCCCTGCCGTCGGACTTTATGCGATCGTCATGACCATCATTGCGGGAGTAAAGGCGAAGGAAGGAGTGCGCTACCGTTACCCTTATACGCTGCGACTCGTGAAATAACAAATCCCCGCAGGCAGACGGGTTGTCCTGGCTTTTTCGGGCAGGCCCGGCGCTCCAGCGCCCGGCCTGCTTTTTTTTTGCAATTTCCGGCAACCGCCCCGCGGTGCAATGGCGTTACTGCCCTGCAGGCCATCGGCGTGTGCCGGACCGGTCAGCAGATCAAACAAAAACCCCCACAAGCAGCCTATCTATGAAACTCCTCAGCACCACCTTTTTTGCCCTGTCCGTCATCCTTTCCCCCATCGCCGCTCAAGCGGAAGCCCCCACCAAAAATGTGGTGGAAATCGCCGCCGGCAACACGGACTTTTCCACCCTCGTGGCCGCAGTGAAAGCCGCCGGTCTCGCCGAAACCTTGAGCGGCAAAGGCCCCTTCACCGTGTTCGCCCCGACCAATGCTGCCTTTGCGAAACTCCCCGCCGGCACCGTGGAAGACCTGCTCAAGCCCGAAAACAAGGCCAAACTCGCCGGCATCCTTACCTATCATGTGGTTGCCGGCAAGGTAATGGCCGCTGACGTCAAAGCCGGTAAAGTCAAGACGGTCAACGGAGCCGAAGCCACCATCGCCACCGAAGGCGGCGTCACCATCGGGAATGCCAAGGTCGTGAAAACCGATATCGTCGGCACCAATGGCGTCATCCACGTCATCGACACCGTCATCCTTCCTCCTGCCAAATAATCGGTTCAGGAAACCCTCCAAAGTCTCCAAAACGAATGCCGCCGGTACCCCCACCGGCGGCATTTTTTTGCACCGCCCCTCCTACTTCAACTCCAGCGTCAACTGCCGCAGGTTCACCTCCTGCAATCCTGCCAAACCCAAACCCAGCAGCCGCAGCGGCCGTTTCACCAACTGGTGCCGGGCGAGCAGCCAACAGGCAAAACGGTAAATGGTGGCAGCATCCTCGAGGGGTTCCTCCACGCTGAATTGCCGCGTTAGCGTAGTAAAATCGCCGTAGCGGACTTTGACCGACACCGTGCTGGCCGCCATCCGGTATTTAGCTAGCTTTTGCGCGAGTTCATCGGCTTGTTCCCGCAGACAGGCGCGCAGCACCGGACGGTCGGCCGTGTCACGGGCGAAGGTGTTTTCACTGCTGATGCTTTTGACTTCATCGCCCAAATCCAAGGGCCGGTCGTCCTCTCCATGGGCCATGCGTTTGAGTTCGCGCCCCCACGAACCCACCAGCGAGCGCAGATCAGTAGTGGTGTCCTGGAGGTCTGCGATAGTCTGATAGCCCGCTTTTTGCAGGGCCGCTTCAGTGACACGGCCGACCCCATGAATGGACCCGACCGGCAAGGGCCGCAGGAAGGCCGCCTTGCCCGATTCCGGCACCAGGGTCAGGCCGTCCGGCTTGAAGGAAGAAGACGCGATCTTCGCCAGCAATTTATTCGGCGCGATCCCAATGGTGGCGGTGAGGCAGCGTTCGTGATGAATGGCTGCTTTGAGTTCCCGGGCCAAGGGCTGGGCGCTGTCCAGCAAGGCATCGTGCTCCGGGTTGGCCGGAAGCCGGGCCGTGACATCCAGATACGCTTCATCCACCGAAACCTGCTGCACCAGCTCCCCGGCAAACCGGCGGACGATTTCCATGATAGCCTGGCTCTCGTCCCGGTATACCTCCATGCGGGGCCTGACAAAAATCCCCTCCGGGCACAACCGCCCCGCGGTGACGCTGGCCATGGCCGAGCGCACCCCGGATTTCCGGGCTTCATAACTGGCCGCGCAGACCACCCCGCGCCGCTCCGGCGGCCCACCCACTATGACCGGTTTCCCCCGCCACTCCGGCTGATCACGCTGCTCCACCGACGCGTAAAAGGCGTCCATATCGAGGTGGAAGATGACACGGGGGGCGGACATGTGGGGCTTGGCCGGGCGATGCAGTATCGACAGGCTGCAGCAGAGGTCCAGTTCGACTTGCGTGCTCAACCCAGTCCCTGCGACCATCCCGGATCCACCACCCCAGGCCCTGCATAACCAAAGCCTCTGCTGAAGCCCCCCGGACCGGAGGATTGCACCCGGAAGAGCGGGACCGACGATTAAAAAGGGCCTCCGGCGTTCCGGCGGCATCCGCTGGCGGGGTTGGAGCGATAGTAGAGGGATGAAAACGACTCCTGGGTTTTTTCTTCCCCGGCTTTGGTGCGGCATGGGGTTGCTGCTGGTGTGGATGAGCGCCACAGCTTGTCCGGCGCAGTCCTTGGCCGAATGGATCGGCCGGGGCGATGCATGGGATGCGAAACACCAAACCAAGGCGGCCTTGGCCGCCTATTTGGAAGGGGAGAAACTCGGGCCTCCCCCGGCGGCGTTGTTGCACCGGTTGGCCAAACAATATGGGCTTTCCATGAATGATGAGCCGACGGAGGCAGGGAAAAAAGCAGCCGGGCTGAAGGCTCTGGCTTATGCGCAGCGGAGTGTGGCGGCGGACCCGAAGGACGCGGATGCCCACCTGGCCATGGCCATTTGTTATGGGCGGCTGGCCCGATTTCAGGACACCAAAATCCAGATTGCGTGGTCGCGGCTCATCAGGGAGTCGGCGGAAGAGGGGCTGCGGCTGAATCCGGATCACGAACTGGGATGCTACGTGCTGGGATCGTGGCACTATGAAATGGCGGGTCTGAATCCGGTGAAGCGGGCCCTGGCCCGGATTATTTACGGGGCCTTGCCTCCGGCCTCGTATGCGGAGGCGGCAGCGTATTTTAAAAGGGCGATTGCCCTGAATCCGGCGCGGATGGCCAGTTATATTGATCTGGGCAGGACCTATGCGGAACTCGACGATGAGACTGCCGCCAAACACATGCTGACCTTGGGGCTGGCGTTGCCCGACCGGGACCGGGACGATCCCATGGTCCGGGCGCGGGGAAAACAGGCCTTGGCCGATCTCTGAACTGGGGCGGAATCGTCAGCATCACCGGGGATTGCAGGAAAATCCCCGGCTCTGAAAAATTAATCGAAAATTCATCGAAATAGCTTGCCACGCGGGCCGGATTTCACTATTCTCTAATTATTCTCTTGGGGGGGAATAGCAACTCCGGGTCGCTGGTGAACCAGCGCCCGGAGTTGTTTCTTTTCAGGCGGGGCGCTTGCGCAGGGCCAGGGCTGGCGCTTTCGGATCAATGACAATGGAGCGCACTGAAGTGATCATCATCGGAGCCGGACTGGCCGGGCTTTGTTGTGCCCGCCGCTTGGTGGAGAGCGGAGTGCGGGTCACGGTGCTGGAGGCATCCGATGGAGTCGGGGGACGGGTCCGGACGGATGTGGTGGACGGCTTCCGGCTGGACCGGGGGTTTCAGGTCCTGCTGACCGCTTACCCGGAAGCCCGGCGGGTTTTGGACTACGAAGCATTGAACTTGAAGCCATTTTACTCAGGTAGTCTGGTGCGGGTCGGGCAGCAGTGGCACCGGATGGCCGATCCCTGGCACGAACCTCTGGATGCGCTCTGGAGCTTTTCCAATCCAGTGGGAACCCCCTGGGACAAAGTGAAGGCAGGTCTGCTCAGCCTGCGGCTGAACGCAGGCCTGCCCCAGCCGCCGCCGCGCCCACCGGAGATTTCAACCTTGGTCTGGCTTCAGCAGCGATTTTCCCCTCCAATGATCGAGCGATTTTTCCGCCCCTTCATGGCCGGGGTGCTCCTCGACCGCGAGCTGGAAGCGGGGAGCCGGTGGTTTGAGTCCCTTTACCGGCTGTTCGGAACGGGACAGACTGTCGTGCCAGCCCTCGGCATGGAGGAAATCCCACGGCAAATCGCGGAGACGCTGCCCCGGGGGACCCTGAGGCTGCAATCCCGGGTGGAGGCCCTGCAAGCGGACTCCCTGAAGGTGCGGCTGGCAGAGGGCGGGGAAATCACCGCACGGGCCATCGTGGTGGCGACTGAAGCCCATACGGCAGCAACCCTAACCGGGGCGCTTTTGCCACCAGTGGAATTCCGGATGGTGCGCAGCTGGTGGTTTACCGCATTGGCGGCATCCCATCCCGACCCCGTGCTCTACCTCAACGGCAATGGTGCGGGCCCTATCAACAATGCGGCATGGCTGAGCAACGTGAGCCGTGATTACGCCCCAATGGGTCAAGCACTGCTCAATGTAACCACTTTGCCCGGGATGGACGGATGGGACGATGAGGCCGCCATACGCCGGCAGTTACGCGACTGGTTCGGACCCATCACGGACGACTGGCAGTTGCTCCGGGAGCAGGTGATTCCACAGGCCTTGCCAGTGCCTGCTCAGCTCAATCCGCGCTTTGAGGGGCGCCCTCCGCGCTTGGCTCCGGGACTTTTTGTGGCGGGCGACCACTACGCCACCGCGTCGATCAACGGGGCGATGGTTTCAGGGCGACGGGCGGCAGAGGCCGTGCTCGCAGAATTCACCGCCACTCCGGCGACCGGCCAACTGTTCTGAGATTCGTTATTTACGGGGGATGGGAAGTTTTTCTTAATCCCTACTTGCGGAGTATACATTAAACAAATACTACTCGTGCACCATGAGATTGACCAAACGAGGAGAATATGCGCTGCGGACCCTGATCCGTCTGGGAGTGGCGCATCGTTTGGGCAAGGAAGTGTTGAGTGTGTCCCAACTGGCGGAGGCCGAGCATGTGCCCTTCAAGTTTCTGGAACAGATTCTCGGGGAGTTGCGTCAGGCCGGTTACGTGGAAAGCCGCCGGGGCAAGCATGGCGGCTGCCTGCTCGCCAAGCCGATGGACCAGATCAAAATGGGGGAGCTGGTCCGCCTGATTGATGGCCGGCTCGCGCCGATTGGCTGCGCCAGTGAAACGGATTATGAAAAGTGCACCTGTCCGGACGAAGCCCACTGCGGCCTGCGCATGATCATGATCGACGTGCGCAATGCCATCGCCAACATCCTCGACCGTTACACCCTCGGCAACGTCGTCGAAGTCACTCTGCGGAAAATCGTCCGCGATGGCGGCCCCCTCCCTTTTGAAATCCCGGCCCAGCCCACCCCGGTGCCGGAAGCAACCCGCCGGGCCGATCCCGCCGATGGATTCCTCACCTTTCTTTCCGAACCCCTGTTCTCCCCTGCCCGATGAATCCTCCTGACGTCAATTCCCTGCCGGACGCCACCAGCGCCTGGCTGGATCTGGTGAAGCGCAAAGTGGAAGCGATGCGCTTCGGCTCGGTGCAGATCGTGGTCCACGAGGGCCGCGTCACCACGGTGGAGGCCACCGAAAAAACCCGCCTGCCGTCCTCCCCGGCGGACGGCCCCTCCATCAAGGGTTGATCCCACTTTCCCCGATTCCCGCAGCGTCCTGCTGCCAATGCCCGCGATTCTGACCGGACCACCGGAAGCGTCAGCCACGGCCCCGCCCGCTCTTCCGGCACGGAAGTCCGGGTGCCAGCTGCCCCGTGTTTTTGTCCCTGCCTACCGGTCACACCGGAGGATCTCCTCCATCACCTGCGTCCCATGACCGCCCCCCGCGGATTGTTGCGCCCCGGAAAAACCTATCAAAATCATGTTCATTCCTCAAAAAATCACCCATCCTGCCGCGCGGTTTACCCCGATGCTGCTGCTCCTCTTGACAGCCGCCCTTGCCTTTGCCGGAGACCCCCAGCCACCGGTCAAGACTCCGGCAGATGCGCCGCCATCCGCCTTCGATCAGTTATGGGGATTGGCCACCCTCTATAAAAACGACCACAACCCGATCCTGCAGGAGCTCAAACTGCGCGGCCGCTATCAAGGTCAGTATCACTGGCTGGATTCCGACCGGGGTGATACCGATGATTGGGAAAACCGGCGCTCCCGGGTTGGATTCGATGCCAAACTTTTCAGCAAAAAGATCGAAATCCGGCTCGATGCGGAAAGCAATGAGGTGTTTGACCCCTTCTACGAGGGCTTGGTGGACGCGTATCTGAAATGGAAACCGTCAAATGCGTTCGGCTTGACCGTGGGCCGTCAGAAACCGCAGATCGGGGGTTATGACTGGTTGGCTTCCACCAACAACACGCCGGCTTTTGAACGGTCCCAGATTTTCAACCAACTCCGGGTGAACCGGGCCACGGGTGCAGTGCTGGAGGGACTGCTTGGCCAGTTCACCTGGCAGGCGGGAGTTTACTCCAATGAGGTGGACAGCGAGTTCGGACAACTCGACGGCGGGCTCAGCTACGGAGCCGGGGCTGGTTATCATTTCAGCGAAGCATGGGGGCTGAAACAGGCGGACCTCCGGGCGGATTGGCTGCACAGCGATCACGAAGCCGGGGACACCGTGTTGAACCGTTATGACGAGCTGCTGTCGGCGACCCTGCAGTTGCAGGATGGCCGGTGGGGGCTGGTGACCGAAGCCTATTACGGCACCGGCGAAAACGCGCGGATGTGTTTGGTTGCTTCATCCAGCCCACCTGGGACTTGTTGCCGAAAAAGCTCCAACTGGTCGGCCGCTACAGCTTCGCCATCGGAGATGGCCCTGACAGCGTGATCGCCCAATCCCGCTACGAACGCGAAGCGCCGCAACTCACCGGAGGCGGGCGCGGCGACCGCTACCAGGCCGCTTATCCCGGTCTGCAATATTTCATCCACGGGGACCGGCTGAAGCTCATGGCCGGGGCGGAATACGCCCGCCTCGATGGCGGCGGCAATGGCGGGGACTTTGAAGGCCTCACCCTCCTGACCGGCATCCGCCTCTCATTCTAACGCCAAACAACTCCCCAATCGTCCCCATCATGAAACGCCGCAACTTCCTCTATACCCTGCCGATTGGTCTCAGCGCCGGACTGACCGCCTGCGGACCAAAAACCGCCCCCACCGGTGGAAAACCCGTGGTCCGTTTTGGACACTTCCCCAATATCACCCATGTCCAGGCACTGGTCGCGCACCATCTTTCCCGGCAGGGTAAAGGCTGGTTCGAGGAACGGCTCGGGGCCACCATCGAGTGGTTCACCTACAATGCCGGGCCTTCCGCCATTGAGGCCATCTTTGCCCGTTCGCTGGACGTCACCTACATCGGGCCCAGCCCGGTGCTGAATGCCTACGCCAAATCCAAAGGCGCTGAGCCCCGTATCCTCGCCGGCGCCGCGAATGGGGGATCGGCGCTGGTGGTCCGGCCTGCTTCCGGAATTCTCAAGCCAGAGGACTTCCGCGGGAAAAAGGTGGCCACTCCCCAGCTGGGCAATACCCAGGACGTCCAAGCCCGCGCCTGGCTGGTGGAGCACGGCTTTAAAGTGACCCAGACCGGCGGTGATGTCAGCGTGATCCCGACCGCCAACGCCGACCAGCTGGGTCTGTTCGCCAAGGGGGAAATCGATGCCGTCTGGACCGCCGAGCCGTGGGTGAGCCGCCTCGAACTTGAAGGGGGCGCCCAGGTCTACCTGGAAGACCGGGAGACCAATGTCACCATGCTGGTGGCGCGGGCCGCTTTCCTGACTGAACAGGGGGAGCTGGTCAAAAAGCTCACCACCGCGCACCGGGAACTGACAGACTGGATCACCGCCCACCCGGCAGAGGCGAAGGAGCTCATCAAGGCTGAACTGCAGGCCCTGACCACCGCCGCCCCCAGCGATGCCGTGGTGGACCGGGCCCTCGCCCGCACCCTCCTGACCAATGAGGTGTCCCGCCCGTCGCTCGACAAGATGGTGGGCAGTGCGCAGAAGGCCGGCTTCCTCAAGGACATCCCGGCCCTTGATCAACTCCTCGTCAAACCATGATGCCGCACGATCCCATGAGCGCCACCCAAGCCCTCGAAATCATCGCTCCGGCCAAGCTGGTGGTGAAGGATGTCAGCAAATCCTTCACCACCCGGCGCGGCTGGCTCCAGGCCTTGGATCACGTGAGCCTGACGGTGAGCGAAGGCGAGTTCGTCTGCCTCGTCGGCCCCAGCGGCTGCGGGAAAAGCACCCTCCTGAATCTCATCGCCGGATTGGATACCCCCGACTCCGGCAGCCTCGTCAGCGATGGCCAGCCAATCACCGGCACCGGACGCGAGCGCATGGTGATGTTCCAGGAACACGCGCTTTTCCCATGGCTGGATGTGATGGGAAATGTGCTCTTCGGCTTAAGGCTGAAACCCAACCTGACCGACAAGGACCGCAAGGAAGTGGCGAAATATTATCTGCATCTGGTAGGGCTGGAACGCTTCGCCCACAGTAATATCCACGAGTTGTCCGGGGGCATGAAACAGCGGGTGGCCCTCGCCCGGGCCATGGCTCCCAATCCACGGGTCCTGCTGATGGATGAACCGTTTGCCTCGCTCGATGCCATGACCCGCGAGCAACTCTACGAGGACATCCAGAAAATCTGGGCGGCCCGGAAGAAAACCATCGTCTTCGTCACCCACAACGTGCGGGAGGCGGTCTGCCTGGGCGACCGCGTCATCCTCTTTTCACCAAATCCTGGCCGCATCCGGGAGGAATTTGTCATCAGCCTGCCGCGTCCGCGCGACATCAACAGCGTCGAACTGGCCGGTCTGGCCACTGAAATCACCCGTGCCTTGAAATCCCACCTGCCTGCCAAATGAAACGTCTTACTGTCGCTCTCCTCTTTTTTGTCGCGTTGGCCGGTCTCTGGCAGGCCCTCGTGG
>CAIZWU010000206.1 GCA_903936775.1 uncultured bacterium | reverse complement strand
TCCCCCGCCACCAGCCAGTCCGCCAGGGCCAGGCGCCGGCTGGCTGGCCGGGATCCGCCCGCCGTCAGGTCCTCCGGTTCCGGCCGGAAGGCGGTAAAGACGCCCGGTTCGACCGGCTGTTTCGGTTGATCGGGATCACCCCCTGACAACACCGGCACCGCCAACGCCTTCTCCCGGTCCTCGGAGACCCCCAGAGCCATGGTGAATCCTTTCCGGCCCTCCTTCGCCTGACGGATGGCTTCGTCCTGACGCTGCCATTCCGCTTTCTCCTCAGCGGTCAGGAATGTGCGGGCTTCCTTGTCATCAATCTCCTCCGGTTTCTTTTCCGCAGTCAGGGCCAGCCGCTCCCTTGCCTTCGTCAGCATCGTTTGCTTTTCCTCTTCAGCCTTGGCGGCAATGGCATCAGCCTGTTCCTGACTGCGGCGGATCACCTCCTGCTCCGGGGCCAGATCGATGGGCAGATCATCCTTCAGTTTCACTCCGGCAAAAAAGGCCCGCAGCCGGTAATGGTCCTCGTGGGTCAACGGATCGGTTTTGTGATCGTGGCACCGGCAGCAGCGCAGGGTCATGCCCAAAAAAGCCGTCGCCGTGGTCTCCGCGAGATCCGCCTCGATGGCGGCCCGGGCCCGGTGTTCCTCACCAAACAATTTGGCAGAATTGTCCTGCGGCCCCATGCGGAGAAACCCGGTGGCAATGAGGCTATCCTGCTCGGCCGCAACTACCGGGGCGCCCTCCACCATTTCATCCCCTGCCAGTTGTTCCCGGATGAAGCGGTCGAAAGGTTTGTCCTGCTGGAAGGCCCGCACCACATAGTCACGGTAACGCCAGGCGGAGGGCCGGAATTCATCCCAGTCGTAACCATTGCTGTCGCTGTAGCGCACCGTATCCAGCCACATCCGGGCCCAGTGAATTCCAAAATCCGGCGAGGCCAGAAAAGTATCGACCAGGCGCTCGTAAGCCCCGGGCGATCCGTCCTGGCAGAATTCCGCCAGCACCCGTTCCTCCGGGGGCAGCCCTGTCAGAATATAGGCCAGCCGCCGCGCGAGGGTGCGCCGGTCCGCTTCCGGAGCCGGAGCCAGCCCGGCCGCCTGCAGCTGCTGCAGGACAAAATGATCCACCGGCTGGCGCACCCAGTCCTTGGCAACCACTTCCGGCAGGCCCGGCACCACTACCGGCCGCAGGGACCACAGATCCAACCGCGCTCCCTTGAAAAGCACCCTGACCGGATTCCCGGCATCCGTCCACGCATCACCGGCCCTGACGGAAAACGTCAGGCCCATCAGGCAGCACAACAGGAAGCGGACCATGCGATAAACGATACGATCACGGGACCCCGTAATTATCGCACCCTTCGCCGGGCAAACCCTCCCCCGTTCCCGGGACTTGCCACCGCCCGCGGCCTGTTACACCATTCATCCATCATGACATCAGGGTTTCTCCAGCGCCGACGGTTTCTCCAGCAGATGGGCTGCGGATTCGGCAGCGTGGCACTGCAAAGTCTCCTCGCGGAAGAGGCTACGGCAGCCCATCCGCCGGCGGTTTTGCTGAACCCCATCGATCCCCATGCGCCCCGCCTGCCCGCTTTCCGGCCCCGGGCGAAAAATGTGATTTTTCTCTACATGGTTGGCGGCCCTTCGCAGATCGATACCCTCGATTACAAACCCACCCTGGCCAAACTCGCTGGTCAAAAGGTGCCCGCTTCCCTGCGTAAACCCGTCGAAGCGACCCGCTTTGCCAATGTCTTCACCGGAGCCAAGGACCAGATCCTTCCCAGTCCGTGGGAATTCCGTCAGCACGGCCAGAGCGGCCTTTGGGTCTCGGACCTCCTGCCGCACTTATCCAAACACGTGGACGACCTTTGCGTGATTCATTCCATGCAGGCCGACAGCAACAATCACGGGCCGGCCAGTATCCAATTCCACACTGGCGAAACCACCGGCGGCAAGGCCAGCCTCGGCTCATGGGTGACCTACGGGCTCGGCTCGGAAAACCGGAACCTGCCCGCCTACGTCCTGCTTTTTGAAGCCGGCCCGCTCGGCGGCGCGACCAATTACAGCAACGGTTTCCTGCCCACGGCCTTCCAAGGGACCCGCCTGCGCGATACGGGTCCACCGGTGGCCGACCTGCTGCCGCCGGAGGAGTTTGCCCCAGGCCAGCGCCAG
Organism: uncultured bacterium; assembly: GCA_903936775.1. Taxonomy (GTDB): domain Bacteria; phylum Verrucomicrobiota; class Verrucomicrobiia; order Verrucomicrobiales; family V1-33; genus CAIZWU01. Next base: position 5,825 of record CAIZWU010000206.1, on the reverse strand, counting down.
TCGCTGGATACTCTGAAGGCGCTCAACCTCCGCCACCGGGCCAGCCGCCCCGGCTACACGCCGCTCGATGCCCGCATCGCCAGCTACGAACTGGGCTGGCGCATGCAATCCGCCGCCTTGGAAGCCGGTGATGTGGAGCGCGAACCGGAATCCGTCCGCCGCAGCTACGGCCTGGATCATCCTGACAAAAACACCGCGAAGTATGCCCGCAAGTGCCTGCTCGCCCGCCGGCTGGTGGAGCGCGGGGTGCGGTTTGTCCAAGTCTATGATATGCATGAAAAGGACGGCTGGGATGCGCACGGCAACCTGAAGAAAAATCACGAGGCCCACGCCCAGGTGGTGGATCAGCCAGTAGCTGCCCTGCTGGCAGACTTGAAACAGTCAGGTCTGCTGGATTCCACCCTCGTGATCTGCGGCAGCGAATTCGGCCGCACTCCCATGATGCAGGGAGAGGATGGCCGTCAGCACAACTGCGCCGGATTCACCGTCTGGCTCGCCGGCGGCGGGGTGCAGGCCGGAGCGCGCATCGGCGCCACGGATGAAATCGGCCTGATGGCAGTCAACCAGCCCACCCACTTCCGCGACCTCCACGCCACCATCCTGGCCGCCCTCGGCATCCAACACGAGGAGCTCTATTTCGAAACCAGCGGCCGCCTCGAACGCCTCACCGGGGTACAGAATGCGGCATCCCTCATCCCCGGCGTCCTGGCTTGATGGCGAAGGCTTGCTTTACCCCAGTCATACACCCGACCCGCCGCCAGTTTCTCCACACCAGCCCCGCTCTTGCCCTGACTTCCATGCCGGGCTTCACCTCGTCCCCTGGCCTCCGTATCTGCATTGCCCAGATCGGCGCCCAGCACGGGCGTGCCGCTGGGAAAATGGCGACCCTGCGCTGCAACATGGCCGATCCCTTCGGCGGCCTGCGGCGGCGGTTTCTTATCGCCGGCACAGAGGGCAGCATGGAAATCATGCCCTTGGCATCCGGCCAGATCACCGCCCGGTCCGCCACCCCGGGGGGCCCGTATCCGAAGGGATTACAAAAAATATACCTTCCCGTTCCGCCCGCCCGCTACAACACCGAGCCCACCGCCTCCCGGAACGATCCGTCAGGAAAAACCCCTCCCGTGGCGCACCGTCCATGACATCGCGGTGCACAAACCCGCCCTCCGGGCCGGTGGCGTGAAATTCCGGGGTCTGGAAAAAAACCCTTCCTGCCCACGATGCCACAGAAACCTAGCGCTTCACCGAAAGCGGGGCTGGGCGTCTCAGATCAGGGAAGGCGGCTTTCCAATCGGTGGCTCCAACCGGGCCTTCGAGGGTGAGGCCCTGGAGCGTGACCACGGTGCCCTGACGGGGGGTATCGACAGTTTTCCAGGCTCGGATGCGGATGGAAAAACTGGCAGTGCCCGCTCCGGAACGGGGACAGGCGACCCATTGCCAATCAGGTCCCTGGAGCTGAATCCCACGGATTTTCCAACCCGGGTTCAGCCGCACGGCGTTGTAGGATTCATCGCAGAACATATAAAAGATGTTTTCGATGTAAGGAGTAGTCCAAAGCGGACTGGGCCGGAGTTGCATCATGCGGGTGCCATGGACTTCGGATGTGAGAACGTTAGGCACCTGGGAGGCGACGGTATGTCCCCCATCCCGCGCGCCCTGACCCTGGGCAGGAGTAAACCGGTAGCCGCGCTGCCGGCCGAGCATGAAAGCATCGACTCCCTTGACTCGGAAAACGGGACCCCAGGAATAGGCGGCGCCCGATTCCGTGGTTTTTTGGGGGGCGGGGGTGAGATCAGAGCCAGGCACGCCGCCCGATTCCGGGGCCGGGCCCTCGGTGGGAGCGGGAATTTCGGGGGCGTTGGTATCGGCCGCCGGGGTTTCGAGGTCAAATTCCAACGGAGCGGGCAGCAGACTGAGCGGTCCAGACGAATCGCCCGGGCCTGCCACAGGCATCGGCAGCTCCCCGGTAAGTCCGGACGCTTCCGCTGTGGCAGTTGAATCCGGAGTCAGCGCTTCGTCCGGGCAGTCCTCAGGATCGGGCAGGACTGGTTTTTCCGGCAAGGTGAGCTGCGAGATGGGAACAAACACCTGGGGAGGACCTCCCGGCAAACCCGGCATCCGGGAAGCCGCGGAACTATGGGAAGCCACTTTAACCGGGCGGGGCGGCAACTCCAAGCCGCCAGGAAGCTCCTGCGCCATTCCAGGCAGGAGACTGGCCGCCGCCAGACTGGTCAGCAGGAAGCGGACGATGTGGATCGGCTTCATGGCAGAGGAAGCTGAGGATTCAGGATAGCGAGGGATTGCCCCGGGTGCGGGTCCACGTGGGAGGCTTCTCGACAGGTGCGAGGTCAGGCAAGTCATCGTTGGGCCAGGTCTCCGGCACGGGGACGGCCTGCAGGAAGCTGAAGGGAGCCGGCATTGAGGGAGTGGCGTCAGGGTGCCCTTCCGGCTGGAAAATGGTGGCGTCAGGACCGGAAACCGGAGGGGATGGAGCGAAGCTGTTTCCGGGAGGAACCGCCCATGGAGTCAGCAAAAACGCAGGCGGGACTTCTATTGGCGCCGCCAGTGGAGCGGACGGGACCGTGGCCGACCCAGGCACTGGTCCGGCTTCCGGAGCCCTGGCGGGGGAAAAGGCCTGTGCCAGCGTTGAATCCAGTTCCGCGATCAGATTGGGGGAAATAGCAGGGAGGGGACGGCGGCGGACCGGGAGGTGAGCGCCGGCCGCCGCGGGGGGGGGCATCAGCACAGGGCTGGAAAGGGCTGGAAGCACCGCCTCCGGGGCGTGCGGGGTCACAGGATATAATGGAGGATAAATGGGAAAAACAGGCTGGGGCGGCGGCGCAGGAGCTGGAGCCACCGGGGGAGCTGTTGTTACCCCGGCAGGAGGCCAAACGGTTTCAGTGGTCGCAGGCACCACGACTGGGGCGGAAGCTGGAGTGGGACCGGATAGGACTCCCGACCCCGGCAGAGGGAAGCTGGCCGTAGGAATTTCCAGCAAATCCGGGCTGGCCGGGGCCTGGAAAGAGGCTCCCTCCAAGGTGGACCGCAGTTGATCGATCATGGATTGGAAGGCCAATTCCATGGAGGCACGACCTTCCTGAAGCACTTTGATCACTGCTTCCACAGGCAACGCCGGAGCAGAAATCAGGGAGGGAACGGGAGCCGGTGGTGCGGGCTCGACGGCGGGCTTCAAGGTGCCCGTATCCAAAGCGAAACCGGGCAGCGGAGTGACGGGTAGAGAGGGCAGTGCCGGCGCCGGCCAGGCGGGCTCAAGAGGCGGTGGCGCCGGAGCAGGGGCCGCGGCCTTGGGGGAAACAGGAGTCAGGAAGGGAGACGAACTGGCGGGAAGGGACGGAGGCCGCACGGCCCCCAGGAAGGAAACGGGTTCCTTTTCCTCAATGGGTGCCTCCAGCAACGGGGGCAGAGCAAATGGATTGGATGGCCATGAGGGCAAAACGGGAGGCGCTGCGGCAAGGACCGGCACTGCCGGCGGCAGCATCACGACCGGGACCGGAGCCGCGGCTGGAGAAAGAGCTTCCGACAGAGGACCGATCTCTGGCTGGCCGGCCAAGGCCGTCTGGAAGGGGAATGCCAGGACAGGGAGGGGTAAAGTCGTAGGGGACATGGCGGGCACGGGGGTGGGGGTAACATCAAAAACGGGAAAAGCGGAGGGCGCAGCAGGAGGGGGGCTGATGGCGGGGGGCGCCGGAGCCGTGCTCGGCGCTGCTACTGACTTCGGTAGTATCACGGGTGGGTGCGGCGGCACAGCGGCCAGGAGCGGCACCGAAACTGGTTTCGGGAATTCCAAAACCGGTTCGACGACTTGGGCCGGCAGACGGGAAACCGGAGCGACCAACTCCACCTTCCGACTTTCCACGGCCACCACTCCCGCTGGTCCCATCAAAGTCGCCAAGTCAGGGAGCCATTCCGTCGTCTTCACGGAGGCCAACTTGCCCAGCCCCTTACGGGAGGGGCCACGATTCCGGCAGCGGCTGTGGCAATACATGCACTGGTGATATTCTCGCGTGAGGACGTCCCATGCCACCCGGGCAGGATAAGAGAGACCGAGCCACTTGGCCGCGGAGGGGTGTTTGGGTTGGCTGCTCCCGCGCAGGGTTGGCTGAGTGCAAACCACGCAGCGCACCGGCAACGCGGCCAGCCAGGCGATAATAAACGCCAACAGGACCACCCCGGCGGCTCCTGCCCCCATCCGCCAATCCGTTACTCCCATCCGCCAGTAGGCCAGCGGCGCTGCCACCAACAGAGCCAGCAGTAACAGGCGGACCCCAAAACACAGCACGGCAGCCACCCGAAGACGGAAATGCCGGGATGGCGTGGTGCTGAGAGTGGACTGGGACATGACTTTCTTAAAGGAAGCAGATTTCTGATTAAATCAGAAATTACGGTGATTATAGTTCACCCCTCAAAGACGTCAATCTTTAAAAGTAAATATCAGGAGGTTGGAAAATTTTAGTTTACCGAACTAAAATCCCCCTCCTTGGCGGCAAGACTCCATCGGGCCGGCTGAAACCGGCCTCATGACAGCCCATGGGCGGTTGAACCCGACTCCTATGACACCAAATCCAAGGCCCCGCCCTCGCAGAGCGCGGCCGTCCCAAAGGTCTGCTTCACGTGACCCATTCCCTTGGCAATCGCGAGCCAGAGCCGGTTATGCGTCACTTGATCCAGCTGGAGACTGCGCCCCATCTTAAAACCACAGCCCCCCCCCCACCAGCACCACGGGAATGTCATTGAGCGTGTGGGAGTTACCTTTGCCCAGCTCATTGGTCCAGACCAGCAGGGTGTTATCCAGCATGGACCCGCCCACGCCGCCTGGCTCCGGGGTCTCCGCCAGACGCTTCGCCAGATAGGCCAACTCCCCGCAGAACCACGTGTTGATCTTCTCCAGTTTTTCCTGGGCCGAGGCGTCGGCATCCGGTTCATGCGACAGTCCATGGTGGCCTTCCTCGATCCCCAGCCACTTCATCCGGGCCTGCCCGACCGACCGCATGTATTGCAGGGTCGCGACCCGCGCCATGTTATTGGCCAAGCTGTTGACCAGAAGGTCGATCTGCATGCGGCTGATCGCCGGCGTATTGTCATTCACCAGTTCGATCTCCGGGTCGATCTCCGGCACCGGGTGATTCAGGCCTGGATCGCCGCTCTGTTTCTGCAATTCCGCCTCCACTTCGCGGACCAGCGTCAGGTGCTGTTCCAACAGGACCTTGTCCTGCACACTCAGCTTGGAAGTGATGCGTTTGACATCCGACTCCACCCCGTCCAGCACGCTCACCAGACTTTCCTTGTCCTTCATTTGGCCATACAGCCGTCCCAGCATCTGCTGGGGGGCATCGATGGGAGCCAGAGGCTGATTGGCCCCGGCATACACCATGCGGGTCCACGGGTCGGCCCGGCCCGGCACCGCCACCCCGAACTCCAAGGACCCGAACCGGGTTGCCGTTTCCGGCCGCGATTGCAGGAAGTTTTTGATCTCCTGATCTATCGAAATCCCACTCGCCCATCCGGCAGGCGTATCGGAGCCGCCCTGGATATTTCCCGGGGCCAGTTCCGTGCCGGTCAGCAGGCAACTCATTCCCCGCATGTGGCTGTCGCCGTCGCCGCGGACCTTGTTGGCAATGCCCTTAAGCAGCATGGTCCGGTTCCGGAACGGCTCCAGCGGGGCAAGGATCGGCTTGAACGGCACATCCGATCCCGCCTGATCCGGCCAAAACTTGTCCGGCACCGTCCCGTTGGGCGAAAACATGATCACCAGCCGCTGCGGCCGGACCTGCGCCGGCTCCTGTCCAAACAAACTCGGCAGCCCG
>CAIZWU010000205.1 GCA_903936775.1 uncultured bacterium | reverse complement strand
TTGCCTGATCCGGCCAATCCGATGCAATGGCGGCTCAGCACGCAGGCCGGCGGCACTCCCGGGCAAAGCGACCGCATCAGTTATGCCAGCTGGGCCGCCGCCATCGGAGGGCCTGCCGCCAGCCTCGACTCCGACGGCGATGGGGTGATCAACCTGACGGAATATGCGCTGGGTTCCTCCGCCACGGCCGGTTCGTCCCTGCCGGCCATGGCCGCGGATGTGGAGTGGGTGGAAGGCATCGCTTACAGCCGCATTACTTTTGTCAGGAGGGCCGGGGCGGATGATGCGGTGGTCATCCCCCAATGGAGCACGCAACTGCAAAACTGGGACAACCCGTCCATCTCCTTCCAGCGGAGTACGGTCACGTCGCGACCGGATGGCACGGTGCAGGAAACCTTTCGCAGCACCCTCCCGCTGGCCCAGCAAACCAATGCCTTTTTCCGGCTGAAGATCATGTCCGTGCCCTGAGTCCGGCCAAGCGGCCCGTGAGTCCGGGGCGAACCCTCCGCTTTCCAGGCGATGGACCCGGGAAGAGTTGCCTCCGGCTTTTCCGGGAATTAGAAGGGCATACGCCACCCGGTCCCCCCCCTTATGAAACGTCTTCTCACCACGCTTTTTGGCCTGACTTTCCTGGCCACTGCCGCGGCGGACCCCCGGGCCGTCGCGACCAGTATCAACACCTTTGGCCTCGACCTGCACCGGCGGCTGGCCGGGGCGGGAGGGAATCTGGTGACGTCCCCGTGGTCCATCGAAAGTGCCCTCGCCATGACTTGGGCCGGGGCCGCCCACCAGACCAAAACGGAGATGCAGACGGTCCTCCGCCTGCCGGAGGACGGGGCGGCGGTGCACGCCGGGTTTGCCAGTCTCGCGGCGGATCTGGAGGCGCTCGCGCAAAAAAGCCGGGACCGGGTGAAGGCCGCCAGGAGATCGGGCGGGCCTGCCACGGCCTTGGAGATCAATACTGCCAACCGGCTTTTTGGAGACGGGGGTTATCCTTTTGAAAAACGGTTTCTTTCCCTGACCGAAAAGTCCTACGGTGCTCCGCTGGAAGTGCTGGACTTCCGCAAGTCCCCGGAAGCGGCGCGCCTCCGGATCAACGGGTGGGTGGCTTCCCGGACCAAGGACCGCATTCCCGAACTCATTCCCGGGGGCGTGATCGACCGGGATACCCGGCTGGTTCTGACCAATGCCATTTATCTGAAAGCTCCGTGGGCCGAGGAATTCAAAGAAGAACCCAACGTCCCGTTTTTCGTCAATGGCACCCAGCCGGTCCGGGTTGCCGGTTTGGTCCGGGAGAGCCGGTTTGGTTATCTGGAAATCCCCGGCGGGGCAGCGGTGACCGTTCCCTATGCGGATGCCGGGCTGCAGTTTGTGCTGTTCGTTCCTTCCTCCCAAGACGGACTCCCTGCTCTGGAAAAGAAACTGACCCCGGAGCTGCTGGCCAAAACCGCGCAGGCGGAAGGACGCGACATCCAGCTGCATTTTCCCAAATTCAAACTCGAGCCCGGCCGCGTCATGTTATCGGAAAACCTGATCGCCATGGGCATGCCCAGCGCCTTCAACCGGCCTGCCGGCAGCGCCGACTTTTCCGGCATCGCTCCCCGGAAACCTGACGACTATCTCTACATCAGCCAAGTGATCCACCAGGCTTTCATCGCGGTGGATCAACACGGGACCGAAGCCGCTGCCGCTACCGCCGTGGTGATGCCCCGGGCGTATTCCGCTATGAGGGAAAAACCCAAACCGCTCGAAATCCGGGTGGACCGGCCGTTTGCTTTTGCCATCCAGCATGAGGCCAGCGGGGCCTGTCTTTTCCTCGGGCGGGTCACCGATCCGCGGTGAGCCATGGCCGGGCCGGTACGCCAGGGTTCAGGGTTTGGCCGCGAGCTGGGCTTCCAGCTCCCCGATGAATTTCCGGGCGTCGGGGTCGAGGCGTTCCAAGGGGACCGGGTAGGCCTTATGGTCGACGAGGAGGCGGACCTGATTGTTTTTCAGCACGGTGGGCCGGGTGGTGACCGGCGGGGCGGTGGCCGATTGCGGGGTGGGGCCGGTGGTGACGGTTTCCTCCCAGGCGATGAGTTTTCCCATGAGGGTCTTGCCATCGGTGCTGGTCCACTGCCGGAGTGGGCTGAGGGTCAGATAGGTGATTTGTTTGACCGTGGGAGCGGAGGAGGGCGGGCTGATGGCGGCTCCGGTGGTGGCGGTCGCGGCCCCGACAGGTTTGGTGCTGAATTTGGTCGGAGTGGTGGGGACCACCTGGGCCAAGGCGGCCGCGGGGATGGCGAGCAGCAGGGCAGGCGTCAGGCAGCGGCTTGTTTTCATGGAGCAAACATGGCAGAAAAGGATGGGGGTGACAAGCTGGGGGGATACGAAAAAGGCCGCCATCCGGTGAAGGAGGCGGCCTTGGGGAAAAGGAGGAAAGGGCGGAAGCGATCAGGCTTCGGCAGTGGCTTCCGGGGTTTCGGTCACGGTTTCCGGAGTTTCGGTCACAGTCTCGGCCACGATTTCGGGTGCGGCGGCGGGAGCTTCAACAACGGCTTCAACCTTCTTGGCCGCAGGCTTTTTGGCTGGGACCTTCTTTTTGGCAGGAGCCGCCGCTTTCTTGGCTTCGGACGCTTTTTTGGCGAGGGCCGGATTGGCTTTCAGGTCGCGGGCGACTTCTTTCTGGCGCTTCACACGGGCGAGGCGGCGTTTGCGTTTGGTGATTTTGTTGAGTTGTTGGCCCATGGAATTAAGTTAGGGTTGGGAATTGGTTGGAAATAGACTCTAGGGGGTTGCGCCCGGGGGGCAATGGGAAATTGCAGGGATCAGCGGGGAAGTTGAGGCAGGGCAGGGTCTCCGCTGGAGGGGGCCGGCCCGGGAGCGGCAGGGGGCCCGGGAGGACGGGGGGGACTGGAGGAATCCGGGATCAGCCCGACCGGAGGCGTCAGCATCACGGGGGGCTGGGACAGGTTGAAACTGAGGCGCAACGGGACTTGTTTCCAATCACTGAGGGCGAGGTCGGTGGCTTGGACCACCCAGAGAACCACTTTGGCGGAGCCCACCGGATTGCTCCCATTGGTGGCTTCCCGGAGGATGCGCAGGCGGGCGGCATTCCGGCCATCGGTTTTGCCGGGAAAGACGTCGGGGGTGGTTTGGAATTCGAAGGCGAGTTGGTCGGCGAGGCTGGCGAAGGCGTCGGTGGCGCCGGCGGGGTTGTTGGCTTCGCGCCACGCGAGGATGGTGTGATCGCCGATCAGCGCGAGGGGGTGGCCACCTTGGGAGAAGGTGACGGAGCGCATTTTTCCATCGGCGCTGCGGCCGATATTCCGGAGCGCGAGGGCTTCGGTGACGGCGGTGCCGGTGGTGAGGGTGCCCGCGTAGTTGAGGACGGAAGCTTCGGTGATGAGCGGGCCGTCCTTGTTGGATTGGTTGGCCCACGGGGCGCCTTTGAGGGTTTGGGCGATTTCCCGGGCGGCGACCTCGGCCCCCCGCGGGGACCAGACGGGGGCGGTGCGGGGAAAAACAGGGCCGAGCTTCTTGTTTTCGCGGGTCGCGAGGAGAGCATCGGTGGGATCGATCACCCGGACTCCTTTGGCGCGGAGGGCGGCGTAGGTGGCCTGCAGGGCGGAGTCGAGACGGGCCGGGCGTTTCCCTTTGATCTTGATCTTCAGGTCCTTGTCAATTTTGTCGGGGAAGATAATGGCTTTGGGAGGAACCGGGACAAAAATGAGTTCCGTGCCCTGGCGTTTCAACTGATCCCGGTAGTCGGCAATGGCCGCGGTGGCGGTGCGCAGGGAGGTATTGGCGGGGTCGGAGAGGGTGGCGAGGCGCTGGAGCTCATTGGCGGAGAAGAAGTAGCCATCGAGGCCAGCGATCGTCATGCTGGTGGCGCCGAGGGTGGCGCATTTTCCGAGGAAGGCGGATTCCTCGGGAGTGCGCGCGGGGACCGGCGCGGCGGCGGAAGCGTCCGTGGTTTCCGAGGGGGCGGGTTTATCCTTTCCCTTGAATTTGGGGAGTTTTAAACCGGATTGCTGGCACCCGGTCAGCGTGGCGAGCAGGAGGCAGCAGGGGAGAAGTCGGAGGGTAACGGCGCGGGACATGCGGGGTGTTTAGCATCCTGCGCCATCGAGTGGTAGCTGAAAAACGCACAATCACGTTCCGGCGCCGTTTCCAGGGAAGCGGCTAGGGGTTGATGGCGAGGGGAGGGGAGGGTTGAGGAGAAAGCGGCGGCGCGGGCAACGCGGGGCTGGCCGTATGGGAGGCTGCGGTGCGGCCGGTGGAGACTACGGAGGAGGCGGCTTTATTGGCCTGGGACGGGCTGCTGGAGAGCGATGGCACTTGCCATAGATGCCACGCAAAAGCCCCGATTCCGAGCAGAGCGGTAGAACTCAGAGCGGGCACCAACCACCGGAGGAGGGGGCGGCGGCGGCGGCGGCGGGGTTTGGTGGCCGGACGCGCGCTGGCCGGATGACTGGGAATGACCGCGGTCCGGCGGGTCGGACGGGGACCGCCGGGCCAGGCTGGCGGTTGGCCGAGTTGGATGCGCCGCAGGACGGCGAGGGCGGCGGCGGCGTCGGCCGGACGTTGCTCTGCCCGGCGCTCCATCAGCCAATGGACCCACTCATGAAGCGGCCCGGGAAGTTGGGGACGGTAGTGGCGCAGCGGGCGGAAGCTGTTGGCGAGATGGGCGGCGATGACCTGCTGGATCGTTTGGCCTTCGAAGGGGCGGTGCATCGAGAGCAGGTAATAAAACACACATCCGAGGGAATACAGATCAGCCCGGCCATCGAGAGGGCCACGCTCAAGCTGTTCCGGGGCCATGTAATAGACCGAACCCATCACCGTGCCATCCGCGCGGACGGTTTGTTTGGACGGTTTTTCAAAGAAACGGGCCAGGCCAAAGTCGACGAACTTGCAGATGAACGTGCCATTGGCCAGCCACGTGATCTGGATGTTGGCGGGCTTGATGTCCCGGTGCAACAGGTTGAGCCGGTGGGCATTGCTCAGGGCGTCGAGGGTTTGCTCCGCGACTTTGTAGAAGTCTTCAACGGTGATGGCGGCTTCGGTGACGGCCTGCTCAAGGTCCTTGCCGTTGAGGTACTCCATCACCACGCAGGGGCCTCCGGGGTCGTCCGGCAACACGTCATAAATCGAGACGATATTCGGATGCTGCATGGAGGAAAGCACGGTGGCTTCCCTCATCAAATCAGGATCGATCGCTCCCCCGTCCGAGCGATGATCCGGGGGAAGGAAGCGCTTGATGGCCACGATGCGCTGGAGCCGGGTATCCCATGCCCGCAGGACGATGCCGACCCCGCCTTGGTTGATTTGTCCTTGGATTTGATACCTTGAATTCATGGCGATAATTAGAATTACCATATAATTACTTAATTACCAAACGAATTGATTGGGAAATGTGGCAGGTCGTTGAAGGAGGTGGCCGGTACGCGGCCGGGCGGGGCCGGCGGACTTTTTGCCTCGAGGTGAGGCACTACCCTGCATCGGGCAGGCACGGCTGTTTCTTTTTCATGGCGTAGGGCCCCGAATCACGATATGCTTCCTCCTTGTGAAGGCCATGGAAGGTGGTTTTCCAGTCCGGCTCTTTTTTACTCTCCGGCAGATGCTGCCGCCGGGTTCATCTCCGGCCTCTCCTTTTTTGAATTTATCCTGAACACCATCCGCTTGCCCGGGGCTGGCACTACAAAAATCCGGGGCTGGCGCCATGATCTCACTCTCTCAATTCACCGCCAACGCCCTGATCAAATTCGGCAGGTTGATCGTGTGGTTTTATTATTCGCCCATCCGGATCATCGGCCGGAACCATCTCCCGCCCTCGGGGCCATTGCTGCTGGTGGCGAACCATGCGAACTCGCTGATTGATCCCGTGCTGGTGGGCCTGGCGGCCGGGCGGCGCGTCCGGTTCCTGGCCAAGGCTCCGCTTTTTGAAATTCCGCTTTTTGGCAGACTGCTGAGCTGGGTCGGCATGATCCCGGTCCACCGGCCGGTGGATGATCCCACGCAGGTCCGCCGCAGTCTCCAGAGCCTGACGAAAGCCGCGGAAGCACTCGCTGCCGGTGCGGCCATTGGCATTTTTCCGGACGGGAAATCGCATGATTCGCGGACCTTGGCCGAACTTCCCGGGGGCACGGCGCGCATGATCCAACAGGCCCTCGAGGTCGGGGCCGCAGGGCTCCAGGTGGTTCCGGTAGGGATTAATTATGACGACAAAAGAGTCTTTGGCAGCGCGGTCTGGATCGAGGTCGGCAAGCCGATCGACGTCGCGGCGCTGCTGGCCCAGGCCAAATCAACCGCCGAAGGCCGCCGTCAGGTCACCAGGGAAATCGCCTGCCGCCTGCGCGGCGTCATCATTCATCTGGATGATCAAAAGCTGGAGCCCTTCCTGGAGGATCTGGAACTACTGGATCCGGCCCTTCAATCCTCGAGGGATGAAAAGGTGTTCTCGCTGCAGCAGCGCAAAAGCGTGGCCGATGCCTTGAATTATTTCCGCAAGACGCATCCTGACAAGGTCGACAGCATCGGACGGGCCTTGGTGGTGCATCGGCTCCAGCTGAAGGAGCAGGGCCTGCGGGTGGGGTCGGATCTGGTCAATGTGAGCGGCCTGCGTCGTGTGGGGAGTCTGCTTTGGCGGACCCTGAGCCTGGGTTTTGGTCTGATTCCGGTGCTGGGCGGGGTCATTCAGAATGCGCTGCCGCTGGCGGTGGAACGATTGATCGTGCGCTTTCTGCCGCAAACCGGAGCCACCACCATGGCCCTCTCGCGGCTGGCGGTCGGGGTCCCGGTTTTTGTCCTTTGGTATGGCTTCACCTGGTGGCTTCTGAGGGGTTACTTTCTTCCCTGGGTGGCCTGGTTCTGGGTGTTGGCCACGCCCTTCGCCGGGCTTTTTGCGTATCGTTATTTCCGCAACCTCGCTGATGTGGTGGGGGATTGGCGGGATGAATGCCGCCTGCTGTTCAAACGTGGGGTATTGCACAAACTACGGGCGACGCAAAGCAAGCTGCGTGGCCGGCTCAGCCGCCTCAGCGATGAATATGCCTCCCTGCGGGCGCCGATCCCGGCGAGGCGGCAGAAGCTGCGTGAAAGTCCGGCCTTCCGTCGGGTGATCCTGACGGGAGGGGTGGTCGCCAGTCTGATGTTTTTTGTCGTCTGCAGCCTGCGGGTGGGGTTCAGGAGCTACACCCTCGAGTCCCTGCCGGGCCCGGCGCCTGACTTCAGCAAGGTGGAACCGGCCGCCATGGAACGGGTGGTCGCGGGCGACGAGGCGCGCCTCGTCCGGGTCATGGAAACCATGGCCGGGATCGGGACCGGCACCCGGGCACTGAAGTCAGGATTCGACTCCAATGCCCTTTCGTTTTTTGATGATGCCGACAACGACCGCATCAGCCAGCAGATGCTCACCTATCTGAACTGCCGTCAGGAGCTGCTGGAACTCATTTTCCGGTATCGTGCGGGAAATACCATCACGGTGCCGCAGCTCCGCTTGCGGGCCTCGCTGATTGATCTCGCGGCCGGTTGTTCGCTCTATCAACGGTCCACCCAGTTTGTCGCCCTTTTTGCCGATGCGCCCCGGGCCCAGCGGAAATTGAATGAAGGGGATCCCGCCTGGGGCATACCTGCCGGCCTTTATAACACCATCCGTGCCAACCTCACGGATGAGCGGAATCTCGCTCCTTTCCGGACCGCGCTGGCGGAATACCGCGCCGCGGCCAGCCAATATGATGCGGCGGGACTCTCCGGGCCCGGGCCCCAGGCCGATTTCCACCGCCTCATCAGGCAAACCACGGTCACCCCGCCCGCGGATACCGGATTCATGGCCAAGCTGTGGCAGGAGGCCGGAAATTTGAAGGCCAGCACCCTCTATCATGGGCAGTCCGCCATCTCGAGGGCCGTCGGCAGTACCCGGGTCCGGCAACGGCGGGATGGTCCCCGGGTTCAACCCGGACAGTTGGAAAAGATCCGCCAGCTGGTGCGGCCGGGAGATATCCTGCTGGAGCGCCAGGATTGGTTTCTTTCCCGCGCCTTCATGCCGGGATACTGGGCCCACGCGGCGCTTTATATCGGCACCGTGGAGGAGGTGGAGGGACTCGGCCTCCAGACCCACCAATGGGTGGCACCGCACTGGGAAGCCTTCAAACGCCTGGACGCCGACGGTCACCGCCACGTCATCATCGAAGCCGTGCCCGAAGGAGTCCGCTTCACTAGCCTGGAACACTGCCTCGGGACCGCCGACTCCGCCGCCGTCCTGCGGCCGTCACGGATCAGCCGGGAGGAACTCGGGGACGCGGTGGCCCGGGCCTTTCATCATCTGGGCAAACCCTACGATTTCGAGTTCGATTTCTTCAGCGCCGACAAGATCGTCTGCACCGAACTGGTGACCCGTTGTTATGCCGAATCCACCCACCTTGGCTTCCCCCTCGTCAATGTGATGGGCCGGCCTACCTTGCCACCCACTGAAATCGCCCGGAAGTTCAGTGTGGAGCGCCACAGCCCGGTCCAGCAGTTGGACCTGGTTATCTTCCTCGATGGTCATGCCCGCCGGGATCAGGCGATCGAGGCCGATGAAGCCGCGTTTGTGTCCACCTTGAACCGGCCGGGCATGACGTGGTTCAGCTCACCGGATTGATCCGGCACCAAGGCGGGTGAGCCTATTCGGGAAATAACCACAAAAGTTGTTTTCCTCACGGGTGGACCGTGCTTGATTATGCCGGTCCAGCTTTGATTGCCTATGAGACGCACGCTCCTATCCGCCGGGTTATGCCTTCTTTCCGTCTGGCCTCTGGCCTGTCCCGCCGCTCCCATGACCGTCGAGCTGACCCAGGGGGGCTCCGTCCGGGGGGAGGTCCTTTCGGAATCGGCGGAGCGCGTGGTCGTGGATCTGGGTTTTACCATCCTGCAGGTTCCCCGCGATGCGGTGGCCCGGATCATCAAGGAGGAAGCCGGCACTGCCACGACCTCCCTCGCGGGAGCGGATCTCTACCGCACCGACCCCGTCGCCCGCACCCAGAGCGTCAAGGATTTGGTCAACAATATTGGCGACCGCGTGGTCCTCGTCAAAACCCCTTCTGGCTTGGGCTCCGGTTTTATCATTCATCAGGACGGGTATCTCATCACCAATGACCACGTCGTCGCCGGGGAAACCCAGGTGACCGTGACCGTCTTTGCCAACGGCGAGAAGGGGATGGACAAGCAGACCTGGGAGAATGTGAGGATCGTGGCGCTGAATGGCGATCTGGATCTGGCGCTGCTGAAAATCGAAACGCCGGATAACCGGAAATTTCCGACCGTTCCCCTGGGCGACAGCGATGAATTGAAGCAGGGCCAGCCGGTCTTTGCCATTGGTGCGCCGCTCGGACTGGAGCGCAGTGTCAGCCAAGGCATCATTTCCCTGAAGAACCGGCTGGAGAACGGCCGCATGTATATTCAGACCACCACCCAGATTAATCCGGGCAACTCTGGCGGTCCGCTGTTCAATCTGCGCGGTGAAGTCGTCGGGGTGAACAACATGAAAATCGTGGCCGCCGGCGCCGAAGGCCTCGGTTTTGCCATCCCCGGGGCGGTGCTGAAGGCCTTTCTCAAAAACCGTGATGCGTTCGCCTACGATCCTGCCAACCCCAATGCCGGATTCCGCTACAACAAACCACCCCGACCCGAAGCCACCCCGCCCAAACCTCTCTGAACCCCGCGGTCCGGCCCGTCATTTTTTATCCCTGTTCCACCCATCCATTCATCCTTCCATGCGTTCCCTCACTCTTCCTCTCGTCGGTTTTTTTGCTCTGGGTAATTTTGTGCCACTGTGGGCGGCCGATCCTCTGGTAGCCGTGATGCCGGGGGACACCACCTTCTTCGTGAATCTTTCCAGCCTAACTAAACTGCGTGGCGCCAAGGATCATCCCCTCATGAAGTCCTTGCGCAGCGGAGAGATGGGCAAAGTGCTCGAACCCATGCTGGAGAAACTGGCGGGCGAGGCCGATGCGCAGACCGAGGCCCTGCTCAAGGAGGAAACCGGCCTGACCGCTGAGGAACTGATGACCAAATTCCCGGGGGCCGCCGCTGCTTCCGTGAAGCTCTCCTTCAAAAAACTGATGGAAGACGGCGGGGCCGGAAATCCTGACGTCGGCCTCACCCTCGTGGCCGACTTTGCCGGCGATGAGGAGTTGATGGCCAAAATGCTGAACGCTTTCGACAAGTTGGAGGAAAAAAGTTCCGACGCCAAAAAGAAAGCGGAGGAAAACGCCGGGGATGAGGATGAGGATGAGGATGAGGACGAAGTGGACGACCGCCGGCCGGAAGCCAATTGGCCGGCGGACTATGAGGAGACCATTACCGAGGCGGGCGGCGCCAATATCCATGAATGGACCGTGAAGGACCCTGACAAGATGAGCGGGGATAACATGTCCTGGGGTGTGGCCCATGGGAAAGCGATGCTCTCCATCGGCGACTCCGACCTGAAGGAAGTGGCGGGGCGTCTCGCCAAGCCGTCGGATCCTGGCAGTCTCGCCGCCACCGCCGCCTGGAAAACCGTGCCGGATGCCGACCGGGACGCGGATGTGCTGATGGGATTCAATCTGGAGTATCTGCTCGGCGAAGTGCAGGAAGGCCTGCGCGTTCAGATGGAGAAAGGGCAACTGAATACCGGCGGCTTGCCCATCAATCCGCTCCAGGCCTGGGTCGGGGCGGGTTTGGACCAGTTCCGCATGGCTTATGTCAGCACCACCCTCGAACCGGAGGATGCCGCCATGCACATGGGCCTGACTTATCAGGAAAAGCCGGCCCTGCTCAAAATTTATGCGGCCAAAGGTCCGGGCACCCCGCCCGAATTTGTGCCGGCGGATGTGCAGCAGATTTCGTGGGGTACGATGGATTGGGGCGCCATGTTTGACAATATCAAGGAATTGGCCGCCGCGGTCAGCCCGATGGCTGCCGGCGGCATGGATGTGGGGATGACCGAATTGAAAAAGAATATCGGGGTGGACCTGAGGGCTGATATTCTCGGTCAGATGGGCGATGATTTGTGGAGTGTTTCCCATACCGAGCCGGGGAGCACCGAGGCACCGGACGGGGAAAAAGAGCAGGAGGATGATGCGGATGAGGATGAGGTTCCCCTGGGCCTCTCCGCGCTGGCGCTCACTCAAGGCCAGAACCAGGTGATGGGCATCGCGCTGCGGGACGCCAAGGCTTTCAATCTCAGCCTGACGAGCATGATCAATACCCTCGCCCCCGGGGAGGCGCTTTTCGAGGATCGCGATTTCATGGGGGTTAAAATCCACCAGGTCAAAGGCACCCCGCCGAACATGTCGGTGGCTTGGCTGATCCACCGCGACACCCTGATTTTCAGCATCGGGAAACCGGAATTGTTGGAAAAAGTGCTGGGGGGAATGGAGAAAAAACCCGGCAACCCCCTCATCGCGGAACCCCACGTGAAAGCCGCCTTTGCCAAACTGCCGGAAGGCGGGGTTTCTTCCGGCTATCTCAATGCCGGCCAAATGATGGATGTGATCCTCGGAACCCTGAAGTCTGTCCTGGAAGATCAGATGGAAGGCGAGGCTGCGGAAATCATGAAGACTCTTCCTGACAAGTTGGATCTTCCCTGGTATGTCGTCACCCGCATTTACCTGGGCGATCAGGCCGCAGACGTCCGGCTCCGCCTTTCCGCCAAACCCTGAGCCGGCCCGTTCCCAACTTCCCATCCCATGCGTCTGCCCCTATCCTGTCTTGCGTTCAGCAGCCTCCTTGCCGTTTCCCCGGCCGCCGGGGATACGGCCCCCATCCGGCTTGACGGGCCGGAGGTGGCCCGGTTGGCATGGGACACCCGCAGTATGGTGGCGGCAGATTTCGACCGCGATGGCAAACTGGATGTGGCGGTGATCAATAACGAAAATGCCAAACTGGTCCTGCTCTACCAACGGGTGCCGGGCAGCCCGGCCCTGAGCGCCGACCGCCGGGCGGTCGCCCGCGACCGCTGGGAGCCGCCATTGGAGGACAGCCGTTTCCAGAAAGTCTCCCTTCCCGCCGACCAACGTCACTTTGCCCTCGTGGCCGGAGACTTCGACGGGGATGGCCGGCCGGACGTGGCGCTGACAGGCGCTTCCGATGCTCTCACCGTGCGTTTCCAGGGGGAAGCGGCCGGCTTCAGCAAATCGTGGACCTATCGCAATTTTGAACCCCTTCAGGGCAACCGGTCCCTCCTTGCTGCAGACCTCGATCAGGATGGAAAAGCAGATCTCGCGGTCCTGGCCAAAAACAAACTGCTGGTTTTCCGGCAGCAACCGGGGGGCGGGTTCGGGGAGCCGGTGGTTTACCTGACCACCGAG
The DNA here is from genome assembly GCA_903936775.1 of uncultured bacterium. Taxonomy (GTDB): domain Bacteria; phylum Verrucomicrobiota; class Verrucomicrobiia; order Verrucomicrobiales; family V1-33; genus CAIZWU01. Next base: position 4,543 of record CAIZWU010000205.1, on the reverse strand, counting down.
GAAAAAGCTGGTTATCTGATGGCCGAGGATGTGGATGGAGACAAGGATCTGGATCTGCTCTACCTCGCAGGGTCGGGGGAAGGGTCCCTCCGGTTGCGCCAGCAGACGGCTCCCGCCGCCTTCTCCGCCGAGATGTCGCTCGATTACAAAGTGCCGGCTTACGGGGTGACCACCTCGCACGATGCCGCCGGCCAATTGGTGCTTAACCGCGTCAATGCCAAGAGCCGCCTGGTGGAGCGTCATACTCTGGCGATGCAGTCGCCCGGTGCGGTGCAGCAGGATAAGCTGCTGCCCACCCTGCACGCCCCTCCGGGAGGGGTGAGCGGAGCCCTCCATGCCATGGGGGATTTCAATGGCGATAGCCTGACCGATGTTGCCCAGGCGGACGGGAAGTCAGCTTCGGTTTCCCTCTACCTGCAGCAGTCCGATGGCTCGTTCGCCGAGCCGCAGACTTATCCCTCGCTTTCCGGCATCAATGGACTCGCCGCGGTGCAACCGGTAGCCGGCCAGCCATCTCAACTGGTCGTCACCAGTGCCCGGGAAGGCCTGGGGATCAGCCGGCTTTCTGCGGCAGGACGTTTGGAATTCCCCCTTCTCCAACCGCTGGATGGGGCACCGATGAACATCACCACCGTCCGGTTGCCTGGCGGCACCATTCTGCCGGTGGTACTCGCGGAAAAAGACAAAACATGGTCCCTGCACTTCCTGACGGCTGCTCCGGAAGGCGTTTGGACTGCGACCCCGCAGGTCCTGAAATCGGTGAAGCGCGAGCCGGCCGGCCTCCGGACCGGGGACTTGAATGGCGATGGCCGGGACGATCTGGTGATCCTGCTGCCCAAGGATCCTGCCATGATTTTGCTGGCGAAACCCGATGCGTCCGGCTTCGCCGATCCCCTCAAGGAAACGCCCATCCTGAAGTCGCAACTCTCCGATCTCACCCCCGAGCGGGTCGCTCTCTTTGATATCAATAACGACCAGCGGGCGGAAATCCTGACGGCTGCCCCCGGTTACGCGCGCACCCTCCGCCTGACCCCGGAGGGGAATGATCTGGTGATCGTGGACCAATACAATGCCCGCACTGCCAGTGATAAGCTAACAGTTCCTGTCCTGGCTGATGCCGATGGCGACGGGACTCCGGAACTGCTCTTCCAGGAGGCCGGCAGTGCCTTTTGGCAGGTTCTGAAAAAAGACCCGGCCGGGGTCTGGCGCAGCACCACCCGGCTTGAAGCGGACGCCACCGAGACTGCTGCCGCCATCGTCTTGCCCCTGGGAAAGGAAGCCCGCCCCCACCTGCTGGCCCTGGGACGGGATCGTTTTTGGACGGCCCCGCTCACCGGCGCCCGGCCCGGCCTCTCCTTGACCGCCAGCTACGAGACTGATCTCAAAAACTGTGCTTACTTCCAGGTGGTGCCGGTCGATCTGAATGGGGACGGCAAGGAGGAAATGGTGGCCTTTGATGGGGAAAGCAAGCTGCTGGAAGTCCTCCAGCCGGGAGGGATCACCGGGGAAGGGTGGAAGAGCCTCCTGCACTTTGTGCTTTTCGAGGAGAACATCCACTTCCGGGGCCGCAAAGGAGAAGACAACGTCCGCGAAGTGCTCACCGGCGACTTCACCGGGGACAACCGCCCTGATCTCCTCCTCCTCGTCCACGACCGCCTCCTCGTTTACCCGCAAGGGTGAAAGATCCGGCGGAGGGAAGGGGTGCCGGGCTGCCGCCCGGGGTCATGGGGCCTTTTTATGCGGCGTCACTGCGGCGTGGGTCCAGCCGATCCGGATCTCATCCACGAGCCAGGAAGTGCCTGGCGCGTCAAGTTCCTTTTGGCCGGCGCCAAGGCGGAGGACCTTCAGATCACTCCATGCCGTGAGATCGGAAGCATGGGAGGTGAAACTAAAACCGGTGGTTTCGGCAGGCGGGCTGGCGAGGGGCGGGTTGATCCAAAGCGTGGCCCGTTCCTTGGTGCCCTCAGCGTTGCGGTCCATGCGGACGAGGAGAAATGAGGGCCGGGTGGTGGGTTGATCCGAGACGGCGGCCTTGCTGAATTCACCTGAACTGCCCCGGTCCCAAATCTGCCAGACCTGCGGACTCAGCCGGCTGCGCATCCCAATGGCGAGGATTTCATCATCATTCGTATCGGGGTCGTACGGCTGGTAGACGTTGTCCGGAGCGCGGAAACTCAAATTAAAAAAGCGTCCATTGTTACCCGCGGTCTGCTGGGCGAGCAAAGAAATCCAAAGTTCCTTTTCCGGGCTATTGGGGATCTGCAGTAAGGTGATGTGCCGGACAATGGAGTGCTCTTCCGCGGCATCCAGGAGGGCGGCGCGGCCACTGGTGAGGAGCACCGCGCCATCAGGGGCGGCATAACTCATCCCTTCGGCACTGATGTCCGCGCTCGAGTCTGTGGATTCCTGAGGGCCGTAGCCGGGCGCGAGGGACATTCCATTCTCACCGGGCGGGTAGTCGAAGGATTCCTCAAAGATCAGGCCGGCTCCCAGGGCGGGGGGGGGCCGCATGGGGGCCACAGTGATTTTCCGGAGAGAGGGGACGGTCATGCCTGCCGCCGCGCCAGCCTGGCCGGCTCCGAGGGGGGCTGGGTCCCGCGTTGATTTCCGGGAATAGTGGACGGAGGTGCCCGCCGCCGCGCCAGCCAGGACGAGGGCCGCAGCTACTCCCAGGCGACGGGATTGGGGCAGGCCGCGGCTGCTCAGGCGGAGGGTTTCGAGCGCGGCGTGCATCTCCGTGATGGTGGCAAAGCGGCGGTTGGGGTCCGCCTGCATGGCCTTGTCCACCATCTCAGCAAGACGCCGGTCAAGGGGCTGCCGGTGGGACGGTGGCAAGAACACCCCGCGGGGCAGTTCTCCGGTCAGCATTTCATAAATCAGCACCCCCACCGCGTAGACGTCCACCCGCCCGTCGATGTCCTGGCCGTCCAACAGCTCAGGGGCCATGTAGTCGCGGGTGCCGATGACCTGGTGGGTGACGGTCAGTTGGCTTTCGGGCCTGGTTTTGTCGATCGGACGCGCGAGGCCGAAGTCCACCAGCTTGATGTGCCCGTTAGGGTCCATCAGGAGGTTGGCGGGTTTGATGTCGCGATGCAGGATCCCCTGGGCATGGGCTCCGGTGAGGGCATCGCAAACCTGGCAGGCGATTTCCAGCACCTGCCCCGGAGGGAAGGGGGGGCGGCCGGGATCATTGGCTTTCTGTTGGAGGAGGAGGTCTGCCAGATTTGTTCCTTCGACATACTCCATCACGAAGAAAAGATGCCCGTCCGAGGTGGAGCCGAATTGATAGATTTTGACGATGTGGGGGTGCTCCAATTGGGCAAGGGCCCACGCTTCGCGGCGGAACCGGTCGGCAAAACCGGGCAGCCGGCTCAATTCCGGCGGCAGGATTTTGATGGCCACCGGTCGGCGCAGGGTGGGGTCGATGCCGAGGTAGACTGCTCCCATGCCGCCCCGCCCAAGCATTCTGGAAATTTGATATTCCTTCCAGAGATGGTCCAGTTCCTCCAAGGCAGGGGGTTCCCACCCAGCGCCGGAGGCGGGAGGGGTTGTCGCGTCGAGGGCGTCCATCAGGAGCCACCTGGCGGAAGCCGCGTCCACGGGTGGCCGGGCGGTGCCGGGGAGCGGGGTCTCGGACTCAGGGGCATCCGACATGGTGCGAGATGGATGGGGCGGGCAGAAAACTCAGTAGGCCCGGCGTACCCGGAAATAGCGGGGGCCGCTGCCTCCTGCCGGAGTTTCATACACGACGGGTCCAGCGACCGGACCATTCAACCGGAGGCTGTCGGCATAAGGGAACCATTGAGTCAGGTCCGGCGACCATTCCACCGAGTCCGTGAATCCCGGAGCCGCCATCCATTCAATCCTGACCTGATCCTGCAAGGTGCCGGGCAGGAGTGAAGTCACGGTCAATGGCAAGTAGGGCAGGGCCTCCTGCCAGGTATCTGCGAAACGGATTTCATCCACCTTCCACCCGGAAGGATTGGCCGCATCGTAACCACCCGCGAGGCGGAGTTGATAAAGATCGGACCAGGCATTGAAGTCCGAGGCGCCCGAAACCATGGAGAAACCGTCGGCTTCGGCGGGTGGGCGATCCAGCCTTGGATTCAGCCAGAGCGTGTATCTTTCCAGCAGGCCGTCCACGGCATTCAACTCCACGCGGGCCACAACCAGGGATTTCTGGGTGGAGGGCGTGGTGGAAATGGCCAAAGCCCAAAGATTTTGGTTGGTGCCCCGGTCCCAGAGGCGCCACAATTGCGCCCCGGCAGCGGAAGGCATGCCCAGAACGACGATTTCATCTATGCCGGTACCGGAATCGGGAGGCTGGAGCGTATTGTCGGCTGCTCTCAGCGAGAGATTGAAAAACCGCAAAGTGCTACCGGTGGTTTGTTGTCCCACGAAGGAAATCCAAAGCACATTTCCCGAAGGCTGTTGGGTCGGCAGGCGCAGCACGGGGGCGATGGTGCTGATCGTGTCAGTCTCCTCATTGGTGTCCACACGGGCATGATGACCCGTGGTTTGGAGGGCATTGCCTGCCGCATCC
>CAIZWU010000204.1 GCA_903936775.1 uncultured bacterium | reverse complement strand
GGAAAAAAATACGCGTAGTTGCCCATCGTCTGGGCGGCCATGATGGCCATGATGTTGAGGAAGGTCTTGTCCTTGCCGGCCCGGCGGTGCCACACGCAGATGCCCCGCTTGATGCCCTCCTGGCAGATGGCCCGCATGATCCCCTTTTGGTAGCCGCGGGGCGAGAATCGATGGGGTAGGTCGATCATAGGCTCAGTCCCACGCCTTCACGATGCGGATGGCCAGCGTAGCATCCGCCCCATCGCCACCGAGGTCATTGTCCGCCTTGATCGCATTAATCCTGTCCCCATCCCGCTCCCCACCCCGGGCGATCTGGGCGAGGATCGTGCGCTTCTCCACCAGCGTCAAGACCACCCCTCCGGCCGCCTCTTCCGCCTTCAGTCGCAGCCGCTCCACCTCCTCGAGGATCTTATCATTTTTTATCAGCCGCCCCGCGTTGGGGCCAGCCGCCACCCGGGTAGATGCCGGGTAGGCGGCCACATAAGCGTCGGTGGCGTTGAGTCCCAAGGCGATCCCCTCGGCGAATTTCTGATGCGGTCCTGAAAGCACAGACCCCATCCGCATGACCTACTGGCTGGAATTCAACCGGGAAGGCCAGTATGCTGGAAACCTGCGATTTGCCGCTTGGTCTGCTGGAAAAAGCATCAGGATCCGAAAGTTCTGCTGCAAAAAGCAGGAGATCCAGAAAGTTCTGCTCGGCGGACCACCCCGCCTTAAACTGCAGGGATGCTGCCGGCCACCGCCGCCGCCACCGCCACCGCCACCGCCACCGCCAACCGCCAACCGCCAACCGCCACCGCCCACCGCCCACCGCCCACCGCCAACCGCCAACCGCCAACCGCCAACCGCCGACCGCCGACCGCCGACCGCCGACCGCCGACCTTCTCCTTTAACATTTCCGAATCTTCCCGGTAATTTCTTGCAAATCCGGTTTGGATTGGATATGCTGCCACCGCCTGTGCTAAAAGATTGTCCCTCAATCACTTTGAACCCCAGCCCCACCAAAAATATGCTACCCGCCAAAATGGATATCCCAACACCCCTGTTGGCATAATACAGAGTTCGGCAGAAACTAAAGACCCAATGATATGAATCCTGACCAACTCAAAAGTCGCATAGCGAACCTTCCTGAAGAGGGCCAAGATGCTCTTGCGGAGTTGGCTCTCATGGAGATTAAAAAGCGCTCGCGGTTGGAGCAACGCGCCGCAGGCTCCATTTGGAACAAGTTCGGGCTGATTTTCCCGATCGTTGTCTCAGTCGCGTTCCTTGGCTTTAAGGGAAGCTTGGCAGACTATTTGCCCTTCATAATTATATTTCTCCTGTTCGTCATTCAGGGGGAGTCCGCTTCCATTCATTCCCGGATAGACGCGATTTATGAGCTAATGAAGCTTGAAGAGCGGAAGTGCGCTCCAGACAACCGCCAAGAAGCCGAACAAGCCGTGCATGGCAACACCCACTAGCCCCTCTGTTTTCGATGTTTTCGCCTGAGTTCAACCCCAACCCCGCGATCAACGTTGGCTCCCGCTAGTGGGTGCGCCATCACTTTGACGTTCTGCCGGGAAAGCCGACCCGGCTCGGAATTTAATGGTACTGGCGCATCCAGCTCATCGGTCGAGGAGTGATGGTCCTGGGTTCCTTCTGGCTCCAGGTAAACGGCCGGCCCTTCACCATGGCCGCCCACGTGATTGGATCGAGCTCCACGCCGCGGGTTCCCTGCTCTGTGAAAATCGGGGCCCGCAGCACCGGCCGATACTGCACCGGCCGGTCCAGTTGGGCGAACATAACATAACGGGATGGCAGGTTCATCTGGTGGCGTAGTCAGCCGTCGTGCAGTCCACGTGGACGTTGCGGTCGCGGATCAGGCGGCTGCCGATCCGCTCGTCCCGCTGCCTCCAGGTGTCTGGGCTCAGGTTCGTCGTGATCACCGTCCACTGGCCAAGGCGGCTCTGGAGCATGCCGTGCAGCAGGCCCAGCGTGGCCGGAGTCTGGTGCTCGGCCCCGGCGTCATCGATCACCAGCACCTCCGCGTCACAGGCCCACCGCAGCGCCCTGTTGATGTCGTCTTTGCTCTGGTAGCGCCGGCAGAGATCCACCCAGTCCAGCCAGTGCGCCCGGCGCGGGAAGGCCTCGTAGATGCCGCGGGCCAGCATCGACTTGCCGGTGCCACTGCGTCCCCACAGCGTCAGCCAGCGGCCGTTGGGCTTGCCGCGGGTCGGCCGCTTGGCCGGGATCTC
>CAIZWU010000203.1 GCA_903936775.1 uncultured bacterium | reverse complement strand
CTTGCCCTCCTCACCAGCACATCCCTCGCCGCCGCCGAGGTCTCCGATGCCGACAAACGCATCGTGCAGACGATCCAGCGCCTCAGTTCCTTCGACTACGCCAAGGCCAATCCGAAAACCCAGGAAGCCATCAACCGCTACCTCGACGCCACCGCCGGCAGCGATGAATATTTCACCCTCGTCGAGAAATACCGGATCGGCACCCAGGCCGGCACCTTGCTGAAAATCACCACAGACGAGGCCGGCACTCCCAAAGCCGGGGAAGCCGTCAAACTCCTCCTCAAACTCGGCCAGCAGGAAACCCTCCGCCAATCCCTGACCGGTCTGGCCCCGGAGGCCGCCGGGGCTTTGCTGGAGAGCATCGCCAACGTTGGCAGTCAGGAAGCCGTCGCCCTCGCCCTCAGTGCGGTGACCACCCCAGGCACCGCCCCGGAAGCCAGGATCCGCACCGTAAAAGCCCTCGGCCAAGGGGCAGCCGGCCAAAAAGCGTTGCTCGAAGCTGCCCGCGCCAAATCCCTGCCGGACGATGTCCGCGACGCCGCCGGCACCGCCCTGACCACTTCCACGGACGAAGCCGTCCGCACCGAAGCCGCGGTCCTGTTCCAGATGGTTGCCAAAAAACCACTGCCTCCCGTCGCGGAACTGGCCAAACGCCCCGGCGATGCCGCCAAGGGCCAACTGGTCTTCATGTCTTATTGTTTCACCTGCCACCAGGTGAACGGCGTGGGCATCGACTTCGGCCCTGCCCTCTCGGAAATCGGCAGCAAACTGGCCAAGGAAGCCCTTTATGATTCCATCCTGAATCCCAGTGCGGGGATCAGCTTCGGTTTCGAGGGTTTTGAGGTGAAAACCAAATCCGGCGAGACCTTCATCGGCATGGTCGCCAGTGAAACGGCCGAGGAACTCGCCCTCCGGGTCCCCGGCGGCGTGGTGCAAAAAACCCCCAAGGCCAACGTCGCCAGCAAAACCCCGCTCGGGGTTTCCCTCATGACCCCGGGCCTGCACACCGTGATGGAGGAAACCCAGCTGGTGGACCTCGTGGAGTATTTGGCCGGGCTGAAGAAAAAGGGCTAACCAGCCAGCCGGGGTTTCCCAGGACCAGGGAAATCTCCCCACAACCATTTGCCGCCCCTGCCCGGCTGTGTCTTGCTGCGGGTATGCCTTCCTCCGACGCCCCCCCTTCCACCAGCCCGGTCTTCACGATCTTCATGATCGTGGCCCTCCTCGCGGTCTGGGGATTCATCCAGGATGCCCTCAACACCGCCCGGGGCGGCAGCATCGACCTGAGGAACCGCATCACTGGCGTCCGGCTCGCTTCCGAGCACCGCGACCCCTATTTTTACAAATGGACCCGCACCGAAGACGACCGCTTCTGCGATCTCTTCAATTCCCCGTCCTCCCCCGTCAGCCATACCACCGTCACTCCGGTCACCCTGACGGCTTTTTTGCCCTTCAAAAACCTCAACTACCGCCTCACCCAGGGCCTCTGGTTTCTGATCCAATATGCCAGTCTCGGTCTCGGTTTTTATGCCTGGGCGCGGCGCAGTCCCCGCGCCGACTGGATATGGGGCGGCCTGCTCACCTGCCTTTTCTGCCTCAGCCCCCATTGGCGGCTCCATCTGGACCGGGGCCAATCCTACGTCCTCTACGCCGCCCTCTTTCTCAGCCTGATCCACTGGGGCCAGCAGCCCGGAAAACGCGGCCCATCGCTGGAAGGCCTGACCGTTTCCCTGCTCACCCTCCTGCGCCCCACCTACGGCATCCTGCTCGGTGTCAGCGCTGCCCGGCGCAAAACCACCGCCCTCCTCGCCGCCGCCACCGGCCTCGTCGTCTGGGCCCTGCTCCCCGTCCTCCTCGCCGGCGTTTCCATCTGGCAGAACTATTTTAAAGCCATGGCCATCCACGCCCGGCTTTACCTGGAGCAAACCAAACTCCCGCCCGCCCGTTTCACGCCCAACGAGGTCATCGAAGGCATCCCCCTCGACACCCTGGGCGGCTTCGCGCGCATCCCCTTCGCCGACACCTCCCTCTACAAAATCGTCTCCTTCCAGCTCCAGCCTTCCCTTCTCCTCGGCACCTGGGCCATCCTCGCCGCCTTGTCAGGATTCCTCCTGATGCGCCGCGGTCAAACCGGCACCCCGCGTTTCTGGTGGGCCCTCAGCGCCTGGATCGTCATCGGCGACTACCTCCTCCCCGCCTACCGGTATCCCTACAATCATATTCTCCTCTGGCCCCTCCTCCTGCTCGGCCTCACCGCCACCACCGGCCGCGCCCGCACCGTCTGGCTCGCCCTCTCCACCGCTCTCCTGACCCTCCACGCCGCCACCTGGTTCCTGCCAAAAATAGGTATCCCCTGGCCGGGCATCGGAAGCCTCCTCCTCGCCTGCGGCGTCGCCCTCCTCACCTTCCTTCCCGCCCGCAAGCCCCCAACCGTGCCCACGCCCTGATTTTCCCCGTGGCAAATCCCCGCCAGCCGTGGTTTCTCCTCCCATGGCTAAATCACCTGTAGTTCTCATCATCCGCGACGGCTGGGGCATCAATCCCGGCGGAAAAACCGAAGCCGTGGCCAATGGCGACGCCACCCTGCTCGCCCGTACCCCTTTCCACGAGCACCTCTACGCCACCTATCCGCGCGGCACCGTCAGCGCCAGCGGCGAAGACGTCGGCCTGCCCGCCGGACAGATGGGGAATAGCGAAGTCGGCCACCTCAACCTCGGAGCCGGGCGTATCGTTTATCAGGACCTCACCCGCATCAACAAAGCCATCCGCGAAGGCACCCTCCAGGAAAATGCCGTCCTCCAGGAAGCGTTTGCCAAAGCCCGCGGGCATCGCCTCCACTTCCTCGGTCTGGTCTCGGACGGCGGCGTCCACAGCCACCAGGACCACCTCACGGCCCTCTGCGATGCCGCCAAAGCCGCCGGCGTCACCGATCTCATGGTCCATGCCATCACCGATGGCCGCGACACCGCTCCCCAGGGTGGAGCCGGATACATGGCCAAACTGGAACGGGACCTCGCCCCCAGCGGCGCCAAAATTGCCACCGTGATCGGCCGTTATTATGCCATGGACCGCGACCACCGTTGGGAACGCAGCAAACTCGCCTGGGATGCCATCGTGCTGGGCCAAGGCGAAGCCATCACCGGCTCCCCGGCCGATGCCATCAGAAAATCCTATACCACCGACCCCCGGGGCGACGAATTCCTCCAGCCCCTCATTCTGAGCCACGCCAACGAAGCGCGCTTCCGTGATGGCGATGTCGTGCTCTGGTTCAACTTCCGCGCCGACCGCGTCCGCCAGCTCAGCGACGCCTTCCTCAAAGCCGACTTTACCGGCTTCGAGCGCACCATTTCGCCGAAGGTCGGCTACTACACCCTAACAGAATACGACGCCACCTACGCCGCCCTCGGCGCCCGCGTCATTTTCACTCCGGAAAGCATGGACCAGTTGCTCGGCCAGGTGGTCGCCGCCGCCGGTCTGACCCAACTCCGCGCCGCGGAGACCGAAAAGTATCCGCACGTCACCTTCTTCTTCAATGGCGGGGTCGAAATCCCCAATCCCGGCGAGGACCGCTACATGGCGGTCAGTCCCAAAGAAGTGCCCACCTACGACAAAAAGCCGCAAATGAGCGCGCCTGACCTCGCTTTCGAGGTCATCCACCGCCTCGAAAACTACGACCTCGTCATCCTCAACTTCGCCAACCCTGACATGGTCGGCCACACCGGCGTCGTTGAAGCCGGCATCCACGCCTGCGAGACCATCGACCTCGCGGTCCGCCTCGTCGTCGAAGCCACCCTCGCCCTCGGCGGCAAGCTCTTCATCACTGCGGACCACGGCAACTGCGAACTGATGCGCAATCCCGACGGCACCCCCAACACCGCCCACACCACCAACCTCGTCCACGGGATCTATGTCTCCGCCGACCACGCCGAATGGAGCGTGAAAAACGGCATCCTCGCCGACATCTCACCGACCCTGCTGGACATGCTCGGTGTGGCCCAGCCG